>CAYTMD010000127.1:0-13984 GCA_964438685.1 uncultured Acidobacteriota bacterium
CCCGGCAGCCTGGAGGACGGCATTCTCCGGCGCACCGGTTAGTGCCAGCCCGGCGGACATGTCGAAGACATGCGCGAACCCTATGTTGTAAAAGCACGGACGCCCGGGCTCCAGCAATTGGTTGATGACCAGTCCGCTCAGGGTGTCGGCGTCACCAATCACCATGCAGCCAGCCAGGGTAACAGGAGCCGTTGCTCCCGCCAGTGGTTCGGAATTGATCATCGCGGGCACACCCAGGCCCGCGGTCTCCTTAAAGACCGAAAGCGCCAGGGCCGTCCAGTGCAACGGACTGATGATGCTGAAGCCCGTGCTGACAATGGGACGCTCCCGCAAGGTTGTGCCGTCGAGCAGAACCTGGGCCATCTCCATAACGACGCGTGCCCCCGCCGGCGTGTAGATGCAGGGCCGAAGGTGCTTCCCCGTGTTTTCCGCCATGATGCGGAACCCGGCGAAATCACGGCTGGTGGGTGGATAGTCGGCCATGGAGGTTCCCACCATACCGTGAACGTTCGGGCACGCATCCACGACTCGCGCCAGTTCCGCCAAATCCGCCGCCATCAAATCACTGCGCGTGCGGCCACGCGTGATGTAGAGCGCATTCCCCGTCAGGACCAGAGTCCCACCCTCCGGACCCAATTGCCACAGATGGCCGTTGCGGTCGGCAATTTTCACCTGGCGCGGCGCCTGCTGAAGTGCCCACTCCACCAAGCGCGCGGGAATGTGGACGCGGTTCTCCGTGTCCACCGTGGCGCCCGCCTCCTGCAATGTTCGGATGATTTCCGGGTCGTCCACGCGAACGCCCAAATCCTTCAAGACGTCCAGCGCGGATTCATGGATTTTTTCGCACTCAGGTCGTGTTAGTGGCAAGGGAGGTTTCCTTTATAGAGCAAATTTGACTCGGCGACGGCGAGGATCCAAAAACGAATTAGACGTAATTCTACATCGTCCTGACGCGGTTGGGAACATGCGGAATACCGCCGCGATGAGAGGACAAGAAGTGGCGGCGGGTCTACCCCGCCATCCGCCCAACCTCGGCGAAAGGGTGCGATTTCCACCAATCGTGGCGTAAAGCCGCAGCTACGCCGAGTTCATCATGACGCCATTGACAGGATATCGGCAAAACGCTATTCTTCATTTCAGGAAGTCGGAATTTCCGGCTTCCGGAAACTAATCGTTATGAGCATTCTCGTTAGGGTACAACGCAAGGGGCAGGTAACTATTCCCACGCGGGTTCGCGTCCAGGTGGGACTGGTTGACGGCGACATTGTGGAAGCCAGGGCGGAGAACGGCAGGATTATTCTCACTCCCAAGATGGTTGTGGACCGTGAGTATACGCCGCAGCAGCGACGGATCATCGATGCCCGACTGGCGGAATCGTTGGAGCAGGTAAGAAAGGGCGAAACCTTTGGGCCCTTTGCGACCCACGAAGAGATGATTACGTTTCTGCACTCTCAACCAAAGAAATCTCGCCCCAATAAGGCCGTATCCGTTAAACCCCGTAGCCGATGAAGCGCCAACTTACGGCCGCCGCTGCAAAGGACTATGCTGAGGCTCCCGCCTCGGTGCAGAAAGCATTCGACAAACAAGTCAAACTGTTGGTGGAGAATTTCCGGCACCCCTCACTTCGCACCAAGAAATACGACGAATCGCGCAATATCTGGCAGGCCCGCGTAAACCGTGACTGGCGTTTCTATTTCCTCATCACAGGGGATACTCTCCTCATTTTGAACATCATTCCGCATCCCAAATAACTCCCAAGACCGCTTGATAGCTTGTGCGCAGGGAAAGCCCCGGCGTATACTTCTCGGTCATCTATCAAGACCGCGCGATGGCATGTGGTATATGTCACTACCCGCGTGTGATGTTCGCTGAATCGGCCTCCGCAAGAGTCCCGTACGGCATGAATAGAATCTCCAACTTCTGAGGGGAAAACTTTGTGAGCAACCGAAGGACCTTTTTGAAACACGCGGGGATGCTCAGCCTGGCGTCGCTGCCGGAAAATGTCCCCGCCGATTCCCAGGATACGGCCAAGCAAGCAGGCGCCGCCGGCAATTCGCCTGCGCCCGAAGCCCCTGGCATCGTGCTCGAAAATGCCGAAATGCGTTTTGTCATCAGCCCGGCGGGATTCGCGCAGAGTCTGATTCATAAAGCCACGGGGCAGGAATGCCTGGTAAAGAACACCGGCACACCGATGTTCACCGTAACGCAATACCGGCCCTACGACAACGAACTGCAGCAGGCCTATCCCGCCAAGTCCAAGGATTTCCCCGTCGAGCGTGTGCGCAGGGAGAACGACCGGCTGATTGTGACCTTTGCCCTGGTGGGATATGAGGCGTCCATCCGCCTTAAAATCACCGATGACTACATCGCCTTTCAATTGGAGAGTTATACCTACCACAGCCCCAACGCGCTGCGCCCCAAACCCAAGACACCAATTGATGAATCCCTATTCGTACAGTTGCCGGTGCGCGATCGCAGGAATTTCGGCGAATGGCTCAACGTATTGTGGGACGATTCCGTGGCCGTGAACCTGCTTGCCACCGATCCCTATGCCAAGATTGACGCGGAGCCCCGGCAGGGTTATCACCTTTTTCGGGCAGGGACGGCAGACAATGTGAAGCTGGAGGGCGTGGGAGCAGCGTTAATTGTGACCCAAACTTCCCACTTGCTTGACCGCATCGCGCGCGTGGAAGAAGACTTCGACCTGCCCCGCGGGGTAAAGAGCCGCCGGTCGAAGGCGTACAAACATTCCTACTACGAATTGCTGAAGGCGACGCCCGCCGATATCGACCAGCACATCCAATTTGCCAAATTGGGCGGATTCAGGCTATTGGATTTTTACTACCTGGCCTTCGCCAAAAGCTGCGGCCACTTTCCCTGGCGGCCGGAGTATCCGGGTGAAATGGGTGACTTGCAAGGAGTCGTGAAGAAGATCAGTGATGCAGGAATCGTCCCGGGAATCCACATCCACTACGACAAGGCACACAAAGACGACTCCTACGTAACGCCGGTACCGGACGCGCGACTGAATCTGCAGGAACGCTTCACCCTGGCGGAATCCATCGATGCTGAGGCCGCAGTGATTACGATTGAGGAGAACCCGCGGCTCTGTACGATGGACAATGAAAGAAGGATTCTGAAGGTCTTGAATGAGCTGATTACTTATGAACGGTTCACCACCAGCCCGCCGTATCAATTTGAAGGCTGCCGGCGCGGCGCGCTCGGGACGAAAGCTTCCCCGCATGAAAAGGGCACCCTGATGGGACTGCTTGACGTTGACACCTGGCCCGTCTTTGTCCGCTTCACCCAGAATACCAGCATCCAGGAAGAAGTTGCGGAACGGCTGCGGCGAATCTATGGCGAGGCGGGATTCAAGTGGGTGTACTTCGACGGAGCCGAGGATGTCCCGCCTCCTTACTGGTATACCGTCTCGCGGGCGCAGTGGATGGTGCAGAAGAAGTTGACTCCCCAACCCCTCTTCGCCGAGGGAGCGTGCAAATCACATTTTAGCTGGCACATCCTCACGCGCGGGAATGCCTTTGATACGTTCAAACCGGAAGTTACGCGACCGGCCGTACAAGCTTGTCCTGTGGAAGAAATCAAGCGTGTGGCGAAGGACTTTACCAGCATCAATTTTGGATGGGTAGGTTACTGGGTCCCGAGCAGCGAGACCATCGGCACGCAGCCTGACATGCTGGAGTATGTTACCAGCCGCGCCGCCGCCTGGGATTGCCCCATATCGTTTGTTGGCAGCCTGCCGGAACTGCAAGCGCATCCGCGAACACCCGACAACCTGGAGGTGATGCGGCGCTGGGAGGACGTCAGGGCGCGCGCTTGGCTAACCCCTCAGCAGAAGCTGGCTCTGCGCAATCTTAAGCAGGAGCACCTGTTGCTAATCAATGAACGGGGTGAGTTTGAGCTGACGCCTTACGAGCAAATCGAAAAAGTGGCAGGAGCGGATAGACCTGGGCGGGCATTTGTTTTCGAGCGCCACGGTAGCGTTTGGGTGGCGTACTGGCACACCTCTGGAGAAGGAACCCTGGAAATCCCGATTGCCGCAAAACAATTAAGGTTAATGCGGGAAATTGGGAAGCCACTTGCCCTAAAGGGAGACGGCAATTCGACCCAACTGCCCTTGGGCGAGCGGCGCTTCTTGCAATTTTCCGGTATTACGCGCGCGAACGTGATCGCAGCATTTCAAAGCGGAAAATTACTTTAGGATTAAAGATCGAGGAGAGGTTTATGCCCTTTGCACTGGACCGTTTTCGCGGGATCTTCCCTGCCGCGCTGACCATGTTTGACAAGGATAACAACCTTGATGTGGAAGCCACCGGGCGCCATTGGGATTGGCTGATCACCCGGCAAAAGGCCGATGGACTCATCATCACAGGCACCAGCGGGGAATTCATTGCCTTGCGGGATGAGGAGCGGCTTCGCCTGTTCCATTTGGCCCAGGATGTGGTGCAGAAGCGCGTGCCGGTGATTTTCGGATCCGGCCACTACAGCACGAAGCTCACCATCGAGATTTCCGAAGAAGCTCAGAAGTTCGGTGCTGACGCATTGATTGTGATCCTGCCCTATTATCAACGGCCTTCCAAGGCGGCGGTGCTGGAACACTACCGGCGCGTCCGCAAGGCAACACATCTTCCCATCATGCTCTACAACAACCCGGCCAACTCCGCTTGTGCTGAGCTGACCCCGCTGGAGATTGCGCAATTGGTGGACGAGGATGTTGTGCACATGGTCAAGTCGACATTCGGAACCGTGGAGCCGGTACACGAATTAAGCTACCTGGTAGGAGATCGCATGGCCATCTTCTACGGCTCGTTTCTGGCGGCATTTGAAGCCCTGTGCGCCGGTGCGCACGGCTGGGTCAGCGGAGTTCTGAACGTCTCCACCAAAGCGGCGAGGGCCATGTACGATGCGGTGGTGGTGAACAATGACGCGCGTAAAGGCTTCGCCATCTGGAAGAAGATTCTTCCTCTGGTCCACCTTTACACCCATCAACAGATCGGTTCGGTCAGCGATCTGGCGGTCTATCGATCCATCTTGAATTCCTGGGGATTGCACGGGGGCTATTGCCGCGATCCTTTCTTTCCCCTGGATCTTGCGCAGGAGAAAAAGCTCTTGGAGATTTTGGCAAAGACCGGTTGGAATGACCCGGACCATGTCCTGGACAGCATAAATGTGTAAATAATGAATATCATTACCGCTCTCGAAAGGGTGCCCCTTGTGGGCATAGGCGCCAGGATAAGCGCCATTGGCAGCCAGCCCGCGTAGCGGGCGGAAGATCGTAGCCCATAGCGCGAGCTATGGGTATGGAGTTTGCCCAATAATTCCCCCAGCCCCAGAGGGGCGAAAGGAGTAATCGCTGTGGCGAATTCCCCAGTGCGTCAACAGATGAAAAAGACGATTACGCGGCTAATTCTAATCGCGATTTCTTTCGCCCCCTACGGGGCTCGTGCGCGGTGGGGTGTCAGTTCACCCACGGCTTGCGCCATGGGCTACGATCTTCCGCCCGCTACGCGGGCTGGCACCTTCCCTGAAACAACATTTATTCTAGCGCCTATGCGCCCCGTGGGTGCCCCAAAGGGCCGATTCGCCCCCGAGAGGGCAGGCACGAGGCCAGCCCGCTTTTGGTCGCGCCTCTGCGGTGATCAAAAACCATGACCCTCAAAGTTGCAATGATCGGATATGGCGCGGTCGGTTCCATTCACGCGGATCAGTTGACGGCTGCCCCTGGAGTAGAACTGGCGGCGGTTTATGGTCCCAAAGCAGAAAAAGCATCCGCGTTCGCTTCCGCGCATGGGATCAAGAATGCCCGCGCGAGCATTGCCGAAGCCCTTGTTGGGGCGGATGTGGCAATTGTCTGCTCACCCTCAACCCTGCATTTTCAGCAGGCCAGCGAGTGCCTCCAGCGTGGGGTGCATACGCTGGTGGAATTGCCCCCGTGCGCGACCGCCGCAGAAGCTGAAGCTCTGGGGGAGTTGGCACGCCAGCACGGAGTTCTGTTGGGATGTGCTCATACCAGCCGATTCGTAGCCCCATACTTGCGAATCCGCGAGAGTATCCGCAACAACGTGCTGGGCACGATCCAGGAATTCAATTACACACGCCATCATCAACTCCGCGAGCGTAGTTGGGCAGACAACGCCCTGGTGCATCACGGCGCCCATCCCGTGGACATCCTGCTCGATTGGTGTGGAGGGTTGGAACCCCGGGGGTGCGTCGCGCTGCCAGATGCCCGTCATGCCCAAACTGTGGCCATGCTGGGAAGGCTTCCCTCCGGGGGGCCTGCCACCATCACCGTAACTTACGCGTCAAAATTGCCGCACCTTCGCATGTTGATTGTAGGAGAGCACCATACGTTGGAAACGGATGGGTTTACCTATCTGCGGTCGGATCTGCCGGACTTGCAATTCGCGGGGGACGCGCAGCAGGTTTATGAGCAAGCCATTCGCGCTCAGGACATGGAATTCCTGCGGGCCAGCCAGGGCAAAGGGAATTTCGTGCCATGGGAAGAAACCCTCAAATTGATCCGTATCGTGGATCGATTTCAGGCGCTCGCAGAGGCGGAATGACATGATCATTGTATTTGACATGTTCAGGCACCACCTTTAGCATTTCGTCAGTAGCAAACAGCTCGCAGGAAAAAAACTATTTCGGACCGCAGTGCGGTGCCAACCCAGGTGACAATGAAAATTACCGATGTTAAAACGCACGTCGTGAGACTGAATATCTGCAACACCGTAATTGTGCAGGTGGAGACGGATGCGGGAATCACGGGCGTCTCCGAAGCCCTAATGAAACGGAAGTCCCTCACCATTGAGCAGTCAATCCTTGAGCTGAAGCGCTATCTTGTGGGAAAAGACCCCACGGAGATTGAGACTCACTGGGAGAGGATGTACCGCGACTCGTTCTGGGTGGGCGGGCCGATGCACTGCACGTCCATCAGCGCCATCGATATCGCGTTGTGGGATATTCTGGGCAAATCCGTGGGCCTGCCGGTTTACAAGTTGTTGGGAGGCCCGACGCGCTCGCAGGTTCCGATTTATTGCCATTGCCCGGCGGGAGCGACGCCTGAGGTTTTTGCCGAGAACATAAAAGCGTGCAAAGCGCGCGGCTACCATGCCATCAAAACCACCCTTCCACTATTCTATGGCGCCAAGCGCCCAAGTGGCGGCAGCGAGTCCCGCGGCAGCGCGTACTCCGGCACCCATGGTGAAGTGGATGCCCGCTGGAAGGAAACCGAACTGCTCAACCCCTCCATTTTCGGGCGCATTCGTGAGTTCTTCCTTGCGGCGCGTGAGGCGGGCGGTCCCGAATTCGGCCTTTCTGTGGACTGCCATGGGCGCTTGAATCCGAAACAGGCGATTCGCCTTTGCCGCGAACTGGAGGACATCAACCTGCTTTTCCTGGAAGAACCGGTTCCGCCGGAAGGCGTGGAAGAGTTGTGCCTGGTGCAGCGCGAAACGGCCATCCCCATCGCGGCAGGAGAACGTTGGGCGACAATCTACGGAGTACGCCCGTTCCTGGATAAACATGCTGTTGACATCCTGCAATGTGACATCGTGAACTGCGGCGGCTTCACCGGCATGAAGAAGATCGCGGCTCTTGCCGAGGCACATTACATCAGCATGGCGCCCCATAATCCCAACGGCCCTGTCGCCACCATGAGCAGCCTCAACTACGCTGCCGCGATTCCCAATTTCCTGATCCTGGAAACCGTTGGCTCCGAGGCCGATGAACAGATTGCCGGCGAGTTTCTGAAAGCCCCTCTCCGCATGGAAAATGGTCACCTTCCCATTCCCTGCGGCCCTGGACTTGGCTTTGAACTGAACGACCATGTCCTCGAAACCCGCCCCCGCATCGCCGAAGAGGGCACCCGGTAGCGCCCAAGGCACCGCCCGCGGAATGCGTTGAATTGGTAAACGCACCGTGGGAACCTACCGGCAGACTTTGGATTAAGAAAGCTGACCTGCGCCGCAATGGAAGACAAATCCCCCCAGCGCTTTTCCCGCCGAACTTTCTGGGTCTGCATTTTGCTATTTGCGGCCACGGCGATTATCTATATCGATCGCCAGGTCATGGCGCTGACTGCCGAAAAGATTATTGCCGAGTTCGGGCTCAGCCAGCGCGAGTGGGGCAAGGTCCTTGCGACCTTCCGTTACTCCTACGGAATCGTTCAACTCGTGGGTGGATTCCTGGTTGATGCCCATGGACCGGTGATTGTCTTCCCCGCTGCCAGCAGCCTTTGGGCAGTTGGCGGGTTGTTAACCGGCCTGGCCACCAGCGTAACCATGCTCGCCGGATGCCGCTTTATGCTGGGAATAGGCGAGGCTTTCAATTGGCCCTCGGCGCTCAAAGTCACCAACGCGCTCCTATCCCCGGAAGAGCGCCCACTGGCCAACGGAATTTTCAATAGCGGCGCCGCAGTAGGTGCTTTGGTGGCCCCAGTGGTGGTGACGCTGATCACCGTGTACTACAGTTGGCGAGCCGCGTTCGTATTCACCGGAATGCTCGGTGGCCTCTGGGTCATAGTCTGGCTGCTTTACACACGCAGCAGTTCGGCTCAGATGAAGGGAAGCCCCATCGCCCTGTCGGACGTTCTACCGGCGGTATTCAGCATTCTCCGCATGAGGGGATTTTGGATGCTGGCGGTCTCGGCGATCATCATCAATGGCGTCAACTATTACCTGGCGGACTGGATCCCTCTCTATCTGAAAACCACGCGCGGCTTCAGTTTTGCGGCGGGGAACATCCTCTCCATCATCGTGTATGCCGGTATTTCTTCCGGAAACATCATCATGGGCCTCTTCGTTCGCAGCATCGTCGCCAAAGGACTGAGCGTCTCCGCCGCCAAGCGATGGGCACTGGTTCTCAGTTGTATTCTTATGGGTTCCGCCGCGGGAGCAGGCGTGACGCCTTCGCGCTACCTTGCCGTGCTGCTGCTGGGGCTCACCGGGATGGGAACCGGCGGATTCCTTGTTATCTATATGACCCTGGCCCAGGACCTTTCCCCGCGATATATCGGAATTAGCTCGGGCCTTCTGGGTGGATTGGGAAACCTTGCCTATGGTGTTCTCAGTCCTTACGTAGGATTGCTGGCCGACCTTCATCGCAGCTCGCTGACCCTTCTGCTGATTGGAACGCTGCCGTGGCTGGCCTTCTTCGCCATCTTCTGGGCCGTCCCGAAAGATACCGCATGATTGACGCTTACACCCATCTCGACCTCACGTGCGCGAATCCCATTGACGATATGAAAGCGCGCATGGCGCAGGCGGGAATTGAAAAAGCGCTGGCAGTGGAAACATGGAAGGGCGACAACCTCTCCTGGCTGCACAAAATGATGGCAGAACCCTCGCCGCAGTTTCGCGTCGTCCCCTGCTTCCGGCCGGATCAGGGGCAACCCTCCCTGATCGACCTTGAGAACGACGCCGTCATAGGGCTGCGAGTTAAAACAGCGGACATGGGCAAATTGCAAGGCACTGCGGCATGGCTGGCGAGTTCGGACAAGTGGCTTGTTCCCCACGCTGAAGACGGCATTGGCCCATTGAAGAAGGAATTGATCGCGCTCGCCAAACGCACGCCGGGACTGCAAATCTATCTTCCCCATCTGGGATGGCCGACGAAGGATAAAATCATCGATCCTGATTGGGAGGCGGCGGTCTCCCAGCTTAAAAGCATTCCGGGCATGGTCGTGGGAATTTCCGCCATCGAGTATTTCTCGTGCGAGCCATTCCCGCACCCGGATGTGGAAGCATACGCAGCACGCTTGATCGCAATCTTCGGGTCCGCCTCAGTAGTGGCGGCAAGTGATTACCCCCTGTGCGAGAGGATTATGTACACGCAGTGTATGCACCTGACGCAGGATTGGGTTCGGCGCATCGATCCTGGCTGGTCGCCGCGTTTTGAGCATTCTTGGTCGTGCGGATTTTAGTGAGATAGACGTAGCGGCGGCTTTACGCCGCCATGGCGGGATAAACCCGCCGCTACAATACCATGTGGCAGCGTAATGCCGCCGCTGGCAACAAACGCTGGATTACGGCGGAAAAGAGGAGATTCCATGAACGAAGAGAAGGAGCAAAGTGGCAAGACCAAGTTGGGATTTATCGGCGTCGGGGTGATGGGCGGGCCGATGGCAGCCAATCTCTTGCGCGCGGGGTTTGGGCTGACGGTCTTTGACCAGGCGCGCAGCCAATGTGAAAAGCTCGTATCCCTGGGCGCCAGCATTGCTGACTCGCCCCGGCAGGTCGCGTTGGCGAGCGACGTGGTTGTCACCATGCTTCCCGATACCCCCATCGTTGAACAAGTACTGTTCGCTGAGAACGGGGTTGCCGCGGGCCTAAAACCCGGCGCGATAGTCATAGACATGAGCACGATCTCTCCCCTCGGGACCGTGGAGTTTGGAAAACGCCTGGCAACCATGGGATGCGAAATGCTTGACGGGCCGGTAAGCGGCGGTCCCGTGGGCGCTATCGGGGGAACGTTGGGAATCATGGTGGGCGGTCCACGCGAGGTCTTTGATCGCTGCCTGCCCATCTTTCAGGCTATGGGGAAAACCATCACCTACACCGGACCGCTGGGGAATGGCCAGAAGACCAAACTGGTCAATCAGCTCGTCGGCGCAACCAACCTGCTGGGCGCCGTCGAAGGTTTGCGGTTGGCGCGCCGGGCAGGCCTGGATGTGCCCACAACATTGCAGGCCGTCGGGAGTGGGGTTGCCAACTCGTGGATGCTGGCCAATCTCATTCCCATGATCCTGAAGGAGGACTTTGCCCCCGGGTTCAGCATCCGGCTGCAACATAAGGACCTGAAACTCCTGAACGAGTGGACTGACAGCCTGGGTGGCGACTTCCCCGCCGCGGAGATGGTCTTCTCACTATTCTCCAAAGCGATGGAAATGGGCCTTCAGGGTCAGGGCAACCAGGGGCTGATCAATATCTGGAAGCCATAGAGAACAGCGTGAGGGCGCGGACCTTGGCGCCAAACTTTTCCCTTTATGCCGCCGCTGTGTACGGCCGATTAGGATAAGGGAGGCGTCGAGGATTCGATGCGTGAACAAACCTATGGCCAGGAGACAATCGAGGATAAGCAGCGTATGGAATGGATGAGGTGGGCGGAGCGGCATCCCGGAATCATGTTGATGGGCGCGCTGGTAGTGGCACTCATGGCGCTCCGCATGCCGTCGAAAATCCGGGACACCGACCGCGATATCAGTGGCGAGGAAGTGCCCCTGTTCATCTGACGGGCAACTGTCCGGAATACCGGGGATAGTCCTAATCCGAGAACCATGAAAGCCGGGTAGCGGCAGACACCCGCGCCGGACTGCTTGTACATTTCCCTTCGTGTCGCACGCTTACGAATTTACCCGGTAAATTCGCTCGGCATTCTCGTGCAGCAGCTTCCGCTGGTCGCTTTCATCAGCCGAGGCGATGAGCTGGTTTGTAACCTGCACCCAGGCGCGCAGGTTGCTCGTGATGGTGCAAACCGGCCAGTCGCTGCCCCACACCACACGGTCCCAACCAAACTGTTCAAGGCAGTGCTCCACGAAAGGCCGGACCGCTTCCAGGGGATCCTGACCCGATGCGCAGTAGGCAATAACACCTGATATCTTACAAGCGACATTGGGCATTCTGGCAATCTCGCTGATGTGCCGGCGCCAGGGGTCGAGTTGGCCTGTGGCAACTTCCGGCACGCCACAGTGGTCCAGAACAAACTGCACGTGAGGGCATTTCCCGGCCAACTCTGTCGCCAGTGGAATCTGCCTCGCGAGCACGCAAAGGTCGAACGGGAGTTCGTATTCTTCAAGCAAGCGTATGTTCGAGGCAAAGCAGGACCGCTGGGACAACTCATCCGGTTCGACGTGCAGGATCCTCCGGAAACCCACCAGTTTCGGAGAAAGCACGGACTCGACGTAGGCTTGGAACCCCGACTCCTCCTCCGGGCGGCAATTGGCGATGATTCCCGTAATCAGCGACCCGGGCGTAGCCGCGAGCGTATGAACGAAGCGAGTTTCCTCGCGCCACTGCGGGTCGTCCACTCCTGACTCCATAAAGATCGTCTTGCTGACGGGCGTGCCCTCGATGGCTTTAAGGTAATCCTCGCAGCGAAAGGCGTTACCCGCCAACTGGGGAATATCCGCGGTCCATGAGTACGAGCACTTCTCCGGATAAATCAGATGCTGGTGGGTGTCGAGGATGGGAATTGTGGTGGTCATCGCGTTCGCTCCGCGGCTGGTTGATGGCGTGTCGTAACGCTGACCTTCATGGCCTGTCCTGAGCGAGGCGAAGGATCAGCACGTCCAGAGCTAATGTAGCGCCGACCTTACGGTTTGTGAATTCTTAAGTTGTAGAGTCTTCCGACGCCTCGATCGTGCAAGTAACACCTCACCCCCGGAGTTCGGCCCCCCCGCTCAATAAGGGCAAGGAAGCGCAGACGCCACTCTTGATTCTGCATCTTACGTGGCGCGCAGGGCTTTCTCGACCGGCATGGGAAAAAAGGCGGACCCCAAGACAGGGTCCGCGCCACCTTGCCAAAGGCTGCTGGTTGCAAGGCTCAACCGATTTGTACCACTTCGCCGGGCTTGAGGGAGGACAGGGCCGCTAAGATCGCGGGCACATGAGGCAGCAGGTCAGGCAGGCGGTTTGATTGGGCACGGACGACGGCCAGAGAAATAGTTCGGCCCGCGAGGTTTTGCTGGTAAGGCATGCCTCAGTCCATCGTTAACAGAACCTGCCAGCCGGATCGTTCCGCCAGCGCCAGCAGTTCACCATTCGCCTTGCCAGCCAGTCCGGTCTGGGGTACCGTCTGGCAGTCATGCCCAACAAGATGCTTACGAAGGTCTCTCGGCAAGCATTCGTCCAGCAGAATCTTCACCCAATCCTCGTTAAAAGCGAGTCCTTGGCAGTCTCCAGCGCCTCGATGGCCATTTGACGGGTAACGGTCGGGAATTGCTCGAGGAACTGGTCAAGGGTGTCACCCGCTTCAAGGTAATCCAAGAGATTTTGAAAGGGAACGCGCGTGCCGTGAAAGCAGGGGATTCCTCCCAGAATCTCCGGATCGCGCACGATGACGGTTGCTGCCATGTTTCACTCCTAGACCTGCATTGTAGCGCAACTCTCACCCATTAGGAGAAGGAGAATCGGGAGGTAGCGCAGACTCGGATTTTGAGATCTGCGGCTTTTGGCGGAACCTTGGGATGAACCGCGGACCGGCAAACCAGGTCCGGGCTGATCCACTCCTGCCGCCGGGTGGCGATGTGGACCGTTTTAGCTCCTGCTACTCCACCCCAAACCCGAAGGTGATTTCCAAGGGCGCGACGATGCCCGCAAAAGCCCCCCGACGAGAATCCCGAATAGCCAGGATGGCGCGCCAGCGGTTCACTTCTAACGGCTCTGTCGAAAGTACCTCGAGCTCCCTTCTCCGCCGTCATCACAATTCAGCCGTCGAGGCACTTCCGCTAGAGACCTAGCGTTATACGTCCATGTTGATTGTTGCCGAGTGCTTCCGCCCCAAGCAGGGATTACGACTGCAGGTTCCTCGGTAAACATTAAGGGATTCGTAGCTGACGCCAAGTCGGTAAGGGCCTGATCATGGTCGAGCGGTCGCGCAGATTCAACTCAGCCTGCTGCCGTTGAAGGTCAGCTGGCGAAAAGGCTGCGGGCCATGGCTTCACGTTCCTTCAAACCAGCGCCCTCGAACTCGCTTACAACCTGCTCCAGCAGACTGGGAACGTCCAGACCCTGCGGGCACTTCTGGACACAATCCCGACAGTGTGAACACTGTGACGCATAACCAGGCCGGCCTGTCAGTAGTCCCCCCATACGCAATACGTAAAGGAATGTGGCCTGCTGCTTCTCGCCGAACGTGTGAAAAGCGTTGTACAACGAAAAGCACTCGGGAATATTGACGTCCGAGGGACATGGTTGGCAGTACCCGCAGCCCGTACAGCCGACCTTCATGATTTCGCGGTATTTCCTGC
>CAYTMD010000128.1:0-13978 GCA_964438685.1 uncultured Acidobacteriota bacterium
GTCCGGAGTTCCCTTCATACGCAGTCCAAGTTGTAGGACCGAGCCCGGCCGTCCACCGTGCACGGCGGAGTTCGTGCCGGAAGAGCCTGGCACTTCCACTTCGATCCGGAACTTCAGTTTTGTGTTTTTGCCCGACCGCTAACATACACCTGGCCGCCTATGAATTCAATCATCAGGTTGAGCGTTTGCCGCTGAGGATTGAACGAGCAGGGAAACCACAAATTATGTTTTTGCCAGAGGCCGCATCTGTACCAATGGCCCCTGGATATGAGACACTGAGAGGCATTGGTTTACCGGAGCAGGGCATGGCCCAACAGGTTTTTATAAGTTATTCGTCCGCTGACAAGGCGATCGCGGATCGTGTTTGCAGCGCCTTGGAGAGCGTCGGGGTTTCGTGTTGGATGGCTCCCAGAAATATCGAGCCGGGCACGGACTTCCCCACCGCCATTGTGGAGGCGGTCAATGCGGCTCGCGCGCTCGTGCTGATCCTGACGGAGCACTCTGCTGCGTCACCCCACGTTCTCAGCGAAGTTGGCCACGCCTTCAATGGCAAGAAGCGAATCATTCCCTTCCGTATCTGGCAGCAGCCCTTGCCTGAGGATCTGGAATATTTCCTTTCCTTGACCCAGTGGCTCGACGCTCCGGATGGTTGCTCCGAACAGAACTTGAAGCGGCTTGTCGATGCAACTTCCGCCGCCCTTGCGGGTGAACGAGTTCAGCGCGCCTTGACACCGCTTAAGAGCCAGGCACGATGGCTCGCGGGTGCGGTTTTGATGTTGGTGATGGTCGCCGGGGTGATCCTTTTCTTGAAATCACGGAAACTGCCAAGCCCTAATCCAGCCTTGCCCACGCCGACGGGAGTGAATGTCACCCCCCCGGCCGGCCCGAAAATGAAGACTTGGTTGAACCCTGCTGACGAACTGACTTATGTCTGGATTCCTCCCGGAACGTTCATCATGGGATGCTCGGTGCAGGACAGCGAATGCAAAGACGATGAGAAGCCGACTCATCAAGTAGCCATCGAGAAGGGCTTCTGGCTGGGCCAAACCGAAGTGACGGTCGGCGCTTATCGAAAATTTGCCGCCAAAACTGCCCGGCACCCCCCGGCCGGGGACAGCAATCTTCCAGTGAGTGGCGTGAGCTGGATGGACGCCAAAGAGTATTGCGCGGCGATGGGGGGACGGCTGCCGACGGAAGCGGAATGGGAATATGCAGCGCGCGGCGGAAACTCCCAACCGTATTACGGGGTGATCTCCCAGATTGCCTGGTATGCGGACAACAGCGGCGACACTCTCCATGCGGTGGGAACGAAGCAGCCCAACGACTTTGGTCTTTACGACATGCTGGGAAACGTTTCCGAGTGGGTTCTGGATCGCTACTACAATAAGTACTATTTTGACTCTGTAGCAACGGGCCCTGGTGTTGAGCAACCCCTTGCTTCCAATGCCATTGCGGTGGCGCGCGGAGGATTCTGGGAGAGCGATCCCGCTGCCCTCCGCGTGTCTCATCGTTTAGCCCAGGAAAAAGAAGGCGACCAGATCCCTATCGGCTTTCGCTGTGCCAACGACCATCCGTGAATTCTCGTGCCATTGTTAACACGGGGAACGTAGCGGAATTGTTGCACGAATATCCGCAGCAGTCTCAGACGCTCGAATACTTCTTGCAAAGCGCTTTGACTCTGTTAACGAGCTTGGGGACTGCCGTCATCTCATCCTCTTCCCCCTCGTACTCAACCGACATGAACCCCTGATAGCCGCCCTTGGCAAACATCTGCCACATGCGATCGAGGTCCAGCGATTGACGCGGCTTCCCAAAAAAGTCGCGGATGTGGGTGTGTGTGGCATAGGGAATAAGTGATTCCACCTGCGAATAAGGGTCCTCATCAAAATTGCTGATGTCCAGGTTGCATCCGGCGTAGGGCGAATCGACACGGTGGAGGATGGCGAGAATATTGGAAGCCTTGGAGGTGATCCCGTGGTGGCTCTCAATGCCCAGGATGATTCCCTTTTGGGCGGCATAATCACATGCCGGTTTCATGGTTTCCGCAGCCCACTCCACGCCCTGCGCATCGGTTCCACCGTCCGGGACGTTGCCTCCGAACACACGGATGTGCGACGCCCCCAACAACTCCGTGGCATCAACCCATTTCCTGATATTGGCGAGTTCTGCTTCACGCTTGGCAGGATCGGACTGGCACATCTCGGTTCTGATGGCGACGCCGGAAAATGGCAGGCCGTGCTTGTAGGCGAGGTGTCGCAATCCATGCAGATACTCAGGCTCGGTCGATTTCAGCCAGTAGCTGGTGACGTCCACGCCATCGACCCCAAGCTCCACGGCCTTCAAAAAGAAGTCCGCCATGGTCATCTTGCCCGGCTCCAGGTATTTTCTGTAGGAGTACGCACAGCATCCGCTTAGGAGCCGGGGGCGTGCGTGGGCGGAACCCTCTTCCGGCCGGGCGCCGGCACTTGGGCTGATGACAAGGGAACCTGCGGCGGCCAGGCCCGCGGCTTGCAAAAAGCTCCGGCGTGGTAGAACCTTTTTCATGGCGACTCCTTCTCTGTCTGACTTGGTGGATCTGACACACATTGAGATGAGATTTCTCATGGTGTAAATGCAGGGCAGCGGTAATTTGAATCGACATCCCTCGCCCCCTTGAGGGAGAGGGTGGCCCGCAACCGGCGTTGTCATCAGCCGGGGCGGGACGGGTGAGGGGGTTGTCCAATAACCATTCTCCACCTAATGACCTCGAGCCCATTAAGTGAACCGTATTGAGTCTAAACCGCAACTTCCGATTTCAACTCCATCCCCGCGCCAGAAACATACGCCCGCTAACCTCGCGCGTCAAGTTTAGATCAGCAGCAAAGAAATTGAGTCCAAATGTAATTCTGGAAGCAAGCAAAGATGTGTCCACGGGCAAGAGAAGCATGAGGTCGAAGTGGACCGCATAGGATAGAATTCAGGCGACTTGATTCTGACTTTAAGAAGCAAAAAGGAGTTTTACCGTGGCAATCATCAATCGCAGGGGATTCCTTGAACGAACCCTTATAGGCGGGGCTGGACTTACTTCCGGATGCAGCATTCATGGAGATTCTTTCGCGAGCGCGATACCCATACCGGATCCCCAGCGACAGGACAATCAAGAATGGACATTTGAAGAAGCAAAGAAGCTCTGGAAACCGATGACCAGGGCGATTCAGCATGTCGGCGTGCCCGGCTACCAATGGCAAGCCGGAGTTTTTTGGGATGGCTCACTCCTGTTCGGTCCCTTGAATGAATTCCGCTACACTCCCGCCTTGGCGAAGGAATGCGCGCCGCTCGGGCGTAACCTGCTGAACGTCACGGTCGGCTATGGCGATCCCGTACGGTTCCAAGAGCGCTCGGGAATTGAGGATGCGAAATTCCAGCGCAGCCTGGAAGCGGGACGCCTGCCTCTTCCCCACGTCGCGACGAAAGATGGCGATTTGCTCTGGGATGAGACGGTTTTTTCCCACCTGTTGGATCGCGACCTGGAAGAAGGCATGAAACCTTCGCTCGACGATATTCTGGTTGTCCAGGCGAGGTTTAAGGTTCGAAACAATGGTTCAGCACCGTCCGTGGGACACCTCTGGCTGCACTTTGGCGACACCACTGACATCATCTTTGGTTACAAGACGGGCCGCGGCGATGAACTCGGTTCGGTGTATCCCCAACACTTTGAAGCGCCGCTGGGAATCCTTGAGAACATGTGGCTGAATGCGCCGTACGGAAGCTTTAAGAAGGATGTGCGCTACGTCATTCCCAAGCCGGAAAAGGGCCAGATCCACTGGCACGCGCAAGTGCCGCCGCCGCGCGGAATGCGAAATCCGGCGGAGAGCATGATTGAATGGCGCATTCCGCTGGCGCCCGGCGAGCATGCGGAATTCTGGGTTTCTCTTCCTTACGGGCCGGTGGATCGAACTACCGGCAAAAAGATATCCCAGCTTGACCGCAACAAGCTGTGGGCCGACGTGCAAACCTTTTGGAAGAACATTGTAGGCACTCCCGGCGGCACCATCGAGACTCCCGATTACTTTGTGAACGATTATCTCGCCGCCGTGGCAGGTCAGATGGCGGAGCAAATCGCCTTTCGCCACGTCGGCAAAATTTGGATGTATAAGACCAGCGCCAATTGGTACGAGATTTATTGGCCGGTCAGCGCCGCGTGGCCGTTGCCCACGCTCGATTTGCGCGGCTTGTCGCAATATTCGCGGCCCGTGCTGCAAAGCTTCATTGATACGCAAACCGACGACATTGGCGGCTTGAATCGCAAGAGCATGGGTAAGGGTGAAATTGTGGAAGGGGAAGGTTTTGAGAAGCGGCCCGGATTCATGGGCAATTTTGGTGATTGGACCGCCAACACTCTGCTGCTGAGCCACGGCTTGGAACTGTGGGCGCTGGCTTCGCACTACCGCATCACTCGGGATCGCGAATGGTTGGAGAAGGGGCCGCGGCCGCCGCTGAAGGCCATGGTGGACGCGTGCGACTGGGTGCTAACGCAGCGCCGGCGGACCATGCGGGAAGAAAAAGGGCAGAAGGTTCGGCACTGGGGATTGCTGCCGGCGGCTTCCACGCACGATTGGCTGCAGGGCAACACCATTGCCAACGATTCCACCTGTATCTATGGAATGATTGAGACCGTGCGCCTGCTGCGGGAGATCAATCATCCCCGGGCCGAGGAAATAGCCAAAGAGCTGAATGAGTACCGCGCCTGCCTGCGCGACAGATACGTGGAAGCTCGCGACCGTGCCCGACGCATTCCCATGCCGGACGGGTCTGACATTCCTTATGTCCCCCGCGATGTTTATGAGTTGGACTGGAACCAGACGGACTGGACCTATACCTGCGTTGGTCCGACCCGCGCGGGAGCCTGGGGGGCTCTTGATCCGCACGATGAGCTAGTGGATCAGACGCTGGCAGTTATCGACGCCGGGTTCCCCCAAGGCCAGGGGTACTACATGCGGATTCGCCGCGACGATTTCCAGCACGCCAATGCTGACGAAAACTTTCGCGACATCGGCAATCCCCAGGCTCCAAGGCACTACTTGTGCAGACATTACGTGGAATACGAAACGATGTTTCCGATCTTCTTCGACTTGTTTCTCCAGCGCGACGATTTGCCGCGGTTCTTCGAATGGCTCTTTAATAGCCTGGCCATCACCATTCACCGTGATTTTCGGGTTGGGGTGGAATCGTTTGACGGGCCGCCCTCCTGCTCGCCGGGAGAGGGCATACGCTGGCAGGCGATGCGAGGTATGTTCGTCAACGAGCGCGGCGGATACGACGGGTCGCAGCAATCGCTGTGGCTGTTGCAGGCAATACCGCGCTCATGGCTCAAGCCTGGCAGCACTCTGGCAGTCAGCCGCATGGGCTCGCACTTCGGCGGACACGTGGACCTTTCCGTTCACGTGGCAAAAGACGGTAACTCAGTTGAAGTTGTTGCCAATCTTGACTTGGCGGTGGAGCCGAAGGAGATCCGCGTAAGGCTGCGCTCCGGTGATGGCCGGCCGCTGGCTTCCGCTACTGTCAATGGGGTCTCGACTCCAATACTGGAGCGGGATACGATTGTGCTTCCAACTCAAACCAAAGGGGAATCCCGCATCGTCGGGAGTTTCCAGTGATCCGAACTCCCCGAAGGGGCAGGCTCAACCTTTGATCTGCCCGGAACGGCGTTCGAGATGCAACGTGTTAGTCAATTCGGGAAAGGGCGGTCTGCGAACCGCCCCCACGTTCTTGCTCTAAACACCTTCGAGGTGAGTCCAGGTTTCAGGAGTGGACGGAAGTGTGACGGAGATGCGGTGGCGCAACGGCGCGAGTTCATGGGCGAGAAATTCCAGGTCCTGGCGCTTGGCCTGTGTCCCCTCCGCCACCACCACTTTCAGGTCCGCGTCGTTGCGGTGAAGTTGGGCGCGGATGCCGGCGACCAGACGTTTGGCGCTGGCACGGTCCAGTACTCCTTCGATCTTCACCAAAGTGCTGTGCAATGCCCGCTCCATGCTAACCCGAAGCGCACCAATTTCCCCGGTGCGCAGCGCCCAAGGCGTGGTGCGATAGGCAGTGCGGACCAACTTGGGGTGTTGGAACAAGTCGTGGCGCAGGGTAAAGCCGGTCCAGGCCGCCGCGGCGGGCGCCAGCATTGATAGAACACGCCGGCCCAGCGGTGGGGGGCCGATGGCAGCTCGAACCTCGGCTTCCAATTGCGCCGTGGCTTCCGGCGTCGGGCCCGAGCCCTTGGCCACGGTGAAAAGCGGCCAGGCGAAATGAATCTCTTCCTTCCAGCGCTCCGCTTTGGCGCGCAGGTAGGGAGAATCAGAGTTGTGGTAGCGCTTCCATCCCTGGAACCAAACCTCCACCGAGCGCAGAATGGAAGGTCCGTTGACGCGGAAGTCGGTGTCAAAGCACTCGCGCTGCAAGGACTCGATTTCCTCCGCCTTCATGGTGGGATGAACAACCATGGAGGTGAAACCATCGCAGTGTTTGTAATAGTTGTCGAGGTCCGCCAGCATGTCGGGGCGCAGCGTGCCTTCCCGCATTACCCGCTCGTAGAACGGCGTGCCGTGCGTGGGACCATAGATCAGGAACTGCCCATAGGTGGGCCGTAACGCGAGGAACCCCGCCAACTCTTCGCGGATGATTTCCGGCGTGTGATACCCAAAGCCCAGAATCATGGAGGAAAGCACCGTGATCCCGTGCGAGCGCAATTCCGGAATCAACTCCTCAATGGGCTTTCCCTCTTGCTTGGCGTAGCCCGAGCGTTTTCCTTCGAACCCCACCCAAACCCCGTCCACGCCGGTCTCCAGCAGTTCCTGGGGAGTGTACCGGCTCAGGGCTTTGACGGAGGCAAAGGCGAAAATGGAAAGAGGTGTGCCGCGGGCCAGCACCAGTTCACGCATGCGCGTGGCGCGGTCTTTGGCCAGCAGAAAATCTTCATCCAGAATCGCCAGGCTCATGCGTTCGTCGATTTCAAGGTAGCGCTCCACGACGCGGAAGATATCGTCGCCAGTGGGGAGCAGGCGAATGTGCTTGCGCTTGAAGTAGTGCGACGTGCAGCAGAAGTCGCAGCCATTGGGGCAGCCGAGCCCGGCGAAGATCACGCCCGTCTTGTCCATGGGGATGGAAAAAACCTTCAGGTTCAGCGTCACCAGGGGATGATCGTAGGGCATGGCACGGGGAGGCTCATTCAGCAGGGCGCGGAAGTATGCCACGCCCTCACCGCGGCAAATGTGGTCGCCATAGGGGAGAAGTGCGGCATCGTCCAGAACCGTGCCATAACCGCCTAGAACGATTTTGGCCTTCGGCGCGTACTTGCGCACCAAGGCTGACACCTCCTTCATGCGATGGTACAAAACCAGGTTGAAGGAAATGCCAACATAGTCAGGCCCCTTCTTCAGTTCACGCACCAATTCGCGGCGTGACGGGTATTGCAGCACCACAGCGGGTGCGTCCAGATTGGCGGCAATGTAATCAAGCCCATAGGTGAAATTCACGGAACGAGGGCTGAAGACCCCCTGGGCGCGGGTGACTTGTCCGTGGAGCACTTCGTAACCACAGCTCGGCGCATCTCCGTGCTTGGGTCCAAGCGGTCGGCAAATACTTGTCAGTAGAATTTTAGGTCTACGCGAGGGGCGGTCGGCCAGTTTCTGGCTCGCCCGGGGTTCTTCGGCGAGCGTGCACGGTCCTGCCCCCAATTGGGTTTCCATCCTTGCCTCATCTGCGAGGGTACGTGAGGCCACTAGCTACTTTACCACGCGGCTGGACTTGACGCCAAAAGACTTTACCCAAGGGGTATTGAGTAAGATTGGTGCTACTGAGGTGTTAAGCCAGTTTCCGCATGACGCGGGGGGGCAGCCACCATACCAGGCGGCCAGGGGTTTTCGGGGGGAATTCGCTGAAGGTAATCAGGCAGCAGCCACCCTTCTTGAACGGCATATTGGCGTTGCGCCCGGCCCCGATCAACCGCGCCGAAAGCTGACCCAGGTCCGGCTCGTGGCCCACCACCAAAACGCGCCGGCGGTTGGATCGCTTGGCGAGAAAGGTGATCAAATCCTCCGGCCCGCCACCCGGGCGCAGCGCCTCGCACAGGTCAAGGGGAGGCTTGGAACTTAGCGCCTCGCCGACAATCTCTGCTGTCTCCACAGCGCGCGTGAGGGGACTGGAAACGATCCAATCCGCCTCCAACCCGGCATGTACGAGTCCGGAGGCAATTTCGCGCATTTTCTGCTTACCCTCGGGGGTGAGGGGTCGCTTGGCATCTTCCAGTATGGTGGTGACGCCGCGCATCACGGCAAGGCCGTGCCGCATGATGTAGAGCTCAAAGTCCGCAGGCCGTGCCCCGCGTCCCTGATTCGCATCCTTGGTGGTCATAGGTTGCTTCCTGAACAGGATTTGGAGTCCGTCATTTGGAGCGGCGGCGGAACGTGCCCCCGTCTTCTCGCGGCGCGTTTATAAAGTGCGGCAAAAATTGCCGCAAATGTACCTGCCTAATCCGTGGCAGAGTTGGGCAAAGACTTCAGAGACCTTTACGAACCATCCCGGTCCGCTCCCGCCCATAAAGCGTCAAACTCCCGGGTGTAGGCCTCGACCGGGTGCGGGTCGCGCAGGATAATAAGATTCTCGTGGTTTTCCTCTTCGGATTCGTGCGTCCAGTTGTAACTTCCGGTCAATACCGTCTGCTGATCCAGGATGACGAACTTGTGGTGCATCTTGGAACCGCGTCCCTGCCGGCCGAAAGCCAGCCGAAAAGGGATGATGGCCCCGGTCAGAAGTTCCTGCGTCGTGCGGCTCTCTTTGTATTTATTCCCGTCAACAAGCAGTCGAACGTGAACGCCGCGATGCACCGCCTCTTCCAGCGCCTGGGCGAGGCCAGGATGATTAAAGCGGTAAAGGGCCCCCTCAATTGAGCTGGACGTCTCGTGAATAAGACGCATGATAACGTCTGCGACAGACTCACTGCGCGCAAATTTGATTTCCGTCATGACCCCTTGAACCGAAGAAGCCAATTCTATCACACGGCCGGCGTTAATATCCGAAGGCTACTTGATCTTCAGCAACTCGACGTCAAACGTCAGGGTAGAGTTGGGCGGAATTACATTCGGGTATCCGCGCTCGCCGTAAGCAAGGCTGGGAGGAATTATCAGCTTGCGCTTTCCACCCACATGCATGGTGGCAAGTCCCTCGTCCCATCCTTTGATGACATCGCCCCTTCCCAGGTGGAGCTCAAAAGGAGTTCTGCCCGGTGCCAGGGAGCTGTCAAATACCTTGCCGTTGGTGAATCGGCCCGTGTAGTTCACCAGGATGTCGTCGCCGGGTTTCGGTACGGCCCCTTTGCCCACGACCGTGTCCTGATATTTCAGGCCGGAGCCCGTAGTGATCCATTGCGCGGTCGGGGTAGTCCTGGAAGCGCTTGTCCTGGATCCCGCGGCGGAAGTTGTCTTATGGGTCGCGGTAGTGGCGGTTCCCGTTTTAGTAGCGGCGGTTTTGGCAGTCGTGGTAGTTGTGGTCTTTCTGGCTGCGGTCGTGGTCCCCGTCTTGGAGGTGGTGGTCTTATGCACGGACGTGGTTTTGGCTACGCCGGTTTTGGCGGTTGTGGCGGAAGTCTTTTGGGTGGTGGCAGGCGCCGGAGTCTGGGTAGAATCCGTCTGCGCAAATATAAGAGCGGCCGAAACAAAGCCGCAAGCAAGAATGATGATTAAACGCTTCATGGTCCATCCTTTCAAAGATGTTGAGTTGGGTAAGGTATCAAGTCCTGACGGGCAATTCAAGAACTGAGAGAGGTTTCGTGGCATCCGGCAGGCGATGAGGTTATGAATTCGCGGTGCTGGTGTGCCGCCCCATGTTATTTCTTACAATGGATGGATGGGAATTTCCGGATCCACCTGTCGGCCCCTTCGAGAGAGTGATTCAGGAATCTGGGAAGAAATTACGGCGGGTGTTAGCGCGCCCCTTCAGGGCTTGCGTCGGTAACCGTTCCATAAACCCAGGGCGTTGCCCCATAAGCGTTAACCTAAGACCGCGACGGTACCAGCCGCGTAGCGGCGTAAGCCGTGGGTCAAGGGAGCGCCCCCGCAACGAGCCCCAGCGGGGCGAAAGAAGCAAATCGCGGCGCGTAGTGCGAAACCCCAGGATTGTCGCGGCCAACGCCCAGGGTCCATTTCTTTCGCCCCGCTGGGGCTGGCGGTCATCGTGTGCGCTTGCCCCACGGCTTACGCCGTGGGCTACGGTCTTCCGGCCCTCCGGGCCTGTGAGGAGAGCACATCAATTCCGGCGGAAGCCTTAGGTTAACGCCTATGGGGCGTTGCCCTGGGCTAGATTAGGTCACCCTTTGGGGCTTGAATCATCGACCGCCTAAAAAGGGAACCTCTAGGGCTGGTGAGAAGTCCGGGCTAACGATTCTTCCACCCTCGCCCCCTTGAGGGAGAGGGGCCGGGGGTGAGGAGGTCGAGTTGGGACCGAACTGCTCAAGTGAACGGTATTGACACTCGCCCGGACTTTCCACCAGGCTCAACGGCTTTCTCTGCCCGGTTGTGCCCTTCAGCCCCAAAGGTGCGGAAGCCCCGCCCTTCCAAACCCGAAGCGAGAATGCAGTATAGATGTCCAGCCATCAATCGAGGTCTCTCCGCACAGTCCTGGCGTATAATCAACCACCGATGCTGTCTTACGCTCTATCTTAGAGAGGAGGCGGCCGTGCACTCGTCGCTTATACGATTCATTATCTTGGTTTTATTTCTTGGAATGACACCGGGTATCTCCGCCGCCCGAGGGATTTTGCCAGAGAGTGTCCGCGTGAGCCCGATGCCAGCGAGCGGAATCCGTGTCCGTGCGGTGAATAGGGCGCGAGATTGCGGCCTCCGCCTGGTGCCGCCCACTGCACCCCTGCAAGCCGCAGGCGCTTCGAAGCCGCAACCGTTAAGCCAGAAACAACTCCTGGAATTGATCACTGGCGGCGTGTCCAGTCAGCGGGCCGCGGAATTGGTTAGAGACCGCGGCATCGATTTCGAAGTTGACGACGATTATGTGCGCACCTTGCGGCGGGCAGGAGCGACTGACCTGCTCATCGGCGTGTTGCGCAAGACGAGCGTGCCGATGGAAGGCATCACGGTGGAAACCGAGCCCAACGCCCAGGTTTTTCTGGATGGCACTCCCCAGGGTTTGACGGACGCTCAGGGCGTTCTGGTTTTCCGCTCAAAGATTGGCCCCCACGCACTGAAAGTCTCGCTGGCGGGCAAACATGATTTTGAGCAGAGCGTGACCATCGTGGATGGGCAGCCCGCTCGCGTCGTGGCACCCCTTGCGGATATTGCCGGAAGCATACGAGTGAAAGCCCCCGCCGGCGCCTCCGTCTGGCTCGACAATTCCATTCGTGGAACCGTGGACCCGAGCGGTGAGTTCCTGCTCAGCGGGATATCCGCCGGAGCGCATGCGCTCCGGGTCACGGCCCGGGGCGCCGTGGATGATTCGCAAAGTGTCGTGGTGGTTGCCGGTACGGAGAAGCGGATGGAAGTGGCGCTGGCCGACGCCGTGCGCGTGAACCCCCAGGACGCGCTTAAATATGTTTGGATTGCGCCCGGGGATTTCATGATGGGCTGCTCGCCGGGAGACAATGACTGCTCGGCTCCGGAAAAACCAGCTCATCGGGTGACTCTGCCGAAGGCCTATTGGATGGGACAGACAGAAGTAACTGTGGAAGCGTACAAACGTTTTGTTGATACGGCGAAAGCGAAAATGCCGCCGGCTGCCCCCAAACTTTACCGGGGTTGGGCTAATGGTACCCTTCCCATGGTAAACGTGATCTGGGACGAGGCGAGACAATACTGCGCGTGGGCGGGAGGGCGGTTGCCGACGGAGGCCGAGTGGGAATACGCCGCACGCGGCGCGAGCCCCCAGGCACGCTACGGCACCCTCGGTGAAATTGCCTGGTCCAAGGAGAACGCAGGAAACCAAACACACGCAGTCGCAACCAAGCTGGCCAATGGCTATGGCCTTTATGACATGCTGGGGAATGTGTGGGAATGGGTGAATGATTGGTACGATCCGAATTACTATCAAAGCACCGCAGCCCTGAATCCCTCGGGTCCAGCCACCGGCCAGGAAAGGGTTTTGCGCGGGGGGTCTTGGATTGTCGACCCCAAATTGCTCCGGGCTTCCGACCGTTACAGTATCAAGCCCGACTCCCGTTCGGACTACTTCGGTTTTCGATGCGTGTGGGAGCCGAAAACTCCTTGACGGCCTCCAGGCTGAATTTCTCGCCTTGGTGGAATATCTTTTCGGACCGACCGAAAGGGCGGGCGCCGGCACTTACGCCGTGAGGTATAATCGGCCTCGCACTTGGCACCGCATTTCCTGCTGATCGAGGAGGGGATTTGAAGGCATTCCTTCTGTTGTTGCTTTTCATGCCGGCAATTCTCGTGGGAGCGCAAGCTCCGTCTGCCACGCCTCATCCTCTGAACGAGGAACAGATCATGAATCTGGTTGAGGCCGGAATGGACAACACCCAGTTGGCCAAAAAGGTGGAAGAACTCGGCATCGACTTTACACCTACGGACGAATACCTTCAGGCCCTCACCAAGGCAGGCGCGCAGGAGGTGGTCATCAAAGCATTGCGCGCAGCCAATCCCAAGCCTCTCAGCAAAAAGCAGGTTCTATCCCTGGTGGCGGGTGGCGTGCCGAGCCAGCGGGCCGCAGCCTTGGTAAAACAGCACGGCATCAACTTCGTGGCCGATGACGACTATATCCAAACCCTGCGCGTGGCGGGCGCGGACGACTCCATGATCGCCGCGGTTCGCGCGGCAAGTCCGGCACACACCACGGAACTTCAGGTTGTGGCGGGCACCGTCAGGGTAAATTCCAAGGATGGGCTCAAGTATGTCTGGGTTCCCGCCGGGACCTTCATGATGGGGTGTTCGCCGGGGGATACCGATTGCTACAGCGACGAGAACCCACGCCACCAGGTGACCATCACCCACGGTTTTTGGCTTGGGCAAACGGAGGTCACGGCCGGCAGCTTCAAGAAGTTTTCCGCTGCCACCGGAGTGGCAATGCCCCCCGCCCCGAATTTCAACAGTGCCTGGGCGGACAACGACCAGCCTATCCTAAATGAAACCTGGGATGAGGCCAGCCAGTATTGCGCGTGGGCGGGTGGGCGCCTGCCTACCGAAGCGGAATGGGAATACGCCGCGCGGGGAGGAAGCACGGAGGCGTATTACGGTGACCTGAACGCCACAGCCTGGTACCAGAATAATAGCGGGGCCGTCACCCACTCCGTAGGCCAAAAGCAGCCGAATGGCTTTGGCCTTTTCGACGTTCTCGGCAATGTGTCGGAGTGGGTAAATGATTGGCATGAGAACAACTATTATTTGCATAGCCCTGCGCAGGATCCTCCCGGCCCCGCCACCGGCAAGGACCGGGTGTTGCGCGGCGGGTCTTATAATGATGTTCCCAAGAACGAACGCCTGTCGCTCCGCTTTTTGAACGACCCCTCCGGCCGGCTCCCCTCGCACGGAATTCGGTGTGCGTGCGAAGAGAATCACCTGCACTAGTTTTCACCCAAGGCCCTGCGGCAGTTCGGCTGCCCCTATTTATTTGCTTTACAAACCATTAATCGGGATTACAAGTAATGATTCGGGGAAAAACCCCTTCCCATGGCTCCGATTCCCCAACGAATACCCCGCGGATGCCACCCCATGCGCTTTTTCACACCATGACGGACATGATGACCGTCATTTTGCGCAATGACATCGGATTAAAATTGTATGCCCTGCACCAAGCGTCGATGCTGTTGAATTTATTAAGCGGTTTAGTTTCAACATATTGTTGAAAGGCATCGGAAGCGTCGCCAAATAGGACTGTTTGGCATACTGTTTGCCCTGAGTAAGGGTGCGAGGGACTTCGGGTCCTAGGAACCTGGATAACACCAGGTTGGGGGTTGGGGATAACGGAAATCGGACGAACCGGGATCTTCAGCCCC
>CAYTMD010000129.1:0-13929 GCA_964438685.1 uncultured Acidobacteriota bacterium
CGGTCCCCATGGCGATCAGCGTGAACATGTTGAGACTGCGATTGACAACGGACGCCCAACCGCGCTGGAAGAAAGGCCAGCCCCCCCAGAGAACCACCGGCGTGGCGATAGTTAGCTCAATCCAAGCCCGCATTCTTGGGGAAATGAGTTGGTTGATGGACTGCTCTCTCAGCATGGCTGCCATCGCGATAATGACCAGCGGAGCCGTAAGGGCCAGGCTGACCCAAAATCGCCGCGCCATGTTGCGGAGTTCCGGGTTGGCTTCCTCATCCAGCGTAGCGGTCAACGGTTCCAGAGCCATACCGCACTTTGGGCAAGTGCCGGGACCGAGTTGGCGGACCTCCGGATCCATGGGGCAGGTATAAATGGCAGTGCGGTCTACTGGCGTGTTGTCAATGGGGGCGGAGGGCGGGGCGAGAAAATGCTCGGGGTTGGCCTGAAACTGTTCCAGGCAAGACTCATTACAAAAGTAGAATTGCTCGCCCTTATATTGAAAGGTACCCGCCGCGTCTTCGGGGGTAACCTCCATGCCGCACACTGGATCAATCATTGGAACCCCTCAGTCCAATTTTATGCCAGGGGATGGCGAGCCAACAAGGTTTGAGTGTCTCATGATTAGCATAGCAAGGACGGAGGCATCCCTATGTTAGAATCGGCGCACCTGAAATGCCTCAAGGAGGGAATCCCATGGCGAGAAAGACCAAGTCAACAAGAGCGGCCGGGAAAGTTGACCCTGCGGTGGCGGCGACCTTGACCGGAATTATTTATCAGGCAAAATTATTTAACCGACAGGCAAGGGTCGCCGTGCCAGAGGAAGAAGTGGTTGCGGAGGTAATCTGCCTGTGGCGGATCGTGGTTGACGCCATGAAAGCTGACACGATCCCGGCTTTAAGAGCGTAACAAGATGATGAAGATGCCATTGGGTGAGGTGGCGGCGGATTTTCCCTGCCACGTATCCCATGAGTTCAACGCCTGGTGACGGCATAAATCCGCGCCGACACTTTTTGATGGGAACCGCTGCGTTAGTGGTCGGAACCGCGGGCGAGATCCAGTACGAAGTTCCGGATGCGCGGATCGCTCCAGTCGGCCGAGTTCGCAATCTTTTCCGCGAGCAAGCCGCGCCGGTCAAATATGTAGGATTCGGGAAATTGCACCGTGCCAAAGCGTGCGGCGAGGGAGCGGTCGGGATCGCGTCCAACAGGATAGGAGATCTGAAACTTCTGGATGAAATCCTGAAGCGCCTTCGGGTCCTCATCGACGCTTATGCTGAGAACGATCACACCCTGGTCCCGCATGTTCTCTGCGAACTGGACCAGGCTGGGTGTTTCCTCCACGCAAGGCGGGCACCATGTTGCCCAGAAATGCAGCACAACAACCTGGCCTTTATGGCTTCTTAAGTCGAGGGAGCCCGAGGGTACAGCCGGAACGGAGAATGCCGGGGCACTGTCACCAACGGCGAGAGGGCCCGCCGTGCGTTGACTCAACGCGAAGTAAGCGGTTCCCCCAAGAATCAGGACGAGCACTGCGACTTTTACCGCGGTGGTTTTGCTCATGTCAGAGTGGTCTATTATAATAAAAGGAGTTAGAAGTTAGAAGCTGGGAGTTGGGATGTTGTACCGATGCTCGATTCTAGCTTCTATACAGCGCGACATAAATTGTAGCGTCGATCTCCGATCGACGACGGCGGTCGGAGACCGCCGCTACAAGTCCTGAGTTTAGCCTCCTTAAAGAGGATGACTACGACCCCCATAAAGCGTGTCTCCGTGATCATCCCGGCCCGCAACGAAGAGGCTAATATCGCGCGAGTGGTGAGATCACTGGCGAATCAACAGGGCATTCTGGAAATCCTGGTTGTAGATGACCAGTCAACGGATCGGACCGGGGAGATATTAGCCGCTCTGCAGGCGGAAATTCCCCTTCTTCACGTTTTGCGCGTGGAATCGCTGCCGGAGGGTTGGCTGGGCAAGACCCATGCGGTGGCTTGTGGAGCGCGCGAAACCACAGGGGATTGGCTGCTTTTCACCGATGCCGACACGGAGCACCTTGCCGGAAGCCTGGCTGAGTTGTTAAAACGGGCTGAGGATGAACACGTCGATCTGCTATCACTTTCGCCAGGGCAGGAGACGCCGACATGGTGGGAAAAATCCGTCATCCCCGCCGTGTATGGAAAGCTGGCATCCTTGTTTCGATTCGCTGACGTCTCCGATCCGCGATCACCCGTGGCCGCGGCGAATGGGCAATATCTGCTGGTGCGCAGGGCGATCTATGACAGTAGTGGCGGGCATGAGGCGGTTAAGTCGGAAATTCTCGAAGATGTGGAACTGGCGCGCAGAATCAAATCGCGGGGTGGAAAATTGCTGTTCTTGCCGGGCGCTCAATGGGTACGGACGCGCATGTACCACACCTTTGCTGAGATGTGGCAGGGTTGGACGAAGAATCTTTACCTCCTATACGGTGGGAATGTCCCCCGGATGCTTGCCGCGGTCGCCTCGCTCTGGTTTTTGGATGTATTGCCGGTATTGGCTTTTGTGGCCGCGTGCCTTTGGGTCGCGCTAATGCGGGCGGGTGGCGTGGCGATGCTGACAGCGGTATGCTTTTTCCTGGTGGCGCTGGCGCGCCAATGGAACTACGGGCGGGTGCTGCCGCAATTGGGGTTTGAGGCGTCCCTGGCGAATTATCAACCGGTGGGAGCCGCGATTCTTGGGGCCTTAATGGTGAATTCATTGCGTGCGCATCGTGCCACGGGGAACATCGAATGGAAGGGGCGCCATTACGCCACGAAAGGAAAGGGATGATTTACGTAACGCGACGGGCGGAATTCTCCGCTTCGCATTATTATCACAATCCGAATTTCACCCCGGAGGAGAACCAGCGGGTGTTCGGCAAGTGCAGTAATCCCCTGGGGCACGGCCACAACTATGTTGTGGATGTGACCGTCAGTGGCGCCATCGATCCCGTCACGGGCATGGTCATGGACCTCAAGGAACTAAAGATCCTTCTGGAACGGGAAGTCATCCAATTAATGGATCACAAGTTCCTGAATAAGGAAGTTCCTGCCTTCGCGGAGAAGAATCCCACCACGGAAAACATTGCGGTTGAGATTTGGAATCTGTTGGCGCCGAAACTTGCGCATGGCAAGTTGCATCGAATCAGAGTGTACGAGAACCCCGACCTATTTGCGGATTACTACGGAGAATGATGGTTTACCTCACGCGACGCTACCGATTTTCCGCCGGGCATCGGTTGCACACCGAGGCTCTGAGCCCGGAGGAAAATCTCCGTGTGTACGGGAAATGTAACAATCCCAATGGACACGGGCACAATTATCTTTTGGAAGTTAGGGTGGCGGGCGCCATCAATGCTGCCACCGGCATGGTTTTTGACCTGGTGAAGCTGGATGGCATTGTTGCCGAGCGCGTTCTCGACAAGCTTGACCACAAAAACCTGAATCTTGATATGGAAAACTTCCGCGCCAAGGTCCCCACGACAGAGAACCTCTGCCTGGAAATCTACAATCTATTGCGTCATCCTCTGGAGGAGGCGGGTGCCGAGGGCGGCCTTCAACTTAATCGCATACGACTGGAAGAGACGAGCTTGAATTCGTTTGAATGCGTGGCCGAGGGAGCCGGCGCAGGGAAGGGAAAGGGTTGAGGAAATTATGGAAGCTCATGATCTGGAGAAGCTTGAGGAACTAGAATCCATTGGCCCTGCCGATCCCATTGCCGGAGCCGTGCGGAAGCTGATTGCGGATTTGGGGGAGGATCCCGATCGCGAAGGGATCCTGAAGACTCCCGCGCGCGTGGCGAAATCCCTGCGCTTTCTGACCAGCGGTTACCACCAGGACATCGACAAGATTTTGAACGGAGCGCTCTATTCGGTGGCGTACGACGAAATGGTGATTGTGAAAGACATTGAGATTTTCAGCATGTGCGAACATCACATGCTCCCATTCTTCGGGCGTTGCCACGTGGCTTACGTTCCCAATGGAAAGGTGATCGGGCTCAGCAAGATCCCCCGCATCGTCGATGTCTTCGCGCGGCGCTTACAGGTGCAGGAACGCCTGACGGTGCAAATTGCCGAAACCCTTATGGATAAGATCAAACCGCAGGGAGTCGGCGTCATCGTGGAAGCGCGCCACCTTTGCATGATTATGCGCGGCGTGGAGAAGCAAAACTCCATCGCGGTGACTTCACATATGCTCGGGGCCTTTCGCGATTGCGATGTAACGCGCTCGGAATTCCTGCGGCTGGTCAAAGAGCGGGGCTGAAGCGTCTACGCGAAAACCTCGGTTGGTACGTGGAAGTCGATTTGGATTTGCTTCCCTCGCCCCTTTGGGGGAGAGGGTGGCCCGCAACCGGCGCTTTCGTCAGCCGGGGCGGGACGGGTGAGGGGGTTAAAACCGTTGGGCCGAGTTCAAGCCTAGTCTCATACATTCCCCCATCTTGTTACGAACCCCCTCACCCCCACAACCAGCAGAACGTGGGGCCCCCTCCGCCTTGCGGTCCCCCCTCTCCCCCAAAGGGGCGAGGGAAGAGGAATCGCTAGATTTTGGTATTACATTCGTGATTATGACATGAGGCAACTTGAGGGCAAGACGGTTCTCATAACCGGCGCAAGCCGGGGGATTGGTTTGGCGATCGCCCGGGCACTGGACGGCGAGGGCGCCAGGCTCATCCTGGTGGGGCGCACTCCCGCACCGCTGAAGCGTGCCGCGGCACAGGTTCCTGGTACGGTCATGAGTATGTCCATGGACGTTACCCATCCTGGCGAGGTGAAGAGGCTCATCAACGCGGTGCGAAAGCAGGTCGGCCGGCTCGACGTTTTGATCAACAATGCCGGGGTTTTCACTTTCAAGCCCTTCGCCAAAACCACGCTGAACGATTGGCGGCGTAATCTTGAGACCAACCTCACGTCTATTTTCCTGACCACGCAAGCGGCGCTGCCGCTGCTCAGGCGAAGCAAGGGTGACGTGGTAAATATCCTCTCCGTTTCCAGCCGCATCGCGTTTCCAAACTGTTCCGCCTATACCGCGGCAAAATTCGGCGCCTTGGGATTGACGGGCGTTCTGCGCCGCGAGCTTCGCGCGGACGGCATTCGCGTCACGGCCATTTTGCCCGGAATGACCGATACGCGAATGAAAGATGAGTTTGATTTCCCGGTGCGGAGTGAGGGCTTGTTACAACCTGAGGATGTTGCGGCCGCCGTACTAAGCGCGCTGGTGCAATCCCGGCGTGCGCTGGTGGAAGAAATTCTCCTGATGCCGTCCACCGGCCCTGTGAGCGGGGGAGATTGAGACAGAAGCGCTGGTTTGGGATCGTCGCTAGCGGGTTTTTGGGGGAATTGTGGAGGCGATGGCAGGTTCTTCGGGGGGAATTATAACGGCTGCCTGTGAATTTCCTTTACGAAACTGAAAAGTTCGTGCTACTCTTTTCGGGTACATACAGACGAGATGAGAAGCGAGGAGAGAGGCGGATGCCGTTAGCCCGTGAGTCGAAAGTCAATACCATAGAGCGATTTCGAGTCCATCCAAAGGATACGGGCTCGCCCGAAGTTCAAATTGCGCTGCTCAGTGAGCGTATCAGCTACCTGAACGAGCATTTTCGTGCCCATCGTAAGGACCATGCTTCGCGGCGTGGATTGCTGAACATGGTGGGCCGGCGCAAGAGGCATTTAGAATATCTAAAACGGCGTGATCCTGAGTCGTATAAGCAGATCATTGAGAAGTTGGGCATCCGCAAGTAGCCCGGTGCATAACGAAAAAGTTTCAAGTTTTGTGGCAAAACAAGCTGTGTTGGCGAAGCGATCCCCCGGTTTTCCGGTGTGGATCGCTTTTGCTTTTTGGGCGCCTTCAACCCGGGCTTGGGGTTCCCATCCGATCAACATCCACCTCGATTCACAGCTCCCTGAATAACCTGCATAACTGACGGTAGGGTCTGAAGTTTTCCCCTGGAATGTCAGTGAATATGCTATGACCCGCTATGTGGCCCCTGTGTGGGGCTCGGCGTGGATTGTTGGGAGGATTAAAATAGATGAAACAAGTTAGTATTACCCTGGGTTCACAGACCCTTTCAATTGAATGCGGCAAGGTAGCCAAGCAAGCCAATGGCTCCGCCTACGTGCGCTACGGTGACACCGTAGTTCTGGCGACCGCGTGTTCAAGCAATCCGCGTGAGGGAATTGATTTCTTTCCCCTCACCGTGGACTATCGCGAATATAACTACGCTGCGGGGAAGATTCCCGGCGGCTTCTTCAAGCGCGAAGGCCGGCCCACCGAGAAAGAAATTCTCACCAGCCGCCTGATCGATCGCCCTGTTCGTCCCCTCTTTGCTGATGGGTACAGGGATGAAACGCAAGTTATTGCCATGGTTCTTTCCGCTGATTCGGAAAACAACCCCGACGTCATCGGATTAGTGGCCGGCACGGCAGCACTCTACCTTTCTGACATTCCGTTTCTTGCCCCCGTGGGCGCCGTGCGGGTGGGACTGGTGGACGGAAAATTGACCACGAATCCCACGTACACGCAGATCAAGGACAGTCCGCTGAACCTGACTGTGGCGGGCACCGAAGATGCCATCGTGATGGTGGAGGCGGGAGCCAAGGAAGTTTCCGAAGCGACGATTATTGAAGCCATCCAGTACGCGCACGGCGAGATCCGCAGGATTGTGGCGGCGGAAAAGGAACTCTTCGAATTGCTGGGCTTGAAGAAGCGTGATTTCACAGCGCCGGTACGCGACGAAGCGTTGTACCAGGAAGTCCGCGGCAAAGTGGAGGAAGCCATCCATGCTGCCATGGACACCTCCAATTGCGACAAACTGACGAGCCAGCGCAAGATTGCAGATATTCGAAAGAACCTGGTGGCCGGCTATCCTGAAGAGGATGTGGCCAAGCGCAAGCTGGTGGCTAAATTTGCCGATGAAGTGGAAGAGCGGTTATTCCGTGATGACGTGCTGCTGAAGCGGCAACGGCCTGACCACCGCGCCTTCGATCAGGTGCGCCCCATCACTTCCGAAGTCGGATTCCTGCCCCGCACGCATGGTTCCGCATTGTTTACGCGCGGTGAAACCCAGGCGCTGGTTACCGCCACGCTGGGTACCGGCGAAGATCAGCAGCGCCTCGATGTGCTTGAGGGAGAAGCCTTTAAGCGCTTCATGCTGCACTACAACTTCCCCCCGTTCAGCGTGGGTGAGGTCGGCTTCATGCGCGGTCCCGGACGGCGCGAAATTGGCCACGGAGCTTTGGCCGAACGCGCGCTGATCAGCATGCTTCCGGAAGAGAAAGAGTTCCCCTACACGGTTCGCGTGGTGTCCGACATCATGGAATCGAATGGTTCATCCTCCATGGCTACAGTTTGCGGCGGAACATTGGCGTTAATGGATGCCGGCGTTCCGATGAAGGCGCCGGTGGCGGGAATCGCCATGGGCCTGGTGAAGGAAGGCGACAAGTATGCCATTCTTTCTGACATTGCCGGTCCAGAGGATCATTATGGCGACATGGATTTCAAGGTTGCTGGAACCAAGGACGGAATCACCGCGCTTCAGATGGACATCAAGATTACGGGTGTCACTCCGGAGATCATGGCGGAGGCCCTGACCCAGGCTCAAGCCGGACGGATGCATATCCTCGGCAAGATGCTGGAGACTCTGCCCACGAACCGTACCGAAATCTCCAATTATGCCCCACACATCTATGCGCTGAAGATCAATCCCTCAAGGATTGGCGAGCTTATCGGACCTGGCGGCAAAGTCATTCGCGGCATCATCGAACAGACGGGCGTGAAGATTGACGTCGAAGATGATGGCAGCGTAAACGTGGCCGCTACCGACGAGACTTCGGCCTCCAAGGCACTGAAGATGATCCGCGACCTGCTGGCGGAAGCCGAGATTGGCAAGACCTATCTCGGTAAAGTCGTGCGGTTGGCGGATTTTGGCGCCTTCGTGGAAATCTTCCCTGGCACGGACGGTTTGCTTCACATCAGCGAAGTGGCGGAGCATCGAATTAAAGATATCCGCGATGAGCTGAAAATGGGCGATCAACTCCTGGTGAAGGTTATTTCCGTGGAGGGCAACAAGGTGCGCCTGAGCCGCAAAGCTGTTTTGCGTGATCAGCGTGCCAAGACCGGTGCTCCTGCCGAGGGCGCAGCGCCCACGGACCTCTCGAAGCATCCCGACCATGAGGAAAAGAAATAGGGCGGGAACTTTTAGAGTAACGCCTGGTATTGTTCAATTAGCGCCGGTTCCGCGATGCGGGACCGGCGCTGTTGTTTTTGGATCCTCGTACCGCCGGTAGCCGCGCTACGTTTGCCGTAAAACCCTTTGCGGCTAAGTGTGCGGTTCTGGTAGAATCCGCCCCCAGATGTCATCGGACTTTTGGACCAGAAGTATGATTTACCACGCAACCGCCCGCTGGTCCAGATGCAGTGGCTCCTTCAAGTTTGCCGGCAAAGTGTTTCATACCTTTAGGAGGAAGATCCATGGGGTACCTCGATAAACTCGATCTCGACAAGAAGCTGGAATCAAAGGAAGAGTACGAAGAGTTGTTGGAGGAGTACCAATTCAAGCTGTTGAAGTTGCAGCGCAAGATCATCGAGAAGGGAATTGCCGTCGCGGTGGCCTATGAAGGTTGCGACGCGGCGGGCAAGGGGGGAAATATCAAGCGCGTCACCGAATCCCTCGACCCCCGCGGATACGAGGTGCACGCGATCAGCGCTCCCAGTGCGGCGGAGAAATCCCATCATTGGTTGCGCCGTTTCTGGCTGCGGCTGCCGTCCCGAGGGCGCATCAGCATTTTTGACCGCACCTGGTATGGGCGCGTGCTGGTGGAGCGCGTGGAGAAATTCGCCAAAAAGGAAGAATGGCAGCGCGCCTATGATGAGATCAATCAGTTTGAGAAAACGCTGACCGACGACGGGTTGGTGTTGGTCAAATTCTGGATTCATATTTCCAAGAAAGAGCAGCTTGACCGGTTCAAGAAGCGGGAGAAAGACCCCTGGAAGAATTGGAAGCTGACGGAAGAGGATTGGCGCAACCGCGAAAAATGGGATGCCTATATTGAGGCGCTGGAAGACATGTTCGCCAAGACGGACACGGACTGCGCTCCCTGGACGATCATTGAGGGAAATTGGAAATGGTGGGCGCGCATCAAAGCACTGAAGACCGTAGTCAATCGCATTGAAGAGCACATCTGATGCGGGCGAAGTGTGTGAGATTGACGAGGTGGGGACGGGCCATTCCAAGTGCCGCGGCATGTTGTCGGCGACTATTCGTCACTTGTCACTGCCCTACGCTTTTGAGACCCCCTCACCCGTCCCGCCCCGTCTGGTGAAAGCGCCGGTTGCGGGCCACCCTCTCCCCCAAGGGGGCGAGGGCAGCGGATTCAGTTCAACCTCCGATTTGTCAGGGCTTGCTTGCAATGACGGTGCTTCAACTCGAATGGAGTAATTCAACATTATGAATAGATCTCGCCGGGCGTTCCTTGGAACAGGCATGGCGGCGGTGGCGGCAGCCCACGCGCCAAAAGCCACAGCCGCGGAAGCGAAGTCGACCTTCGTGGATATTATCCGCCAGCCCGAATTCGCCGCTGCTTACATGGAAGGTACTGGCCGTATTCCGCTGTCGTATTCGGCGGGTCGATGGCAGGTGCAGGACGTTGAACTTACGATCCAGGTGAAGCAGTCCGGCAAGGGAAACGGCCTTGCTATTTCCGTGGCAGCGCCCCGCAGTCCGCTTGAGCGCATCCATTTGCGGTGGTCCGGGCGACTTCCGGACAACACCAGGTTTTTAGGGGATCATTGGGAGCGCTCCTATGGCGACCTGGAATGGCGCGGGTTCAACGCCGAACGCGTGATGCCCTGGTATTTTCTGGCCGCGACGGGGCAGGGAACTCACGGTTATGGCGTGAAGACCGGGGCGAACGCATTTTGCTTTTGGCAGGTGGATGCGGAAGGCATTTCCCTGTGGCTCGATGTCCGCAATGGCGGCTGCGGTGTGCAATTGGGTGAACGGCGCTTGGCGGCGGCGGAGGTGGTGGCGCTTCGGGGCAATCCTGATGTTCCCCCTTTTCATGCCGCAAGGGCACTTTGCCGCGCGCTATCGGAGCATCCACGGTTGCCGGAGAAGCCCGTCTATGGTTCGAACAACTGGTACTACCTTTATGGCCAGAACATGTCAGCGGAGAATGTGCTGCGCGACGTGGAGCAGTTGGCGGAGTTGTCGCCGGTTGCCGTCAATCCGCCGTACATGGTTATCGATGAGGGATGGGGGAAGGCGCGGAATGGGTCGGGCCCGTGGACCGAGGACAATCTTCGATTTCCTGAAGTGACCAGCTTGCCTGGCGAGATGAAAAAGCGTGGTGTGCGCGCCGGCATCTGGGTGCGGCCCTTGCTGACGGTTGACCCAGCCGCGAGTGGATGGAAACTCTCCGTGGAGGGCAGGCCGCAAGCGGCGGATTCCCCCTTCGTCATTGACCCCAGCATGCCCGAGGTCCTGGAATACATCCGGCAGGGACTGCAAAGAGTGACGGGTTGGGGATACGAGTTGGTGAAGCACGATTACTCCACTTTTGACATTCTGGGCCGCTGGGGCATGAAGATGGGAGAAGAGTTAACGTCAGCGGGGTGGCACTTTGCCGATCGCACCAAGACGTCCGCAGAAATCGTTTCGCAATTGTATCGCACGATTCGGCAAGGTGTGGGCGATGCCGTTCTGATCGGGTGCAATACCGTGGGCCACCTGGGGGCGGGAATATTTGAAGTGCAGCGAACCGGAGATGACACCAGCGGGCACGAGTGGGACCGGACGCGCAAAATGGGAGTGAATACGCTGGCATTCCGCCTGCCGCAGCACCGCGCTTTCTTCCTGGCCGATCCGGATTGCGCACCGATTTCAAGGTCTGTCCCCCCGGAAATGACTCGTCAATGGTTCGATTTGGTCGCCCGGAGCGGCACCGCGCTGTTTATTTCCGCCAACCCTGCGGAGGTTACGGCGGAAGAGAAAAGCATGATGAAGGAAGCCCTCGCCACCGCCGCTCGAATCCAACCGGAAGCGGAGCCGCTTGACTGGATGGAAACCACATCGCCCGAGCGCTGGCGATTGGGAGGAAAGACGGCGCGCTTCACGTGGTTCGGGAAGGAAGGCGTGGATTTTTTCCCGAAGTGAGGTCGGTGGGCTTTGTCCGCAGAGTCGTCCCCGCAGACGTGGTGCCCTGGCAAGTGTCGCGCCGGCTTCCCGCCGTCATTGAGCCGCCGGGATGGCATCGCCACGTTCAGATTTGCCACCCCCAGAGTCGTACTTGACATGGCTTTGCTCCCTCTCGTAGCATTCCAACGGTTTACTTTTTTGAGTTTTGGCGAGAACTCTCAAACAATCATTGTTATAATTTGAATTCCCCTCTGACAAGGCGTGATAACCATGCGGGTGGCGGTGGCGAGGTGCAATTATGAGAATTGCGGTGCGTTTCAATGAGGATGCGGCAATTTTGAGCCTTAGCGGCAAATTCCTGGCTGGCAGCGATGGGCCCTATCTGCGGCAAAAGGTGAAGGACCTGATGGATGCCGGAATCCTGAAGCTTGTCATTGATTTCGCCGACGTACCCTACATTGACTCGACAGGACTGGGATTTCTGGCGGGGGCGCGAGTGACGGTGCAGAATGCCGGGGCGGGAATAGTCCTGGCAAGTTTGAACCGCCACGTGCGCAAGATTTTGGACGAAGTCAAGTTAACGCAATTTTTTGTGGTGGCTGACAGTGAGGCCGCCGCTTTAGCCCTGCTGAACCAATCGTCCGCGGCTGCTTCCGACAGCGCCAATCCTGGCGAAAAAGGGAAGAAGCAGCCCGGGACTTCGGTGGAAGGGTGAAGACAAGTTTCTCGTAATCCGCCTTTGTGAAAGATCCCCGGCAATTCACAAGCATTTCACGCAAAGGCGCAAAGGCGCAGAGCCGGAAAGAAAACAGAGCAATTATCCTTTGCGGTCTTTGCGTCTTGGCGACTTTGCGTGAGATTGTTTGTTCTTTCACCGCTTCACGGCGGGCGGGACCTCGATGGATCGGGGCAGTCTGCCCGCGCCACGTCACGGGCTCCCTTTTCACTTCTATGCTGCGTACCCGAAGTGCATGCAAAGATTGACAGTGCCGGTGGGTTAGGTTATTTTCGAATCGAACCCCCGCAGCGGCGTGCATGGAGGTCGGTCACGGTGTGCCAGGCATAAGCTGGGCAGCCAAATTCGCCGAAGCGTGGATAGCTACTAAAGCATTATTAACTTTCGCTTTTTTCAGACAGTGTGTTCATGAGCATTCTGGGGCGACGCCGCACTGAACGCATTCTAGCGCCAGTTCGGATTCGGGTCATCGGAAACGACGCGTCGGGAGTCTCTTTTGCGGAAGAGACCGTGACGGTCAGTTTTAATCAACAAGGTGCGCGCATCAGCCTGGTGCACTCCTTGCTGCCTGACGATGTCGTGCTGGTTACCAATCTTGAGAATGGGGTGGAGGAAGAATTCCGCGTGGTCGGCGCCTTCCAGCAGGTTTTTGGCAGCCGCTGTGAATGGGGGGTTGAAGCCATCCACACCGATAGCGCTATTTGGGGTGTAAGCTTTGGCGCCACCGATGATAGCGCACAGCCCCGCGTGCTTATTGAGTGCGCGGCTTGCAAGGCGGCCGCCCAGAGCACCCTTTCCAGCATTGAATATGAGGTCCTGCTTGCTACGGGGCTCATCTCGCGTCATTGCGACCGCTGCAGCGAAACCACCCGATGGAAGCCCAGCACCCAGGTGGTTACGGAAGAGATTCTGATCCGATCCAAGAAAGCTGACACCAAGGGAATGCAGCAGCAGCGCCGGTCGCGCCGATTGAAACTTGCCATGCAACTCCGTGTGCGCAATTCCTGGGGCGTCGTCGATATTGCGCAAACGCGCGATGTTTCCAAATTAGGCCTTTGCTTCGTCAGTGCCCAGCGTTTCTCACCCGGCGACGAGATCTACATAACTCTCCCCTACGCGCAAAACCAGGCTCCCATGGAAACAAAGTCAAGAATAGTGTGGTCGGCGGATGGCACGTCCGGCCGGTATTACGGCGTCGAATACCAACGCTGACGCCCACGCTTGCTAACGGGAGTTGGCCCATGACTTCATCCCGCCCCGATCAATTCATGTTCAGTTTGCGCCGGGTGGCATTGCTTGCCATGGGTATGGGTATGGCGTGCATGGCCACGACGCCGGTGGCCCGGGCGCAGCATCCGCTTCCGGAAACGCCCAGCGGTTATATCCATTCCCTTGAAGATCCCAAACGCGCTGAATGGCAGAAGCCCAATGAAGTTGTAGCCAGGCTGAACCTGAAACCGGGCGACGATGTGGCGGATCTTGGCGCCGGCTCGGGATATTTCACCCTGCTGTTTGCCAAGGCGGTAGGCCCCCAGGGCAAAGTCTATGCCATTGATATTCTGCCTGAAATGCTGGACTACGTCCGGCAGCGCGCCCAGAACGATGGGGTGAAGAATATTCAACTCGTGCAGGCCACGGAGCATGATCCCAAATTGCCGCCCGCCTCCGTGGACATGATCTTTATCTGCGACTCGCTGCATCACATTCCGGAACGTCCCACCTACTACCCTCTGCTTGCCAAAGCGTTGCGGCCCGGCGGCAGGCTGGTTAACATTGATTTCATCAAGAAGCCTTTACCTCTTGGCCCCCCGCTCGCGATGAAGATCGATAAAGAGGCGATGATTGAAGAGGCAAAGGCCGCGGGCTTCCACGTCGTCCAGGATTTTGATTTCCTGCCCTACCAGTACTTCCTGATCTTCCAACGTTGATGATTTCGATTTGCCGCTGAAGCGTTCGGCAAGATCGACCGGGTTTGCGCGTTCGCGCCCCGCGCGATATTTCCTACCTTCTCCGAGGGGAGAAGGTGGACCGCGACGGGCGTTCTCACCAGCCGTCACG
>CAYTMD010000130.1:0-13923 GCA_964438685.1 uncultured Acidobacteriota bacterium
AGGAAATAGGGCAAGAATTCTGTTGACAAAACAGGTGGGCTCGGGATTAGGCTAGCATGGAAGGGACAGGGGCGGAACGCGGCGCCCCCACCGGGTACCCGGGGGAAAGGACGAAGGCCCAGACCGATGCGAAAGAAACCGAACAAATCATCCAAAGCAGGGGGACGTTCCATGGTCGCGGCGGAGGGAGAATGCTGGCGTTGGGAGCGCGCACTGAAAAAAAGATGTTAATAAATGACGAACGAAGCCGGAATGTGTATGAAAACAAACAAAAAGATGACACTGTTACCGAAATAAAAAGCGACATTTCTACACAACGGAACGACATTTTATACCGAAGCACACCTGTTTTGCAGAAATCGCCGGCTGTCTTGTCACGCCTCGCGTGTTGGGGAAGATATCCTTCGCTGCCAATTGTGGAAGCTCCCGTCACGTGCCGGATGCCGCCCGGCGTGTCGTGCCCGGTAGCGCTGGCCCCGAGCCGAACGCCAATCTCGCTTCACCTGTCCTAGCCGCGCTGGGGATAACGGGAGCGGACAAGTGACAACGGGCAAAGGACAATTGGGCAACTCCCATTCTCTCCTTGTCACCATTTAACCGCTGTACTATGCTAATTTGTTTCGGTACTAAAGTCTGGCAAAGTCTATACCCAAGCGACAAGAAAACGACCAAGGGAGGGCATTTTGCCCATGACAGCCTATAACGGGAACCCTGTCCCACCAGAAGGTCAAGCCATTACCTACGCGGACGGCGGGTTTGTTATTCCGGATGCGCCGGTTATTCCTTACATTGAGGGAGATGGAACCGGGCGCGACATTTGGAAGGCCTCGCAACGAGTGTTCGATGCGGCAGTGCAGAAGGTTTTCGGCAACAAGAAACGCATTATCTGGTACGAAGTCTATGCCGGCGAAAAGGCCTTTCGCAAGTTTGGCGAGTGGCTGCCCCAAGGCACGCTCGACGCCATCAAAGAATTTCGCATCGCCATCAAGGGTCCACTGACGACTCCGGTGGGAGGCGGCATTCGCAGCCTGAATGTGGCGCTGCGGCAAATGCTGAACCTTTATGCCTGCTGGCGGCCGGTGAAATTTATTCCCGGCGTACCCTCGCCCGTGCGGCGCCCGGAAAAGATGAACATCATCATCTTCCGCGAGAATACGGAAGACGTTTACGCCGGCATCGAGTGGCGCGAAGGCACTCCCCAGGCGAAGCGGTTAATCGAATTTGTAAATGCCCTGCTGAAAGAAGACAACATCAAGAAGCAGGTGCGGCCCGACTCCGGCATTGGAATCAAACCGATGTCGATTACCGGGACCAAGCGGCTGGCACGGCGCGCGCTGCAGTATGCCATTGCCAAGGGCCTGAAGACCGTGACCCTGATCCACAAGGGCAACATCATGAAGTTCACGGAAGGGGCGTTCCGCGATTGGGGTTACGAGTTGGCCAAGGAGGAGTTCCGCTCCGAAACTGTAACCGAGCGCGAGAGCTGGATTCTGGGCAACAAGGATAAGGACCCGAACCTTTCCGTGGAAGCCAACGCGGCCATGGTGGAACCTGGCTTGGAGATGGCCAATGAAGCCTTCCAAAAGCAAGTCGCAAACGAAGTGAAGCAGTGCCTCGACGCTATTTACTCCACGCATGGCAAGGGGCAGTGGAAAAACAAGGTTCTGGTGAATGACCGCATTGCCGATTCCATGCTGCAGCAGATCCTGACGCGCGCGGAAGAATACCAGGTGGTTGTCACTCCGAACCTGAATGGCGATTACCTTTCTGACGCTTGTGCGGCGCAGATTGGCGGCCTGGGTGTGGCGCCGGGTGCGAACATCGGTGACGGCTTCGGGGTGTTTGAAGCCACGCACGGCACGGCTCCCAAATATGCGGACAAGGATATGATTAATCCCGGCGCGGTCATTCGCTCTGGCGCGCTGATGTTTGAGTTCATGGGATGGCCGGAAGTCGGCAAGCTGATTGAAGACGCGCTTGCCGCCACCATCGTGCAGCACCGTGTGACGTACGATCTGCAACGGCTGATGCAGATGGAAGGCATCAAGGATGTGCAGACGCTGGGCACCAGCGGATTTGCCAGCGCGATTATTGAAAACATGAAGTAGATCGGGTGATCGGTAGATCGGGTGATCGGTTGAACAAGAACCACGTGGCCTGACGGGTTGGTTGTTCGCCCGATCGCCCGATCATCGGATCTCCCGATATTTTTGGGGGAGGCATTCATGCGCAAAAAAGTAACAGTTATTGGAGCAGGGAACGTCGGTGCGACGCTTGCGCACCGCATTGTTGACAAGCAACTTGCCGACGTCGTGCTGATTGATATTCTGGAAGGCGTCCCACAAGGCAAGGGGTTGGACCTGTTGGAAGCGGGCCCGATTGAAGGGTACGACGTCAAAATCAAGGGGACAAACGATTACCATGACACCGCCAATTCCGACATCGTGGTGATGACGGCGGGGTTTCCGCGCAAGCCCGGGATGAGTCGCGATGATCTGCTCAAAGCCAACTTTGCGGTCGTGAAGGCGGCCGTTGAGCAGGCGGCCAAGCACTCGCCGAACGCGATTCTAATCGTGGTCACAAACCCGCTTGACGCCATGGTGCAGACGGCGTTCCGGGTCAGCGGCTTTCCCAAGAATCGGGTCATCGGCATGGCCGGCGTGCTTGATTCGGCGCGCTACCGGACGTTCCTCGCGGAAGCGCTGAATGTTTCCGTGCAGGACGTGGAGGGTCTGGTGCTGGGCGGCCACGGTGACACCATGGTTCCAGTCCCGAGTTACACCACGGTGGCCGGCGTGCCGGTTACCCAACTCATGCCCAAGGAACAGCTCGACAAGATCATCGACCGCACCCGCAAGGGCGGAGCGGAGATCGTGAACCTGCTGAAGACCGGCAGCGCTTTCTATGCGCCCTCCGCGGCCGTCGTGCAAATGATCGACGCCATCTTCAACGACCGCAAGAAAATCCTGCCCTGCGCCGCGTATCTTGACGGTGAGTATGGCATCAAGGGATTGTTCGTGGGCGTCCCGGTAAAACTGGGGGCGGGCGGCATCGAAGAAATCGTCCAAATCAAGCTGACGCCGGAAGAGCAATCCGCGCTGGAGAAATCCGCCGCCGCGGTGAAGGAGTTGGTGGAAATTATCGGGGTCTAGCCGGAAAGCAGAAGGCTAGAGGCAGAAGGCAAACGTGGCGCGGACCTGTATTGGAAGTCCGCGCCACGCATGCACCACAATTATTTCACTTCCACAATCTTTACCGTGTTCATTACCACCGGCGTCTTAGGACGGTCGCCCGAGCCTTTTGGCGTGTTAACGATCTTGTCCACAACATCCATGCCCTTTACGACCTGGCCAAAGATGGTGTGGTGTTTATCGAGCCAATCCGTGGGCGCGACGGTAATGAAGAATTGCGAGCCGTTGGTGCCGGGGCCGGCATTGGCCATGGCGAGGCGCCCGGGACGGTCGAACGAGAGGTCATCCGTAAATTCGTCCTTGAACTTGTAGCCGGGCCCGCCTGTTCCCTGGCCGAGCGGGCAGCCGCCCTGAATCATGAATTTGGGTATGACCCGGTGGAAACCCAAGCCGTCATAGAAAGGCCGCTTGGTGCGCTCTCCCGATTTCGGATCCACGAATTCCTTTGTTCCACTCGCGAGCCCAACAAAGTTTTGCACTGTTACCGGCGCCTTATCGGGGAAAAGCTCGCAGGTAATTTCACCCAGAGTCGTATCAAAAATTGCATACTGGCCCGGTTTTAGATCGCTCATGAATTCTCCTGTTTCTGTGATGTTCCGGCTCGATGCCGGGTTTACAGTCATGATCTTACTTTACCGCAGAGGCGCGAGGGCGCAGAGAGCTGAAAGCAAATGCCTTTTTCTCTGCGTCTCAGCGCCTCTGCGGTAGAGATACTAATTCTTCGCTGCTGCCGGCCTGCTCTGCGCAACCGGCGCAGGCGGCAGGATTACGGCAGTCTTGATTGAGTCGAGCTGGGGGAAGTCCTTATCGAGATACGCTTTCCCCTCTCTTTGCACCCGGTTCTGGTCAGGACCGCGACCGTCGGGTGGGGAGTCTCCGTACTCGCTATAGAGCTTGTCAACCACTTCCATGCCGCTGATGACCTTGCCGAAGGGAGAGAATCCGCTGGCATCAAGATTGGTGTTGTCGCCGAGGTTGATGAAGATCTGCGTCGTGCGAGTGTTGGGCCCTGCGGTGGCAAAGGTCAGGGTCCCGCGCGTATTGCTTTGGGTGACGGCGTCATCGGCAATCGTGGTGTTCTCCCAGGCGCGGGTAACATCCGGGCGGGGACTGACTCCGAATTGCGCCACAAATCCTTGCATCACGCGGAAGAACGATGCGCCGTCGAAGAAGTGATATTTCACCAGATTGTAGAAGCGATCGGCCCCGCGAGGCGCCCACGCGCGGGTGACTTCCACAACAAAATCCCCTTTGGTGGTGGTGAATTTGGCTTGGAATGTAGCAGGTGCCTGAAGTTTAAACGACGCCGGGTTGAGCAGGGAAGGGCTGCTCTTTTGCGTGGGAGCGGCCTTGTGCGCCGTGGAGTTGGCCGTATTCTTCGCTGCCGAAGTAGCTTGGGGAGTTGCCCCCGCCAGGACGCCCAGTTGCGTCAAGGCGAATGCTGCGACCATCAAGATTGAAAATGCTTGCTTCCTCATACATCCTCCGAGATCCATCTATCAGCCTGACGAAAAGGCTGCCGCGCCCGACGGCTTTTCATCGTTCAATGGGTAGAGGGGGTCTGGAGTGCTACCCGCTCCACCTGGCGCATGATACGCAATACATTTCCGCCCAGGATTTTTTCCAAGTCTTCTTCGCTATAACCGCGACGGGCGAGTTCCTGGACCAGGCCCGGGATCTTGGAGGCGTCTTCCATGCCGCGGGGAATGGAGTCCACACCGTCAAAATCGGAGCCCAAGCCGACATGATCGATTCCGCCCACCTTGACGGCGTGGTCAATGTGGTCAGCGATAGCCGTGTAAGACGGTATGGGCAAGCCTTTGGTCAATTGCCGCATGATTTGCGCCTCTTCGACGTACGAAAGCCGTTTGCCTTGTTTTGCAGCATGCGCGCGCGCCTCGGCAAGCTGTCCTTCCACCTGCTTTTCAATCTTCGCAAAGCCGTCCTGGTAATCCTGGCTGATAAACCCGGAATAGAAATTGATGTCCATAACCCCGCCGTTTTTGGCGAGGGCGCGAATCATGTCGTCAGTCATATTGCGCCGGGCATTGCACAGGGCTCGGCAGGAAGAGTGGGAAGCGATCAGCGGCGCCTTGCTGACGGCAAGGGTGTCGTAAAAGGTCTGGTCGGAAACGTGCGAGATATCCACCATCATGCCGAGTTGGTTCATGCGCTCGACAGCCTGGCGCCCCAGTGGCGAAAGGCCTTTCCACCCCGGCTGGTCGCCGGACGAATCACCCAACTCGTCATTCTTGGTGTGGGTCAGCGTCATGTAACGGACGCCCAGGCGATAGAAGATGTCGAGGACGCGAAGGTCGCCCTCGATCTGGTGTCCACCTTCAACGCCCATCAGGACGGCGATTTTCCCTTCGCGGTGCAGGCTTTCGATGTCATCGGCTGTGCCAGCCATGCCCAACACGTCGGAGTGCCTCGCCACCTGCTGATGGGTGGCGTCAATCAGGTCGAGGGCGCGATGGATCAGGTCTTCTTTATGCCAGGTAGGGTCTACCCAAATGGAGAAAAACTCCGCCCCCAGGTGCCCGGCGCGCATCTTGGGGATACTGATCATATATGGGCTGTGGAGGTCGCCGAGGTCGTAGCCTTCTTCCAGCATGGCTTGGGGTGTGTCAGCGTGCGTGTCAATAATGATGGCGCGGCTCAGCGCCTGCGCTGCTACCCCGCCCGGGTCGGAGGGCATTCGGGCATAGGCCAGCGGAGGGGTCGCCTGCCCCCCGCAAATGACCAACAGCGCACCGAGCAGCGCATATCTTCCCAGGTGTTTGAGCCGCATAAGTGAGAAGCTAGCAATTATCGGGATGGGTGGAAGGATTTGTCAAACCCAATCTGCCACCGGCATCGCTCCGCTGGAGAGAGCCTGAAGATCAGGGGAATTCCGCTAAGAGGTGCAAAGTGTCATTGCTTGAGGATACCAGGTCCAGTATAATAAAATGGTTACCTCGGAACTCTCAAGGGAGCAATGTCTGATGGCTGAAATCGATCTCGTTCTCGTCGTAGCCAAGCTCGTTGATGAGATGCGAAAGGCGGGGGCTTTCCCCTCCGACCAGGATTTGAACCGATTGGCAGCGCAAATCTCCAATGGTTTTAAGGCCAAAAAGGACGAAGTGGCCATTTTGCGCGTCTCCTCCGACGCCAAGATGCTGAGTTTTATTTTTCCGCTCAGACTCACGATGGTTGGCCTTATCCCTTTGACCACTACGCACTCGCTGGCCGCCAAGAGCATCCGGGAAAAACGCGGTGAGATCGTGAACAATTTCCCCACCTATAAACACCCCACCGTTTTCGAAGCTGTTGATCTCTCGGATGAGGAGAAAGCCACTCCCATCCAGAAGATCATGAGCTCGCCCATGATTGTGGAGGGCAAAGTACTGGGTGTCATTCAGATTAGCCGCAAGGCACGCCCCAGTGAGCCGGTGGGTCCAGACTTCACGCACGCTGACCTGGCGCAACTCGCCACCGTCGGTTCAATCCTCGGGAAGTTTCTTTCGCAGTTACCCGCCCCTTCGACGTTTCGGTCGAAGGCCCCGGCAAAAGCCTAGCCGGGAATTCTGCCGACAATGGAACTTGTTTGGGAACCTGCTGCAAAGACGGGTCTGAAGACTTGATCAAACCGCCGGATAATGGAAAAACCTGGAAGGATCTATAGCGAAGGGTGAACAGGACAGCGCAAAAACGTTCCAATTTGGCGCAATTTACGCTTGCCCGGGCAAGCCGTTCGTAAACACGAACCCATCCGAAGCCTGCAGGGTCTTGATGATGTCAAATCCCGGAGACTCCACATCATCAAGACGCCCGCATTATCCGGTTAAAGCCTTTCCGCTTGCCTCTTAGTCGTAATACTCCAATCCCAGGTGAGTGATCAACTCTTCACCGCGCAGATGGCGCAGGGTATTCTTGAGCTTCATGAGTTGAATGAAGAGGTCGTGCTCGGGATAGAGGTGCGGTGCGACCATGGGGCTCTTAAAGTAAAACGAGAGCCACTCCTGGATGCCCAGCCGTGCCAAGTCGGGGCAGCGTTGGGCAAGATCGAGGAACAGAACCAAATCGAGCACCAGTGGGGCAGCCAGGATGGAATCGCGGCAAAGGAAATCAACCTTGATCTGCATGGGGTAGCCCAGCCATCCGAAGATGTCGATGTTATCCCAGCCCTCTTTGTTATCGCCCCGTGGGGGGTAATAGTTGATGCGCACTTTGTGGTAGAGGTCCTTGTAGAGCGTTGGGTAAACGCCAGGCTGCAAGATGTATTCGAGGACAGAGAGCTTGCTCTCCTCTTTGGTCTTGAAGTTGTCGGGATCATCCAGCACTTCGCCGTCGCGGTTGCCGAGGATGTTGGTGGAGAACCAGCCGTGCAGACCGAGGAGCCGGGCCTTTAACCCAGGCGCCAGGATGGTCTTCATCATGGTCTGCCCTGTCTTGTAATCCTTTCCACACACAGGAACCTGATTCTTCAGGGCCAATTCCATTAGGGCGGGAATATCCAGGGTCAGGTTGGGCGCGCCATTGGCAAAGGGAACCCCGAGCTTAAGCGCCGCATAAGCGTAGATCATGCTAGGTGCGATGTCTGGATTATTATCGCGCAGACCTTTTTCGAAGGCTTCCAGTGAGCGATGCACGGGCTTGGCTTTAATGAAAATTTCTGTCGATGCGCACCAGATCATGATGAGGCGATTCAATTTGTTCTGCTTTTTGAAGTTCTTGATATCGTCCATCAACTGTTCGGCAAGGTGCATCTTGGTCTTGCCCTTTTTGATGTTGGTGCCGTGCAGATTCTTGACGTACCTCTGTTCAAAGACTGCGGGCATGGGTTTGATCTTCTTTAGTCTGTCCTTTACGGATTCCACCAGAGTACGTTCCAGCACACCGGCTTTGAGTGCCGCTTCATAAGCGTTGTCGGTGAAGATGTCCCAGCCCCCGAAGACCAAGTCGTCGAGTTTGGCCAGGGGGACGAAATCCTTTATGAGGGGAACGCGCTTATCGGTGCGCTTCCCCAGTCGAATGGTCCCCATCTGGGTTAGCGAGCCAATGGGTGGCTTCAGCTTCCGTCGAATGGCTTCAACTCCGGCGATGAAAGTCGTTGCTACGGCTCCCATGCCTGGAATCAAGACGCCAAGTTTTCCTTTAGGTTCTTCAATGCTTACCATTTTCCCGTTCACTGTAGTGTTCCTCCTCAGATTCCAATCTCTCGTTGAGTTACCCCTTCCGGGGTTGACCGCAGCAGAGGGCTATTGCCGAGCATCCCACCCGATCGCTCAATCTATTGATTGAGGCGTATTTCTTGACCCAGCCTCTAGCTTCCTTGCTGCGGACAGGCGAAACGAAAGATGATGAGCTATGTGGTTGAAAATTGCAACGATAATCCGAATGCCGCCAATTTTTTGCCTTCCCTGCCATATTCGCGTACCATGATGAATTGGCCTGATTCATATAGTAAGCAGCCGAAACCGTGAGCTGCACCGAGTTATAGCTGGCACCATGAATAATATCCGCGTTCGCTTTGCACCCTCACCCACAGGGTACCTTCACGTGGGGGGGGCGCGCACGGCACTTTACAACTGGCTTTTCGCGCGCCACATGGGTGGCGTGTTGATACTCCGCATCGAAGATACGGATGTGGACCGGTCGAAGCCCGAGCTTACCACGGCCATTCTGGAGAGCCTTGAGTGGCTGGGGCTCAACTGGGATGAGGGCCCCATCTATCAATCCCAGCGCCTTGATCGTTATCATGCCATGGCCTTGAGTCTCCAAAGCTCGGGGCACGCCTACCCATGCTTTTGCACGCCGGAGGAGCTTCAGTCCAAGCGGGCCAAGGCGGAGGCCGAACGGCGTCCGTGGAAGTATGATGGCACATGCCGCGCCCTGAGTCACGCGGATCGGGACCGATTGCGCGCGGAGGGCCGCCCCGCCGCGGTTCGATTCCGCATACCTGATTCTGGCATGACCAGCTTTGAGGATCAGGTCTTTGGCCACATTGAAGTGGAGCATCGCGATCTTGAGGACTTTGTATTGCTCCGCTCAGACGGCCACCCGACCTATCACCTTGGAGTTGTGGCGGATGACATCGACCTGCGTGTAACCCATGTCGTCCGCGGCGCCGACCATATTTCCAATACACCCAAGCAGATTCTGATGTACCAGGCGCTCGAAGCACCCATACCGATCTTTGCGCATTTGCCGTTGATTCTCGGGCCGGACAAACAACGGTTGTCGAAACGCCATGGGGCGACTTCGGTGGGCGCCTACCGCGAGCAGGGAGTTCTGCCGCAAGCACTGGTCAATTTCCTGGCACTCCTCGGCTGGACGCCTCCGGGGCAAAAGGAAATCGTGACGATCGAGGAGATGATTCGCGATTTCGATCTTGGCGCCGTCTCCAAATCGAACGCCGTTTTCGATCTGGAAAAGTTGGCGTGGATGAACAGCGAGTATATTCGCCATCTTTTGCCGGAACAGTTGCTGCCACTGGTTGAACGGGAATTAGCCGGCGCGGGATTGCCGGCTCGGGACCCGGGTATGGGAGTTCAGGAGGAAGAGCGGTTTAAGCGGATCGTTTTGCTGCTGCAATCCCGCGCGCGGACTATCCAGGACTATGCCGGCCCCTTCCGTGCGTTCTTCAACGACGAATTCGCGTACGAACCGGGAGCGGTAAAAAAGTTTTGGAAAGACGGGTCAATTCCGTCGCTTCTTGATGCGCTTGCCGAGCGCATGGCGGCGGCGAACCCCTTTGATTTGGCAGGAACGGAAGCAGCCTTGCGCAGCCTGGCAGAAGAAAAAGGGGTAAAGGCAGGATTGCTAATTAACGCCTCACGCGTGGCCTTGACGGGGCAGGCCGTAGCGCCGAGCCTGTTTGAAGTCATCGTGGTGTTGGGCCAAGATCGGGTGGTGGCGCGCCTGCGCCGTGCCGCGGATCACTTGCGGCAGGTTTAGGCATCTCCACTGAGCTTTTTGATAATAGATTTGGCCAGCCCTTCTTGAATTTCAGCGTGGCGGGGAACCGGTTGCGAGTTTTTGGTTTTCGGGTTGGTATACCAATCGTGGCTCGCCCCGTGGCGAACCAGTTCACAACCGATTTCTTGTAGCTTTCTTATAAGGTCGCGTCTTTTCAATCTACCAAGACCAGTTTTTCGACCTTTCGGATATAAGGGACCTCCCCCGATTGAAGGTCCCGCAGCAAATCCTTCAGATTGCTGATTAACTCTTCTTTTGACATTCCCTGCGTCTGATAATCGGGATAATCATTGAGGAACCCGAGAAAGTATTCGCCGTCCTGCCAATAGGTAAAATTTGTGCTTTTCATACGGGGCTCCCAAGAGCACACTTGCTACTAAAGCACCTGCAAATCACTCTCTGGGTGCATTCTAACACGGGAATAAGTGGAATTCCGCAAATCAAGTTGCCATCCTTTGACGCCACAGCACCTGTCCGTGCCGCGGCAAGACTAAGGCTCTTTAGCTGCATCCATTTTCTTGCGCAGGGTTTGGTAGGTCTCCACCACCACAATTGCCGCGGCGAGCACGGCTCCCGCCGTCGCCAGCACTTCGGTGGCGCTTTTCATAAACCTCAGTAGTTTCCCCATGCTTAAGCTCCTCCGATCGGCAGGCAAATGCCTTCCGGTAAGTCTTCATTATACCTTTCCAGGCCAAGAAATGTCGCCGCCACGCCTTGCGCGGAGATTTCCAATAATCCGCAGCAGCGTGGCAATGAGAACCGTTTCTTACCCGCGCTGCCGGGATTGAAGAAGAGCTTACCCCATAGAACTATCGCGCAGGGTTCATGACTATGGCCGAAGATCACCACCCGGCACTCTTCCGGGAGACCTTCCATAAAGCGGCGGCAGTGCTCAGCCTGTTTCCCTTCCAGAGGGTTTGCCTGAGCCCAATCGCGCAACGTCGACTGAGGCCTGGGAAGTTCATGCAGCATATGGAAGGTGAAGCCGCCAAAATTCCGCGTGAGGGTGGGTGCGAGCCCCAACGCTTCCGAATCGATGTTTCCCCTCACCGCCTGCACCGGCGCAATGCTGTGGAGTTGGTCGAGTACAGGCTGTGTTCCTACATCGCCGGCATGTAAGATCCCGTCAACGCCGCGCAATAGTGGCACAAGCTTGGGATCAAAATATCCGTGCGTGTCGGAGACCACACCGATTCTCATAGAAATCCTCAGCCAACAGGCAGAAGGGGGCATGCGGTAGACGGTAAACAGGAATGCGGTCCGGAGATTGCAATCCGGCATGCATTATACCGTCTACGGTGCTCCGTCTATCGCCCTTGCTGTTCTTCTGCCACAATTTTCTTTATCAAATCGGCGCAAACGGGGCAAGCAAGATGGCTGATCCGGCAGGCGACGACGCTGGTATTGCAACCGCAAGGGCAGGGCTCCATGTTCAGGCGGTAGAAGACATGGTTCCGTTGGGCTTGTGAAAGTTTACTTAAATCCACCCCGGGTACGTCCGTGACGTCGGACGGAACAAAGGTGGGCGTGGTCTTGGGGCAATCAGCGGGTGCCGGCCGAAGCGGGGCCGGCTCAAATTTGGCGCGGGCAGGTGCCATTGCCCATACCAGCGCAGCCAGCAAGATCAGACTTAGCGCCACCATCCCTACGGGACTTCCGGGCTTGCCTTCAGGCTTGGCGGGTTGGGGAGTGCTACTCGAATTTGATTCGTTGGAAGACATTGGATTCCACGGGTTTCAACGGTACATTCTTGGGTACGACCTTGATCATCAAGGTCAGCGGCACACTGGTTGGCGCCAGGCAGGCGTGATCGTTGCATGCCTGGTACGCGAATTTCCCCTTCACCGTATAGGTTCCTGCCGGTACGTTCTTCCCGGCCTGTAGTAGCGCGCCCACCACCATCGTACCTTCATATACCGATAGCGGAACGTCAGAGAATGTGAATTTCTTGGGTGTTCCCTTTGGGTAGACTACTTTCATCACACTAAACTGATCGCTGGGCTCCAGCTTAACGCCGGTGGGAATTAAGTAATCCAGCGTCGGTTTGTGATCGTTTATATGGTAGCCGGCAGCCACCTGCGCCACCACGGCAATCTTCACCGGAGAATTGGCGTGCGCCGCGTCGGTAGCCATCACCGCGTGGGCATCCACCACGGGATTGCTCTTCTGCGCCCATCCCAGGTGGGCTGCCATTAGCGTTAATACAAGGCCTTGCAGAATCTTCCGCATATATCTTAATTCCTATTCAATCGAGGATTGTAATCCTACTGCCGGACTTGCTGCCGAGGCAATGCAAAATGTGATGGGTTAGTTCAGTTACTTGGAGGCGGCACCGGAGGGCTTTGTCTTGAGAAAGGCATCCAATTGTTCTTGAGCGAGTTTTCGACTTAAGGTGCATCTTCGGTCCACCTGGCGGCACTTGAGCAAGGTATAATTACAGCCGCAGGTGCATACCTTGGTTTGGAGTAGTTTCTTATAGCCCTCTTTTTGTTCGGCAGTAAGCTTGGTTAGATCTATGCCCGGCACCTCCGAATCGATCTCTGCGGGGTTGCCCAATTCGACTTTATCATCGGCAAAAACCATTCCTGCCTGGTGGAAGGTTTTGGCTTCGGCCTCAGGGCTGGCCGCCAGCAACTCCTTAATCTCTTCCTCGAAGACATGGGGATCGGTGGCCCCAATGTGCTTGGCATAGACGCGGCCGTCACGCCCAATCACGAAGGTCGTGGGGAGTCCTGGCATTCCTCCATAAAGCTCTCCCAACCGGTCATTGCCGATGGCGACGGGATAATTCATCTGCAATTCCTTATAGAAAGCCACTACCGGCTCCGGGCCATCGTCCAAGGAGATCCCGATCATGGTAAAGCCCTGAGATGCGTAGCGTTTTTGCAATTCAATGAAGCCGGGAATCTCGATTCGGCAGGGTCCGCACCATGTCGCCCAGAAGTCCAGTATCACCACTTTCCCCTTGTAGTCACTGAGATTGAGGGGCTTGCCGGTGATGTCGGTCAGCGAAAACGTGGGCGCCAGCGGATGGCTCCCATCGCCTTTGTTTTGTGCCTTCACCGCGGGCGCAATCCAATAGCGGTTCACATAGTACAAGCCCACCACCAGGGCCACGGCCATCAGGGCGCCGGCCAGCAATTTTGATCCGGGGGTTGCTTTGGCTTCAGGCGCCTTGATTTCCTGGGGCGCGTTCTCATTTGGTGTTTGTTCTTCCACCGCTTACACCTCATTGTAATTTAACGCTTGCCGCGTTTGGGGCCCGGTGCCACGGCAACAGCATGCGCTTTGCCGTCAATCGTTCCTGCTTCCGCCGTTTGTACTCGTGCGAATTTGTCCAGCCGCGCCGCACCAGTCGATTCCGGCTCGGGAGCCGCGCTCAATTCTTTCCCGTAGTGAATACGCCGCCAGATGACCACCGTGGCGATCCCCACCAGGGCCAGGATGGCGATGAACTGGGACGTCGAAAGCAGATGGTGAAACACAAATCCACGGTCCTCGTCGCCGCGCAGGAATTCCAGAAAGAATCGCGCCACGGCGTACAGGCCCAGGTAGGCGAGGAATACATTTCCATCCCGCTTCTTCTTGGGGAAATACCAGATCAGCAAGCCAAAAATTGCCAAATTTGCCATGGATTCGTAGAGCTGCGTGGGGTGCAAACGCACTCCCAACGGCACCCCCGCGACTTCATGGGCAAAGGTGCTGGTAAATACCACTCCCCACGGCGCCGTGGTGGGTTTGCCGTATTCGCAGCCGGCGCTGAAGCATCCCA
>CAYTMD010000131.1:0-13767 GCA_964438685.1 uncultured Acidobacteriota bacterium
CTTCCAGCGCCTGCTGGCTGATCGACATGCTGCGATGGACGATCCCGATTCCGCCCTCCCGCGCCAATGCAATCGCCAGGCGCGATTCCGTGACCGTGTCCATGGCGGCGCTGACAATGGGAATATTTACGCTAATATTGCGTGTGACGCGCGTGCGAGTATCCACCTGGGTTGGTAAAACCGCGGATTTATCAGGCACCAGCAGAACATCGTCAAAAGTAAGCCCCTCGGGAATCGGACCGTCCAGCATAACCCCCCTCATCTTGCAAAAATGCGCAAAAAGGAATAGGTCATTCTAATTCGCGCCTCCGCTGAGCGTCAAGGCGACTCTGGCGACCGCCGGTTTGTGGTTGGTGATGCGCAAAGCAGCGCCTCGTATTTTGAAACCGGGTGATGCGCCAAATAGGTGCAATTTGGCCCTGTGAATTGTCGATTTGACCCCATTCTGAGCCATAAAACCTGCGTGTGCACCCCTCGTGGACTCGTAAAGTCATGGTATCTTCTGGTTTTTGAATCACTTAGCGTCGATTTCCCTGGAAATATAGCAACCGTATTGTTTTCAAGGAGTTATCAGAGTCATCCCTGTTCGGAAATCCTCCAAACGTTTGTTTTCAATGACATTCCGGCTTCGAACTGCGGAAAAAAGAATCCTTTTTCAATTACCATATTCGCGCCTCAATCGGCTCTCGTTGCAGAGATCAATTTCAATTTGGACGCCTAACTCCGCCAGCTCCCTGAACAGGGAATGGATTACTGGCTTGGCCCAAAGAAGCGCCTCCGCCGTCACTCGTACCCGGCATGGCGGCGAATGCAGCAGGGCTTTGAGAAAGCTGATGTATTCCGGCGAATGCATCCCGTCCTGCAAATGGTTCAGCCGCGACCAGGCTTTTCCCCGCGCGGTTCGAGGGCCGGTGGATTTCCCGGCATTGAGGCGATTGGAGGCGAGAAGAGCAGGAGTCAGGGTGGGAGACTTACGCAGTGACATGGCAGAGTTCGCATTCTAACAAGCGTCCAATGTATACCACAGCGATACTCTTGTCAAGAGTATAATGCCAGAATGGGAGCCTACAGCGCGGCGGGGCCGGAACCAGAGCCGTGCCATGGCCATCCCGATCAAATGCATCGGGACAGGTTCTGGCCGTGACACAACGTACGGGCACCCCCGAGGTGCGATTCTGCCCGCCGCGTGGGCAGGCCCGCGACCTACCCCTGTGTACACGTGATTCAATTGGCCTCCCCCCGCCCCAGCGTCAGGGTTTCGCGCACACGTCATGTGTTATAAACTGCGGACCATGCTCTTCATGGTTATCGAGAAGTTCAAGCCGGGCTTCACCGCCCGGATCGGCGAACGCTTCCAACAGAAAGGCCGAATGCTTCCCGACGGTGTCACCTACCATGCAAGCTGGGTGGATTCCAGCGGAACCCGCTGTTTTCAAATTATGGAAGCGGCGAGCCCGGAACCCCTGCAATTGTGGGCCAATCATTGGAACGACCTGGTTGATTTCGAAGTTGTTCCCGTGCAAACGTCTGCTGATTTCTGGGCAGAGGCAAGTGGGAAGGGCCGGTGTCAGGCGCCAGGTTGAGGGGACCAGCAGCGCTGGTTCTGGGCCGAACGCGTGCCGTCGCCATGGCGGCTTTAGCGTGTCAGTGACTGCTTGGCCTTACAGCGTAGGGGAACGGCTTACCGCCCACTTTGTTCTGCGCAGAGCGAAGCTCTGCGCTTCAGGGTGCCATATTCATGCCCACTCGCAAACTCCATTTTGGGCAGGGGCGGAAGGACTTCGTGACCAACGGCACCTACCGCCGCGCCTAGCTTTTGAGATTGATCGGTTTGGGCATTAGTATTTAACGCAGACCAGAAACTTTGGGTCCGCCTGGCCTTGCAGGGCTTGACAAGATGGCAATTAGAGGTCTTCCGGCTCAAGTCCGGTGTGCTTAGCGATGCGGGCGAGCATCCTGGGCCCAATTCCCTCCGAGTCGTGGAACGCCCAGGTGAATTCACCCCTGGTCGGGTGACTCAGTTGAATGTAGGAAGAACCCTTTTGCGCCTTGACGGACCAACCGTTTCGGAGGAGGGCACTGAAAACTTTGCGGGCTTTTGTACTCGGCCAGTGACTCACGGGCAGCAGGCGATGGAGATATCGAGGGGCCTATCTTTCTTCTCTTTCTCAATTTCGTCGGCAAGCACGCGCAGGGCAAGCGCCTTGACCTTGGCCACCGCTTCCTGCTTGCTCTTGCCATAGGCGAGAACTCCCGGAAGCGAGGTGATTTCAGCGATCCAGCGCCCATCCTCTTCGCGGTCCAATTCGATCTGAAACTTCACCCGGCTCTCTCCCATCAGGTTTTCACTAGTGCCACAGTAGAGTACGGCAGGCGGCAGGTCAATGTCGAAATTTCATGTCGAAATTTCACCGTGTCAGGTTCCGATAGCAAGCCCCTAATATGTCGTTTATAGGCGTCCCAAGGGGAAAAGCCTCGGAGTAATCCCTCTCGGAGAACGCCCGATCCGCGCTACTTGCTTGAAATCCCTTCCTTTTTGCGCTACGGTAGTCGACATGGCCGATAGCTCGTTCTCCATACAACGCAAGTCCGACCGACGTCCTCTCCGGCTCGCTTTGGTTCTCCTGATGGACTCCAACGAAGGGGAGATTCGGAACGAGGGGTTTATGCTTGACGTCTCCCAACATGGGTGCCGCATCGAGGGCGTTGAACCCGTTTACGAAGGTCAAATGGTTCGAGTGCTTCCCTGGGAAACCGCCGAAGGCGCCATTGCTGGCCGCGTGGTATGGGTGGGTAAGCCGGAATCTAAATTGGCCGGTGAAGCAGGGATCGAGTTCCTCCAGCCGCTCCCCTCAATGGTCTAGCGCGCGGCCACGCGCGATATCCTTTTCAAAACAACAATAATTGACGACCTTACATTGTAGTCAGGCGAAAAGCCGCAGAGTAATCCCGCTCGGAGCAGGATAACTCCGCGCTATCGGCTCTGGGGCCTACTGGGGTACTGTCAACAAGAGCATTTCACTTTTGCCTTTTGCCCTTGCCTTTGCCACGCTGGCGACCGAATTCCATTTTGGTAAAGACCCCCTCACCCCCACGACAAGCAGAGCGTGGGGCCCCCTCCGCCTTGCGGTCCCCCCTCCCCGATTGCTGGGGTCCGATGGGCCCCATCGGGGTCCAGCAATCGGACTCCCCCAAGGGGGCGAGGGAAAATGAATCGTTGGTTTGGCGTCGCATTCGTGATCGTGCACGAGGAGAACCGTGTTCGCCACGCGGCGCTTCTGCTAATTTGGACAGCATTGAAATAATGTCGCCTACAATCGCACCCTTACCGCGAAGGAAGTTGTATATCTCGTCTGTATCCTTGTCGGCGGGGACCAGCTTTGCCACGGGCCTGCCGTGTTTGGTGATCACCACGGTCTCTCTCCTGGCTTGAACCTCGTCCATAACGGCAAGGCAATGTCTTTTGAGCGAACCCGCTGCCATTGTCCTCATTCCCGCCTCCTAGGTCACATTAGGATCCGAAAGTCATATTCGCCGGAACCAATGTTAACCTTAACCTGGGTTGTTTCCCCCTTGAGGACCTTCACTCCCGGTGCGTGCAGAAGCGGCTTGCCGCTTTCCGTCACGGACTGTTCCGACTTTGCCGGGAGGTATACCGTGGCGGTGGTATTCGGAGGAATGTTTACGTGCAACGTAAAGCTATTCGAATTGCGTTGCCAGGCAACGGCAATGGGACCGTTGATGGAATCGTACCTTGCCTTGGCCCACGTGAGGTCGCCAAGCACGGGGCGAATGATGATGTGCCGGAAGCCCGGGGCCGAGCGGTCAGGATGAATGCCGGCGATGTCCTGGTACAAAAACGAACCGATGCACGTTCCGAAGGGATGCAGGCGGGTGCCGATATCGCTTTCGACCGACTCGCCCATGGTCTTCTCGCCGTGGGCGACCATTGGGAGAAAGCCGGGAACGTCCTCCTGCATCGCCACGGTGTAGGCAAGGTCAGGGTTTCCCCAATCGGCAAGGCCATGGAGCATGGGCATCACGCCCACGAAGCCCGTGGTCATGTGATCCTTGTGCGCGTGTATATCCTCGACTAAATTCTGCAACACGAGTTGGCGCTGCCCACCCGGGACCATGTCAAGGTAGAGCGGCAGCGCGAGCGAAGCTTGGGTGCTTGGAGCATATTGGCCCGTGGCAGGGTTGAGAAAGTGCTCATTGAAACTGCTTTTGATTTCCTCGGCCAGATGCGCGTACGTTTGGGCATCGCTGCTATGGCCAAGCAATTCGGCGGCGCGCGCCACGGCGTTGGCGCAGTAATAGTACCCAGCCGTGGAAGTTATGACCTTCGGCGTGAGCCTGCGGTGGACATCGACCCGCACTTCCAGCCAATCGCCCAGCCCCCAATTGATGAGATGATCCTTGGCCGCGGTGCCCAGGTAATCCACCCAGCGCTTCATGGGCACATAGGCTTCCTCCAGCGCGCGGCGGTCGCCGTAATAGTCATAAAGCTTCCAGGCAACGTAGGGCAGAGTGCCGCCCCACCAGGGATCGGAGAAATCATGGGGCGCGCCGCCGGGCTTGGTGAGTCCCCAGCCGTCGGTGGGAATGATCGGCGGAACGTGTCCATTCGCTTCCTGCGCGTCGATCATGTCAAACATGTAGTTCCGGTAGACCGCCGCCGCGTCATAGTTGTACAGCGCAGCTTCCATGGAGTTCAGGCCATCCTGCGTCCAACCCATTTTCTCGCGCGTGGGTTCTTCGCCCGGGATGCTGTGATTTGACTCGCTCAGGGTGCGGCGGATGGCATCCTGCATTCGGTTGATCTTGGGATTGGAACAGGAAAAGGTTCCAGCGGTCTGCCAGTCGGTGTGGACATTGAAACCGGTCAGGTTTTCGAGTGAAGGCTTGTAGTTCAGGCCCGCGACTTCCACGTAACGAAAGCCGTGGTAGGTGAATTCCGGCTCAAGCACGCCTTTGCCGTGTTGATCGAGGATAAGTTCATCTGTCTGAAATCGCCCATAGGTGTGGCTATGGCAATATTTCGTGTCCAGCGTGCCATCCGGTTTCAGCATTAAGTTGTATTGCAACTCGATCTTCTGACCAGGCTCGCCATGCGCCTCGAACTTGATCCATCCGGTAAGGTCTGTGCCCAGGTCGAACAGGTAAACATGCGGTTTCGGTTCAGTGATCTTGACGGGATGAACGGTCTCCGTGACGCGCATCGGCGGCTGCATCTGCGCCCTCAATTCACCTCTGGGAGCATCGACCTGCGCAACCGGGCGCCAAGCGGAGTCGGAGTAATGCGGTTCGCTCCATCCCGGCATTCTGGCACGCGCATCATCGGTGATCCCCGAGCGAATGCAGTTGAACACGATGGGGCCGGTGGACCATTTCCAGGAAGAGTCGGAGGCAATGGTTTGGTGGCTGCCGTCAGAGAAATCGACATCGATATTGATGAGGAGCTTGGGGGGCTTCCGCCACGGCGCCTTTTCGAATCCGAAGAGGTCTGGGGTGATGGGGTGGTACCAGCCATTGCCAAGGATGACGCCCACAGCGTTTTGTCCCGCGCGCAGAAGGCTTGTAACGTCGTAGGTTACGTAAAGCACCCGCCGGTCATAATTCGTAAAGGTGGGGTCGAGCACGTGATCGCCCCCTCGCTTGCCATTGACATAGAGTTGGTAATAGCCAAGGCCGCAAACATAAGCGGTGGCACGCACCGGGCGCTGCGTAAGGCTCGTCACACGGCGGAGATAGATTGCGGATGCGTCGTCTGCGCTGGCGCTGCCGCTGATCCAATGGCCGGCCCAATCGGAAGCATGCAGTATTCCCATGCTCCACGTGCCGGGTTCGCTCCACGCGGAAGGCGTTCCGGACTGGTCCCACGCGCGGACTTTCCACCAGCAGTGAGTGCGCGAGGCCAGAGCTTTGCCCGCGTATTCAACCTGAATGGAATTGCCGGAATCAACCTTGCCACTGTTCCAAAGATCGCCATCCTGAGCGCGCAGCTTTTCGAGACTGGTAGCCACCAGGATCTGATAGGCGGTCTGGCTCAGGCCGCGCGTCCCGGCTTTTTCGGCTTCCAAAATCCAGCTCAGGCGGGGTCGGGCCACGTCGATTCCTATTGGATTTACGTCATATTCGCATCGTAGGGAAGCTACCTTGAGGGAAGGGCCTCCGGCGTTCGGGGGTTCCTTTCCTTGAAGCCCATGGAGGGGGAGAAAGACGAAAAACGCAATTAGAAGAATTGCCGCAATATTTTGTTTCAATGCATTTCTCATATGAGGTGTAAGTCCTTTATCAGTTCGGAACGAATGAATTAATTGCGCGCTGAGGCTAGCACGATTACGGGTTTAGTTTCAATCGACGCAAGTGAACAATCGAAAATTGAAAAACCGAAATCGCGATCCTTAACTCACCAATCACCTCTCACCAATCGCAATTCCCCAATGACCCAATGAACCGATGAGCCAATGCCCCGATCCCCATAAATTGACACATCTAGCCCCGTGTGTTACGTTGGATTTCAGGGTGTTTGTCGCGAAACATTATGTGGATGACGCGATTTACACGAGGTGGGCTTACCAAGATGGGCAATACGGATCGGTTTTTTTTCGACCGCTTTGGACTGACGGAGGCGAATCTCTCTCAGTATCTGGGGGCTGCGCTCTCCGAGGGCGGCGAATACGCCGATCTCTACTTTGAGCACACCACTTCCTCGTCGCTGCTGGTTGACGAATCCCTGGTAAAAACCGCCACCGAAGGCATTTCCATGGGTTGTGGCGTGCGCGTGGTGGCAGGGGAACAGACCGGCTACGCCTACACCGACGACCTGGCCCCGGAAAAGATCATGAAGGCCGCGAGGATTGCGGGGCGCATTGCCAGCGGCCCGGCGCGCGTCTCCACCGTGGGCCTGAGTGCCCTCGACGCCAAACACAATTTTTACCCCGTAGCGTTGCCGTCTACCGATCGCGATTTATCCGACAAGTTAAAACTGGTCGTACAGGCGGACACTGCCGCTCGCGCTTACGATTCCCGCATCAAGCAGGTGCGCGCCACCTATGGCGACCAGATTCGCCACGTGATGATTGCCGGTTCCGACGGCCGCGTGGTGACGGATTTTCAGCCGCTTGTTCGCCTCAACGTTTTCACCATCGCCCAGGACGGAAGCAATCTGCAATCCGGTTCCAGTGGCGGCGGCGGGCGCGTGGGGTTGGAGTTCTTCGCCGGTGAACGGTCGCCCGAGAGCTTTGCCAAAGAAGCGGCGCGGCAGGCGGTTATTCAACTTGAGGCGCGTGAGGCCCCGGCAGGTGAAATGGAAGTGGTCCTTGGACCGGGATGGCCGGGCATTTTGCTGCACGAAGCCATCGGTCATGGCCTGGAAGCGGACTTTAATCGTAAGGGCATTTCGGCTTTCAGCGGCAAGATGGGCCAGCGCGTGGCTTCCGACATTTGCACGGTGGTGGATGACGGCACCATTCCGTCGCGACGCGGTTCTCTGAACGTGGACGACGAAGGCGAGCCCACCCAAAAGACCACATTGATTGAAAACGGCATCCTGCGCGCCTATTTGCAGGACAAGCTGAGTTCCGACATTACCAGGACCACGCGCACGGGCAATGGGCGGCGTGAAAGTTACGAGCATATTCCCATGCCCCGCATGACCAACACATACATGCTGGCGGGTCAAGACGCTCCTGATGACATCATTCGCTCCGTCAAACGCGGGCTGTATGCAGCCAATTTCGGCGGCGGGCAGGTGGATATCACCAACGGCAAGTTTGTGTTTTCAGCATCAGAAGCCTACCTGATCGAGGATGGCCGCATTACGACCCCGGTGAAGGGCGCCACGCTGATCGGTGACGGCCCCACCGTGCTGACCCGCGTCACCGCTGTAGGCAACGATCTGAAGCTTGATCCGGGAATCGGCACTTGCGGTAAAGACGGCCAAAGCGTGCCTGTGGGAGTCGGTATTCCCACTATCAAAGTCAGCAGTCTGACCGTGGGCGGCACAGCGCCGCGCGGCGGACAGTCGTTTGCATAGAGGAGTCGGGAGTCAGGAGACAGAAGCCAGGAGACAAAGTCCCGAGTGAGAAATTGGAAGGTGAGTAGGAGCAGGAGTTGGTCGGCGGTTGGATCTTTGCTCCTGGCTCCTGACTTCTGCCTCCTGGGTACTTAATTATGGAACCACAACTCGAAAAGATTGCCGTGGAACTGGTGGATCGCGCCATGCGGGCGGGGGCCACGGCTGCGGACGTAACCGTGCACGAGTCGGATGATTTTTCCACGGCGCTGCGACTCGGCCAGATCGAGAAGCTGAAGGAAGCTGCGTCCAAGGCTCTGGGATTGCGTGTTTTCCGGGGCGTGCGCAGTGCATCGTCTTTTTCCAGCGATTTCTCCGCCCAATCTCTGGAGCGGTTGGTGGAGCGGACCCTGGCGATGGCGGCCGTCACCTCGGAGGATCCTGCCAGCGGCCTGCCGGATGCCGCGCTGCTGGGTAGTTCCGAAGGCGATTTGGAGCTTTATTCCGAGGATGTGGCAGCGCTTTCCACGGAAGAACGCATCGATTACGCCCGGCGGGCTGAGCAAGCGGCGTTGAGCGCCGATCCCCGCATCAAGAATTCCGAGGGAGCGTGGTTTGAGGCGAGTGTAGGGCGCAAGGCCTATGCGAATTCTCTGGGATTCGCGGGGAGCTACCGGTCATCTTACTGCGCGGGTTCCGTCGCTCCGGTGGCGGAAGATGGCGGCATGCAGCGCGACTACTGGTATTCCGTTTCGCGCCGGCGGAGCGGCCTGGAGAGCCCCGAAGCGGTGGGGCGCAAGGCGGCAGAGCGCACCTTACGCAAGCTGGGCGGGCGCAAGATGGCCACATGCCAGGTGCCGGTGATTTTCGACCCGGAAACCGCGCCGTCGCTGGTCGGTCACATTTTTGAGGCAGTGCGCGGCGACGCCATCTACCGCAGCGCATCGTTCCTGACCGGGAAGCTGAACCAGAAAGTTGCCAATGAACGCGTAACCATCCTCGATGACGGTTTGCGTCCGGGTGGATTTGGCACGCGACCGTTCGATGGCGAGGGGATTCCGTCTTCGGTGACTCCCGTGATTGAAAATGGCGTGCTTAGCAATTATCTGTTGAACTGCTACACGGCTCGCAAGCTGAATATGCGCACCACGGGCAATGCCTCGCGCGGCGTTGCCGGACCTCCCAATGTGGGGCCGAAGAATTTTTATATGGCGCCGGGGCCGCATAGTGCCGAGGAAATTCGCAAGTCCGTGAAGTCGGGCTTTTACGTTACCGAATTGATTGGTTTCGGCGTTAATATTGTGACCGGCGATTATTCCCGTGGCGCGGCGGGAATGTGGATTGAAAACGGAGAGTTTGCCTATCCCGTGGAAGAAGTAACGATCGCGGGGAATTTGGCAGAAATGCTGAACCATATCGAGGTGGTGGGCTCCGACCTCGAATTCCGCAGCGCCATCGTGGCGCCTACCCTGATGATATCCGGCCTCACTGTGGCTGGAACCTAATTGATAACCATGTCCCGGAAAGATCACGGCGCCTCCACTTCCATCATTATTCTGATTGTGGCCTTTATTTTGGCAGTGGTAGTCGCCATCTTTGTTTTCCACCAACATAATGCGGTATCCCGCCCGGTTTCGGCCAGTGAGGGACGGCCGGTGATGAGTGCGGAGCAGAAGGCTTACCTTCCGTCACTTGCCTTCGCCGACTTGCGCATGAGCGCGGCTGTCAACTTTCTGGGCAGTTCTGTTACTTACCTGGATGGGAGCGTTACGAACAAGGGGTCGAAGGCGGTTCGCCGACTTGAGGTGGAATTGAATTTTGTGGATGTGCTCAACCAGGTCGTTTTGCGGGAAACGGCCCATCCCCTGGCGGATCGCGCCACGCCTTTGCAGCCGGGTGAAACCCACGCCTTCCGCGTGACCTTTGAGCACATGCCGATGGATTGGAACCAGGCGCCACCCAGCGTCCGACCGGTCTACGTGGAATTCTGAGTTGGTAGAAGGTAGACAGTAGACGGTAGACGGCAAACCGGGCAGCGGTGTTGGTGTTCGGTTGCCACCTATGGTCTACCTTGTGTTGTCTATTGCTTTTGCCGTTTTGAGTTGGTGGACCACAGACAGAAGATGGTAAACGGGGTGGATATTCTGTCCCTGTCTACCGCCTACCGAATGCCGTCTACCGTTCTCACCTTCCCAATTCCAGCCGGCGGTAGAGGGGCACAGGCAGCATGGCTTTTTCCATCTTTTGCTGCGTTTTGGCCACGTCGTAAGGGGTGCGGTAGTACTCCACTTCCTTGCTATCCGTATCGAGAATGGCGAAGCCGGCACGCCAATCGTGGTCACGCGGCTGACCTACGGAGCCGGGATTGATCAGATAGCGGCAAGAGTCTTCCAGCATGATTTTCAGGGTCAATCCGTCCGGCGTGGCAGGGATGCGGATGGATTGAAAACGTCCGGTATCTGTAGTCATAAAGCCACCCTGCAGGTGCGAATGGCCAAAGCAAACCAGTTGAGTTTCCGGGCCGCGCAGCAAAGGCAGGGCCTGTGCGGGCCCCAGAATGTAGGCATCCTCATCCTGGGGCGAACCGTGCACGACCATGAATCCATCCATCACGGCCGGGCCCATGGGTAGGGCACGCAGATATTCGACATGCGCGGGCGTAAGCGTCTGGCGAGTCCACTCCGTGGCCATGCGGGCGTAAGGATTGAAATCCTTGGCGTCGTCAATTCCACAGCAGGCCTTGTCGTGGTTGCCGCGAATAACGACCTTGCAAAGATTGCGAATCTTCTCGACCACCTCGTTGGGATTCGGGCCGTAGCCGACCAGGTCGCCTAAACACACCGCCTTATCATATCTACCGGCGGCCAGTTCAAGACACGTGTAGAGAGCTTCGAGATTGGAATGGACATCGCTGAGGAGTAGATAGCGCATAGGGCATCACGAGAATGCTGAATTATAGACTAGAAGCTGGGCGATGCGCGCAAAATCCGCAATCAGTATCTATTTTGTTGTGTGTCCCCCGCCAAATGTGCAGATTTTTGACCGTTCGCGCAGAATTCGCTAAAATTCCAAGGTGTGGGCGTCGGTTGCGGTTGGCGCCAAAGTGAGAGATATGCTGCGTTTCCAAACAGCCGGAGAGTCGCATGGGCAAGGCCTGGTTGCATTCCTCGGGGGAATGCCCGCGGGCCTGCGCATCGACTTTGACTATGTGAATCGCGAATTGAGGCGCCGTCAGGGCGGTTACGGGCGCGGCGGGCGCATGAAGATTGAAACCGACACGGCGCAGTTCCTTTCCGGCGTGAGGCATGGCGAAACCATCGGTGCTCCCATTGCCATTCTGGTGGTGAATAAGGATTGGGAAAATTGGAAAGACGCGATGGCGGTGGAAGACAATCCGGAATCACGCGCCAAGTACAAACCGCTCTCCCCACCACGCCCGGGTCACGCCGATTTGGCGGGATGCCTGAAGTACAATTTTCGCGAAGCGCGCTACGTTTTGGAAAGGGCGAGCGCTCGCGAGACGACGGCGCGGGTGGCCTTGGGCGCGGTGGCAAAACTCCTTTTGAAAAGCTTTGGTATTGAAGTTGCCAGTCATGTCGTGGCGCTTGGTGAAGTGAGCCTGGAGAATGACCACGTGCCGTTTGAGGCGGTGCTGGCGCTGCGGGACCGGGAAGATTTGATGTTGGCGTGCGTGGACCCCGCCGTTGAAGCGCGCATGAAAGAAGTGGTGGACCGGGCCATCGAAAATCGTGATACCGTGGGCGGAACATTTGAAGTAATCGTGCGCGGCCTTCCCCCCGGCTTGGGGGCGTGCGCGCAGTGGGATGAGAGGCTCGATGGGCAGTTGGCCCAGGCCGTGATGTCGATTCAAGCGGTCAAAGCGGTGGAGATTGGCAGCGGAATCGCCGGTTCCATGGCCATGGGCTCCAACGTCCACGACGAAATTGGTTACGATCGCACCCACTCGCGCTTTACGCGCAAAACCAATCGGGCCGGCGGCCTGGAGGGTGGAATTACCAACGGGGAAGACCTTGTGGTGCGGGGTTATCTCAAGCCTATTTCCACTTTGCGGCGCCCGCTGGAATCGGTGGACTTTGAAAGCAAGGAAACAGTGAAAGCTGCTTACGAGCGCTCGGACGTTTGTGTACTGCCGGCCGGTGGCGTGGTTGGCGAATCGATGGTGGCGCTCATCATGGCTCGCTCACTTCTGGAGAAGTTCGGGGGCGACTCCATGCAGGAGACGCGGCGGAATTTTGATGGATACTTGGAACAAGTAAGGAGGTTCTAGCTCGAAAGTTGAAACTCGAAACTCGCGAGTGGCACTGGAGCGTAGGGTAAAGCCCACACAATCAGCGCAGAATGAGTTTCCGATTTTCGAGTATCGATTTTCGAGTTTCGAAAATGATCTATCCAATCGTTAAATACGGTCGAGAAGTCTTGGAAAAACCCGGCAACTTTGTCACGGAGTTTGACGGGAGCTTGGAAAAGCTCGTCGCCGACATGTTTGAAACCATGTATGCGGCGAATGGCGTGGGCTTGGCGGCGCCGCAAATCGGTTTGCCACTGAAATTGTCCGTTATTGACACGACCTGCGGTGAGGATCCCAAAGCCAAGCTGGTGCTGGCCAATCCCGTTATTATTTCCACGGAAGGTGAGCAGGTGCAGGAGGAAGGGTGCCTGAGCCTGCCGGATTTCCGCGCCAAGACGCCCCGCCCGGAGCGCGCCACGGTGCGGGCACAAGATATTCACGGCAAGGAATTCACTTTGACCGGTGAGGGCCTGTTGGCGCGCGCTCTCTGCCATGAGATCGACCACCTGAACGGAAAACTCTTCATTCACCTCGTCAGCCGGTTAAAGCGGGAGTCGATCAAGCGCAAAGTTCGCAAGATGACGAAAGCGGGGGAATGGTAAAGGGTAAAGTGTGAAGGCTGAACGCTAAAGTTTGAAGGGTAAAGGATAAAGGGTAAAGTCCAAGTACCGACGCTGACTTGTGTGAGTTCGTTCCTTTCGCGGGTTGATATGTCAGTCTTGACCCTCCCCGCACCCTTCAGCCTTCGTCCTTTACCCTTTACCCTTACCTTTTACACTTCCTATGACCATGCCTTTGGACCTATGAACCTTCTGTTTTGTGGCACTCCCGATTTCGCCGTTCCCTCCCTGGAAAGCCTTATCGCGGAACAATTCGCGGTCGATCTTGTTGTCACAAATCAGGATGAACCCAGTGGGCGCGGGTACCAACTGAAAGCCTCGCCAGTGAAGCAATCGGCTTTGCGCGCGGGCTTGGAGGTTTACCAACCGGCGAAGCTGAAGGATCCCGCGACGATGGAATTTCTTTCGCGTTATCGTCCGGACGCCATCGTGGTGGTGGCTTATGGGCACATTCTTCCTAAGTGGATGATCGATCTGCCGCGGCTTGGATGCGTTAATGTGCACGCCTCGCTGCTGCCCAAGTATCGTGGCGCGGCGCCCATTCAGTGGTCGCTGATTCGTGGCGAAGCCGTAACCGGCGTCACCACGATGCGAATCGACGCGGGGTTGGATACCGGTGATACGTTCCTCAAGAGGGAAGTGGCGATTCAGGATGAAGACACCGCGGAGACGCTGGGGCCGAGGCTGAGTGTGATTGGCGCGGCACTGCTGATTGAAACCTTGCGGCGATTGCAACAGGGAGATTTACAGGCGCAGCCCCAGGATCACACACAGGCCACGCTCGCCCCGATTTTGAAAAAGGAAGATGGGCGTATCGA
>CAYTMD010000132.1:0-13747 GCA_964438685.1 uncultured Acidobacteriota bacterium
GCGCTTGTGCTGCACCTCATTCCCAACCTGACGCAATCTGTTTTGGACACGAGTGCTCCCCAATAGCCCCTTGGAGCTCAACAGGGAAATTCTCCATCAAATCTCCGGGGCGACTGTTCCCACTTGCCACGTTATGCAAAATGCGTAATAATTTACGCAATATGCATAGCAGCGCGACATTGGATGCACTTTTTCCGAAGACCCGGCAGGGGATTCTTGCCGCGACCCTTACCCAGCCGGAAAAGTGGTGGTTTCTCTCGGAACTCGCTGCCTTCCTCGGCACCACCCCTTCCAGCCTGCAGCGGGAGTTTTCTGCCCTCGTTGATACAGGCATCCTGGAGCGGAGGCGGGATGGTACCCGCGTATATTTCAGGGCTCAGAAGCGCTCACCCATCTACCGCGAACTGCGGGGAATCTTCGAAAAAACAGCAGGGATTATTCCAATCATTCGAGCGCTCCTGGCGCCTTTTGGGCGCAAGATTCCCTGCGCATTCGTTTATGGATCCGTTGCCCGGGCTCGGGAGCACGCCACAAGTGACATCGACTTGATGGTCATCGGGCAGGTTGGCCTCTCTGAAATGACCCCAGCGCTTCGTGAGGCTGAACGAGCTCTTGGCCGCGACGTGAATGCCACAACGTATTCGGTGGATGAATTTCGTGGCGAGGTTGGGAAGAACGACCATTTCTTGACCGCGGTTTTGAAGCGCCCAAAACAGTTTGTCAAAGGAACAGAACGTGAGCTGGACGCAATTATTGGCAAATAAGGACGCCCAAAAGCACGCCGCCTCGAAGCAGGAGTTGGACAACATGCGGGAACTGATTACCCGCGACATGGCAGATTCCGCTGTGGCGCAATTGTCTGCGGATCGCCGGTTCGCTACCGCCTACAACGCGGCACTCCAGGCAGCAAATATGGCAGTCGCATGCGCTGGCTATCGAATCACTGCCAGGATTGGGCACCACAAGATTTCTCTTGAGAGCGCAGGGCTCGCGCTGGGAAAGTCGGCCGAGCACCTCACGGATTACTTCGAGACCTGCCGGCGCAAGCGCAACAAGATAGACTACACCCAGTCCCATGTGGCGACCGACACGGAGGCAAAAGAAATCGTAGCAAAGGCAAAGGAGTTCTACGAGTTGGTGGAGAGTTGGATTTCTATAAACCACCCGAAACTCGTGAAATGACCGCACCCGGTTGAAGATCCTGGAGAACCTACAGCGCTACACTTCCCCACCTGGCAGCCAGTACGCCTCTCCCGAACAAGCGCGACAGAGAGTATGCCCATCCCGGTGAACTTCCCGGCGGAGGCCGATTCCCTCACCGCACCGTTCGCAGAGGACTCGCCTGGCACGGTAGCCCGGAAGGTCTTCGGGTGCGAAGTTCACGATGACGGGCTGCCACTGGAAGAGCTTTTCGTCCGCGAAAGTGCTATAGGCTTGGGATAACGCCTCATCGCTCGGAAGCTGTGGGAAGCATTGGAGCGCTTCGTCCTCAACGGATTCATTTGCTGCCACGCGAAATGCTCGGTTACAAGTGAGGTCCACAAAGGTTGCCGCCATCTTTCCCCAGTCTCGAAATTTCAGGGTGCGATTTCCCAACCGGCACCCGATGACCAATTCAATCACGTCGGGCAGGCAACGGTCTGTCTCCACCACCACAATCAGTTTGCGGTGATACTCCGACGGATCGCTAATCTCCAGGAGCTTCATGGCGCGGAGGGACATGCGAATTCCCAGGTAAATGCCCGGGCGGGGAGGGCCTTTGGCGGATGCTTTCGCAACATATTCTGCAAAGCTCAACATTACTCATTGCCCGCCTTTCGAAAAGTTGGTGATTCGCGCCCAATCCTCCGGCGTGTTCACGTTGGCCAACTCCATTTCACCCAGACCGGCGCTCGCCATCTCGTCTGGCGTAATTGCCTCCACCTGAATTTCATCAAATGACCGGATAACGCTTCGTTCCCCGTCTTGAATGGCACGCGCAAACACCGCGCGGCATCGGGAATGATAGGCCGCCGAGAGAGGCTGCCAGCCATCTGCCGTGCGCGGAACCACGGCATCGGCGCGCGTGGCCCGAGATCGCTGAACCAAGAGCTGTATGAATTGTTGGCTGATCATGGGGAGATCACAGGCAAGAAAGACATTCCATTCCGTCGTGGACGAGAGCAATCCCGTGCAGATGGCAGCCATGGGCCCCTGGTCCGGCCACTTATCGGCAATTACGGGAAAGCCGAGATTTCCGTACCAGTCCGCCGGGGCAAGAAGTGTGACCTCCGGTACGAATGGGCGGAGAATCTCCGCCGCTCGCAGAACCAACGGCTTCCCTTCGACTTGCATCAGGGCTTTGTCGCGACCCATGCGGCTGCTCTTGCCGCCTGCCAGCACAAAGCCGCTGATGCCTTCCTGGCCCGCCATCGGATGTCCCCCCCGCCCGCATTCATCACGGAGCCTGCAACGCCATTGACTGGCGCGGGTGAGCTCCCAACCCCAGGCGTTCTTCGCCGGAATACACCACAAACCGCCTGCCGCGAAGGAATCCAACGAGCGTAAGCCCAAACTCGAATGCCATCTGAACGGCAAGGCTGGAGGCAGCGGAAACCGAAGCCAGCAAGGGTATTCCCGCCGTCAGCGACTTCTGGATGATCTCAAATCCTCCCCGGCCGCTCGCCAGCAACGCGAAATTGGAAAGAGGAATGAGTCCCTGCATCAATGCCCACCCCACAAGTTTGTCCACTGCGTTGTGACGGCCCACATCCTCTCTCAAGGCCAACAGCTTTCCGGAAGCGTCGAACAATCCGGCGGCGTGCAATCCCCCGGTTTTACCAAAAAGGGTTTGGGCGGAGCGAAGAGTTTCCGGAAGGCCGCAAAGGACTTGCGGATCGATTCGGAAATCAGGATTGGGCCGGGTGATTCCGGGGGCGTAAAGGGCTTCGAGTGATGTCTTGCCGCACAATCCACAACTGGAGTTGGAGAGAAAATTCCGTTTCGTTTCTTGCGAGCGTGCTGCCGCCGCGGTATTTAATTCAACATGAACGGCAGGGTTTTCAGGTCCAGATCCGTCTGCCCAGTCAAGGCTGATAAGCTCGTCGCGCGACTTGACGATCCCTTCAGTGAACAGGAAACCCGCGGCCAAATCGAAGTCATTGCCCGGGGTTCGCATGGTTATGGTGAGCGCCCGGCCCGCCACCTGGATAAGCAGCGGCTCTTCCCCCACCAGGGAATCGGTTAGGACGCGCACCCGCCCATCATTCCACTCGGTCACGGCGGAAGATTGCACAGACCGATGGTTCGTCTCTGCCCCGCTCATTCTCTGACCTCACATGCTTTGGTAGAGAGCGCTTACGACATTCTCCCGAACCCGCCGAAATATTGCAAGCACGTTCGGTTATTCCAGCACTATGGCGTCAGATGAGCCGCATCACGATTGGATTTTCTGCACTTCGATTTTGTAATGGTTAAGGAGCATGCCGGTGGCGTGGTCAACGGCGGCCCGCGCCAGTTGGTAATTGATCTCCGCCTGGAGCACGGCGCCCTCCGCCGAGGCAAGTTGGCTTTGCGCTTGCAACACGAAGAAGATCGTTTGGGCGCCCAGTTGATACTTCCGCTCCTCGGCCTCCAGGCTCTTGCGCGAGAGGTCAGATGCCACGCGCGTGGCATCAAGAGAAATGCGGGCCTGTTCAAGCTGGTGCACAGCAGCGGCCACCTGAAACGCGATATCCTCTTCTTGCTGACGCGCCTGGTACTGGCTTCGCCGGCGGCTAACCAGAGCATTGCCCAGGTTCGCTTCCGCGCTATGGTTCTTGATGGGGAGATTCAACGATAAGGTGAAACCATAAGTTGGGTAGCTGAAACCGCCGATCTGGCCAAAGGCATCACCCAACCCGCCACGGGAGAGGAGTGCGGGCGGCGTGACGGCAGTGTCATACTGGTTGCCTCCCAAGCCGTTGGAATTATAAATCCCGGTCAAACTGAGACTGGGCAGCAAACCGTTGCGGTCAAGCCGGATGGCAATGTCATTTGCGGCCATCTGCTGGCGCAGCGCTTCCAACTCCGGGCGATGCGCGAGGGCGGTATCAACGGCCTCCTTCGTGTCAACCTGCACCAGTTCGCCGGAGGGTTCGGGATTCTCCACCAAATCCAGTTCAACAGCGCGAATGGTTGTGTCCTGGTCAGCACCCAGAACGCGGCGAAGCTGGTCTTCCGCGCTTTTAAGCTGATACTGCATCTGGATCACCGCCACTTTGCGATTCGCCACTTCCGCTTCCGAGCGGTAAATGTCCAGAGGGGGCAGCGCGCCAAGTTCCAGCGCGTGCTTGTCGCGATCGTAGGAAGCCTGCGCGAGGTCCTGCGACTTCTGGGCAATCTTCATGTTCTCCCGGGTCTCCACGACGTACCAATAGGCCTCCACCAGTTGATAGATTGAATCGCTTACCTGCCCTTCAAACTGGGCGGCAGATTGCGCCACGTTGCGGCGGGCAATGAGGATGGGAGCGCGATTTACGAAGCGCCCGTTGCCCCGCAGCAAGGGCTGGGTGATGGCGAAATCCAATGAGGAGGAGATGGAAGGATTGAGAAAATTGTAGATGCTGTTGTTGGAGGATTTGTCGGCGCTCAGGCCCACGTTGAGTGTTGTGCCGGTCTGAAACATCTGAGCGTATCCAAACGCGGTTTGCTGTTCCAAGTCGCTCAGCGTGGGTGCTCCCTGCAATTGGGAATAGGTGGCGGACTTGGTTCGTTCCGTGCTGAAGGTCGATGTCAGCGATGGATCAAAGTTTGCGAAAGCGCGCTGCACGTCAAACTCCGCGTCGGTCACCGCCAGGCGATCGATGTGTACCTGCGAGCTATGTTCCAGCAGAAGGAGCATGGCGTCCTGAAGAGACAGGCGTAGCTTGCCGTCAACAATGTAGTCGCGGAAGCTCTTGGTGTCCGGCAGCGGTTGTGGCGGGCGCGGCGATGATGTCAATTCGTGAAAATAGTTTGGCTTGGGAAAAGTCTGGGCGTGGACAGGCAAAACCAAGGCGCCGAGGATCAGGCAGGCGGCAAGTAGTTTGCAGCGCATTTTAGAAAACTCCCAGGGGAACATGATTGCGTCTACGAGAAGCGGGATGACGTACGGCAAGGGGCGCTTTGCCGCTTCCACCCAGATAAAATTTCCTGCAGATGATTGCAGAATATGTTGACGCCCAATCGCCGTAACGCCGCCATCCTGGCGGCATTTTCCGGTGCCGGCAAGATGCCAGCGCTACGGAGCCTGTCACAATCTTCTGCAATCCTCACTAGGTGACGGGCGCATCGCGCAAGCCACGCATCTTTACGCTCACTCATACCGTAGCGCCTCGACCGGATCGAGCCGGGCGGCTTTCGTGGCCGGATAGATTCCAAACACCAGCCCCACGGCCGCGGAAACTAGGAAAGCGAGCAGGATGGAGGTGAGAGTTACAATAGTTGACCATCCCGCCAGCCAGGCGATCAGCCGGGAAATCCCGAACCCGAAGAAGATGCCGGTGACGCCTCCCACGAAGGAAATGAGCACCGCTTCCACCAGAAATTGCCGCGCGATATCCCCTCGTGTTGCCCCCACGGCGCGGCGGACGCCAATTTCGTGGGTGCGCTCCAGGATTCCTGCAAGCATGATGTTCATAATGCCGATCCCGCCGACCAGCAGTGAAATTGCAGCGATGGCCACCATGACGATTTCGAAGATGCGCTGCGTGCTGCGCTGCTCGGCCAGTAACTCGGCAGGAACAATCACGCTGAAATCCCCGGCGTTGTGATGCGAAACATTCAGGATGCTGCGCACCACCTCCGCCGCCACAAAGCTGTCCGTGCGAGCGTCCAGGTGGAGATAGATGCCGTCGATTTCATCGTGGTATTCGCTGTAGGTATCTTCCAGGCGCAGGAGGGCGGCGTAGAGAGGAACGTAAATCAGATTGTTCAGGTCTTGCGCGGGAAGGCCGGCCACGGGAGTCTGTGAACTCAGTTGCGGGCCGAGCACGCCGATCACGTGGAACCACTGCTCGTTCACCTTAACGTACTTGCCCACCGCTTCCGTCTGTCCGAAGAGGTTGGCGTAGGCCCCTTCACCCAGCACGCAGACGGCTGCCGCGCGCGCATCCTCCTGGTCGTCGTAGAAGCGTCCTTCCACAACGCGCAGATTGACGATCTGCTGGTAAATGGGAGTGACGCCGTAAATCACCGGCATGTCGTGCTGCGGCTTGGGGATCATCTTGGAGGGCGTGAATCGCTTGCGCGCGGTTGATTCTTCAATGCCCGCGGTATTCGTGCGGATGGCGCGCAGGTCCTGGAAAGTGAGGCCGGGGGAAGTCTGGCGGATCTTCTGTTTCGCCTGCCAGTCGGTGGCTTCTTTAGCCTCAACAATGAGATTGCGCACGCCGAGTTGCTCGATGAACGCCATCACCTGCTGCTGCGCGCCGGCGCCGATCGAGAGCATGGAGACCACCGCCGCGACGCCAAAGATCATCCCCAACATGGTCAGGAAGGTCCGCAGCTTGTGCAGAAGAAGCGATTCCAGACCATGCCGGAATTCCGGAAAATAGCGCGTCCAATGATACGTGGAGCCAGGAACTGCCGGCGCGGGCGGGGCGAGCGTGGTTACCGGAGCACTCATCGTTTGGCGCCTCCCAGTGATGGGGAAGCGGCAGCGCCTGGGGAGGTTTTTTGGGCCGCCTCCTCGGGATTGACCAGCGCCACCTCCGTACCTTCGGCAAGGCCTTCCACCGCAATGCGCGTTTCCGAGCGGCGCGCGATTTTTATCTTCTCCGGCGAAAACTCTTTCCCCTTGCGGACATAAGCCACCGGATTCCCGCTCTTGGCAAAGATCGCCTGGGGAGGAAGGTAGAGCACGTTCTTGATTTCCCCGGCAGAGATGGCAACCACACCCGTCTGTCCTGGACGCAACTGCGGATCAGGGTGGTCCATCGCGATGACCACGCCGAACTTGCTCGTGCCACTGTCGCTGAACCAGGCGCTTTGCAAGGCCGCGCCGGCAACGTCCTTGACCTTTCCCGTAATCTTAAGGCGCGGCAAAGCATAGATTTCGATGTCGGCGGGCTCTCCGGGAGACAGGTTGGCGCGATCGATTTCCGCCACCTTCCCTTGCATTTCCATCTGCTCCATATCAAGAAGTTGCGCCACAAAGGCCCCCGGTTGAACCTCGTCCCCTTCGCGGTACTCGGGCAAGCGCATGCCGGTAAAGTAGAAGTTAGTCTCGCGATTCTCCTGCACCGCCACCAGTCCATCCATGGGTGCGCGCAGATGCATGCTTTGAATGTTCTTCTGCGCCTGCTGCATGCTCAACCGGGCCTTGGCAAGCTTCTCCTCCGCCACGGCAATGTCAGCCTGGTTGGAAACGGAGTGCGACGCGATATCCTCCTTCAACTGCGACAAGTGGCGGCGTGCTTCGTCGAGCGCCAACAGATTCTTCTTCGCGTCGATGGCGCTCACCAGGTCTTTCTTGCTCACATCCATCTCCGCCCGCCGCACGTCGAAATCCGCCTTCAACAGATCCACTTTGTCCTGCGATTCCTGCACCGACGCATCCGATTTTGCCTTGGCGATAGCCTGCTCGGCCTGCCGCAGGTCATAGGACGCCATTTCCAGGTTGTGCTCCTGGTCGCTGGGATCGAAGTCGGCCACCAGGTCGCCGGATTTGACCCGGGCTCCCGTTTTGGCGAGGAAGATCAAGCGGAGCGAAGTGCCCACCGAAGGCGCCACCAGCATGGAAGTCTTGCCGGCGCGAAGCTCCCCGGAAGTGTAAATCATCAGGTCCAGGTTGCCGCGCATCACCCGGATAGTGGGCACGCTCCGCTCCGGCCGGTGCATGCGTTTCAGGGCCATCAGCGTGCCGGTCGTAACGCCCGCGAGCAGCAACACGGCCACGGCGATTCGTGTTATTTTGCGGGCATTCATGGTTTATCCACCACCACGGCAGGGTCCTTCAACGCCACTTTTTCACCCACAGATAGTCCCGAGGTTATGGCCAATTGCTCCTCATTTCTGAACCCAACCACCACAGGCCGCGGCGCAAACTTTGTGCCGGTCAGGATGTAAACCAGCGGAGCTCCCGCCTGGGAAAAAATCGCCGTTGCCGGAATCAGAATTGAACCGGGAATGCGGTTCACGGCAATGCGTCCGCTGCCGCTCATGCCGGGACGAAGGCGGGGGTCTTTTGTATCCAATTCCAGAGTCACATCAAAATTGCGCGGCGGGGGCCAGGTGGTGAAATCGGTCTTGGCCAAGGCGCTGATCTGGACGATGTGGGCCGTGAATTCATGGTCCGGCACGGCATCCACGCGAATCGTGGCCGTCTGGCCCACTTGCATACGGCCGCGGTCAACCTCGTCAATGCGTGTGTTCACTTGCAGTGTGGAATAATCAGGAAGCTCGGCGATGCTGGCTCCATGCCAGGCGCGGTCGCCTTGGCGAAACTCCGGCGGGTTGTCCGAAAAGAATCCCCCGGCGCGCCAGTTGGGAAACAGCGTTACCACTCCTTCCGTGGGGGCGCGGAGCGTCATGGAAGCGATGTTGGCCTCCACCCGGGTCACATCGGCCAGGGCCTTGGCGCGCGTTTGCACTTTCGCGTTAATCAACGCCTGCGAACTGGTCTGGTCTGACTTCTGCCGCGACTCAATTTCGCGAAGTTTCTGCTCCGCGTCAGCGAGCAGCAGTTTCTTCTCCGCCGCATCAATGGGGGAAAGAATTTCCTGCTGGCTCACGTCCAGTTTGGCGCGTTCCACGTCGTAGTGGGCCTTGAGAAGGTCGGTGCGGTCCTGCTCCTCCAGCAAGTGCGCCTTGGCGCGCTCCTGCCCGATTTCCGCATCGGCTTGCTTCATGTCAGACCGCCGCTGGTTGAGGGTGTCGAGAAGCTTGGAGGTATCAAACTGGGCCACCACGTCACCCTTCTTGACGGCAGTGCCGGTTCTGGCCAGCTTGATGATCTGGATATCGCCCGCCACGGATGGCGCTTTGAGTTGGATCGATTTCTGTGCTGTCACGTGGCCGCGGAACTGCACCACTTCGACAAATTCGCCACGCTGCGCGATGGCCGTGGGGATTAGCGGAACCGCGCGAGAGAAGCGCACGGCGCCAAACGTCACTCCTGCCACCACCACCAGCCCCAAAATGATTACCAAGACGCGATGCCGATTCCAGATTTTCTTAAGAGGGCTAAACATTATGAGTGTGCCGTCCCAAAGAGCTTCTTAGATGAATTGGCGGTCATCACCACCTCGCTGCTCACACGCCGAGCAACGGGTGGTTACCCAGGATTTCTCCTCACCATGTCTCCAGCGGTGAGGCCGGAAAGCACCACCGTCTCCACATCATTACTCTGGCCAACGGTTACGGGTTGCTTCTCAAAGCCCGTTCCACGCTTGACCGAGACATAGGTTTTGCCGTTTTCCCGAATCAGGGAGTCACGCGGCGCCAGCAAAACATCTGGAAGGCGTTCAAGTTCCACGTCAACTGCGGCGGAAAGATCAGGCAGCAGCCGGGGATCCGATCCTTGAATAACAAAAGTCGCGTTAAAGTTGTGAACCGCCTGCGATAGCGAACTGGTGTTGCCGATGGCCGCGAGGTGCTCAATCGACCCGCTCAGGACAAGGTCGGAATACGCGTCCAGGCGCACCTCCACGCGCTGAGCGACGCGCAGATAGGGGAAGTCCACCTGGTTCACGCGCGCCGTAACTTGCATGGCGTCAGGATCCACCACCTGCATGAACGACGAACCCGGCCATACTTCGTCGCCTTCCTGCGGGTCGCCCAGGGAACTGCCTTTCCAGATGGGATTCAGCACCACCAACCCTTGCAGGGGCGAGTGGATTACCATGCGCTGAGAATTGGTCTGCGCGTAAAGCATCTGGCCGTGCGACTTCTCGCGCTGGATTTCCAAATCCTTCAGTTGTGCCTGGCGGGCACGTTCTTTCAAGTCGAACGTTTCCCGTAGCTGCTTCAAAGTGGCGGCGTCTTGCTCAAGTGTAAGGCGGTTGCGATCGGCATCGATGCGTGAAACCACCTCGTTCTTCATCATCTCCAATTTGGCTTTTTTGTATTCGTCGTCCGCTGCCTGGAGCGCTGTCTGGTCCTTGGCCAGTTCGGCGGCATTGTCTGCCTGCTGCTTCTTGATCTTGTCCAGGAAGCCGACGTAATCGGCCTGGCTGTCACGGAATTGCTTGAGCTGGTCCTGCTGGTCAAATTCGGCGAGCACATCACCCTTTTGCGCGCGTGTGCCGGCGCGCGCCAGGCGGATCAGCACCATGCGCGATCCCCCGCCCGCCAACCGCGGCGCCTGCACCACGTAAGCGTGGACAGCTTCCGTGGAACCCGTGATACGAATGGTGCGAACGAAATCCCCGCGTTTGATCACCGCCGTGCGCAAGTCGGCAGCCTTCACCACATTTCCCTTCTGCGCGTGGGACGCGAAGGTCAGGATGAGGGCAGCAGGAATTGCCCATAAGGCGACACGGAGAGTCCATCGGCCCATATGAGAGAAGAACGCATTAGGCAAGTAAACTTGCATAACAATTAATGACGTCGTGGGCAGTGACGAGACTTATTCGTCTCAAGTGAGATGCGGAATTTCAGAATAGGATAGCAAGGCTTCCTGAAAATTGAATGTGCTGCCTCCCCAAAAGGGACATATTGACAGAGGGTCGATCAGGAGAACCAATTTTCCAGTTGTCATCCTGAGCAGCAGCAAAGGACCGGCATTGGCTTTGCATTTAATTCGACCGTAGATCCCTCGTCCCTAATAAAGCCATAACTAATCTGACCTTAACCAAATGTGAAGGTTATAGTCCTTCATCTACGGGTTTGCAAGAACTTTGAAACATCGAACCAAAACAGGGAATGCGCCCCTACCGGGGCTGACAGAGTTTATGCCATCACTGTCCCACGGCTGGGGCTAAATGACGTTGCCGCTACGTGGCTCTCCGCCTCGACATCGCCTTCACCACGCTATGGCTACGGCGCGGGAAATCGGGTAGAATGCCTGAGTCGTTTCAGGCTCTTGCAAGTCACAACCCTTAATTCTAAATTCCAGAATAAGACCGCCCCGTGCGGAAGGAGATGCGCATGCCAGAACCAACTTCAGAGTCTTCCCTGAGCATTCGAGGATTGATCCTGGTTCCTGCTGTAGTCACATTGGGAATCACCCTGTTGCGGTTGGCCGGAGAACTACTCCATTGGTCGCCCCGGTTTTTCAGCACGGCGCCCGGCGGCGCCACGCCTGGCCTTGGCCCGGCAATCGTCGGGATTTCCTGGCTACCGTTATTCTTCGGACCGTACTTCGCGGTGAAATTGGCGCGCTCGGGTCACGGCACTTCGGGTGTGTGGAAAACCTTTGGGCTGGCCCTGCTTGGATTCATCATCATGATTGCGGGCGGCTTCGTAGGGTTCGCGCCGCACATCAAATTCCCGGGTCGGGAAATCCTGGGCATTCTGCTGATCATCCTTGGCCCGACGCTGGTTGTGCTGGGCTGGCCCGCGCTCTTTAAGGTCCTGGTGGCCTATGGCTATGCGGCTCGAATTCCGGTGGCCATTTTGATGATCTTTGCCCTGCATGGACATTGGGGAACACATTACGACGCCCTGCCTCCCAATTACGCGGGGCCCACATCCTTTCTTGCCCAGTATATGGTGATCGGATTTCTGCCGCAGATGGTCATCTGGATTGCCTTCACGGTACTGGTGGGTTCGATCGTAGGCACCGTCGTGGCAGGAATGGTGTGCCGCGGCAACACGGTTCACGTCGTGTCCTGACGCCCAGCCTTCCCGACCGCCGCATTTGATTTCCTACGGTGGCAGAGGTATCTTGGAATACCTCGCTCCGCGGGCCGGGGTTACGTGTCACCAGCCCTTTTGTCCGCTGCGCTAATGCCACTTTTGAACAAGGGAGAGACATCAGTGATTATTGCAGACCTGGCGGAAATCGCCGGACGCACTTACCCGGCACGCCGCCGAACCCAGAATCTGGTGGGAGGCGCCAGCCCCATCCAGGCAAAGAACTTCTCCATAGGATGCGTCACGCTGGAGCCCCATGGCGGCCAGGTCCCCTGGCACAATCAGGAGCAGGAAGAGGTCTACCTGATTCTGGAAGGCGACGGCGAAGTCTGCTTGGGCGCGGAAAGAACTGCGATTAAGGCAGGCCAGGCCGTCTACATTCCCTCCAAAGTTTTTCACCAACTCACCAACACTGGCTCCACCACTATGCGTATGCTTTACTGCTACGGTCCGGCAGGCGACGTGGCGCATTGGCGCCAGGAATTGGATGGCACCCTGCCTCGCGCGGGCGTGGAAGCTCCCGCGCTCCCCTCTGGCGCGCAACCCCAATGCACGGGGATCGGTGGATCGGATGACCGGAAGATCGGGTGAGCGAGCAGTATCTTTGGCGTGGGTTGCCTTATGCTCAACCGATTACCGGATCTCCCGATCATCCGATCACTGGACCTCCCAATCACCCGATAAGATAAGGATTGAATATGGATAATCAGAAGAACCATTCTATTGGAATCATCATGAACGGCGTCACCGGACGCATGGGTTTGAACCAGCACCTGCGCCGTTCGATTAGCGCCATCATGAAACAGGGTGGCGTCAGGATCAGCGATTCGGAAAGAATCATGCCGCGACCGCTGCTGGTGGGGCGGAACGCCGCCAAGCTTGAGGCGATCTCGCGGGAGTTCGGCGGACTGCCGTACTCAACCGAGCTCGATAACGCCCTCGCCGATCCGCAATATTCCATCTATTTCGACGCGCAAACCACGGTGCAGCGCTTTGAGGGGGTCAGCAAAGCCATTGCAGCGGGTAAAAACATTTATTGTGAAAAGCCCGTGGCCGACACCCTGGAAAAGTCGCTGAAGCTCTGCCGGTTGGCGGAAGCCGCGGGAATCAAGCACGGCGTGGTGCAGGACAAGCTCTGGCTGCCGGGCTTCTTGAAGCTTCAACGATTGCGCGATATGGGTTTCTTCGGCCGCATTTTCGCCGTGCGCGGCGAGTTTGGCTACTGGGTTTTTGAAGGCGACACCATCCCCGCGCAGCGTCCCTCGTGGAACTATCGCAAGGAAGAAGGCGGCGGGATCATCCTCGACATGTTCTGCCACTGGCGCTACATCCTGGACAACGTGTTTGCCCCAGTCAAGGCCGTTTCCTGCCGTGGCACAACCCACATCGCCGCGCGGCGGGACGAGGGAGGCAAGCCTTACGAGTGTACCGCTGACGATTCCGCTTATGCGACCTTTGAACTGGAAGGCGGCATCCTGGCGCCCTTCAGTTCCTCCTGGTGCACCAGGGTTCGTCGCGACGACCTGTTGACCATTCAGGTTGACGGAACCAAGGGCTCGGACGTGGCAGGGTTGCGCGACTGTTGGATTCAGCCCTACGGCGCAACGCCACGCCCCGTGTGGGACCCGGATGTGCCCAGCGCCCTGAATTATTTCGACAGTTGGCAAAAGGTGCCCGAGCAGGAAGTTTATGAAAACGCATTCAAGCGGCAGTGGGAACTTTACCTGCGCCACGTGGTGAAGGATGAGCCGTTCCGCTGGGGCTTGCTGGAAGGCGCCAAAGGCTTGCAGCTTGCTGAAAAGGGCTTGGAGTCATGGAGCAAACGCGCCTGGGTGGATATCGAGCCGCTGTAATCAGGAGTCAGGAGACAGGAGTCAGAAGACAACAAACGATCCACCTTCTGGCCTGTGACTACTTCCGCAACACTTGGGTTTTGACCCCCTCACCCGTC
>CAYTMD010000133.1:0-13708 GCA_964438685.1 uncultured Acidobacteriota bacterium
CACGGAGAGGTCCCCGACACTTTCTCTGTGCACTCTGTGGTCAACGAGATCGATCATTCTTGCCAATAAAACGCTCCGTGAACTCTGTGTGAAACGCTCTTAAGTCGTCTCGGCGTTATCTCTTTCATGAATAATCCGGGCGTAGGGGCGCCGTCGGGTCATGCTGACAACGCCCCTACGGGGCTTAAAATATTAAGGTTCCCGCAAACGTTCCCACGGCTGGCTCGCCGTGGGCTAGATGACCACGCCACTCCGTGGCTGAATACGCTCCGTGGTCCAGCGCCTCTCATCAAAGCCCGTGTCACGGGCTTGGGTTATTGCCAATCGTTACTTTAGCGCCTAAGCCCCCACCATTTACAATCCGGCCATCCGCAGGGCGGGTTTTACAGGGTGCGGGGCACTCAGGAATGGACTCTCAAGATAGACGTATCCCGCCGCTTCCAACTACATACCGTAAGTGCGGCGCAGCAGGCGGCTCACGCGTGCGTGCAGATCGGGAATGGAAATCGGCTTGGTCATGTAGTCATCGGTTCCGACCATAAACCCTTTGGTACGGCTCTGTTCATCCGTGTTGGCGGTCAGCATCATGATGGGAATAAACGCCGTCTTGATGTCATGCCGGAGTCGCTCGCAGACCTCAAAGCCGGAAAGGCCGGGCATCATGACATCGAGAATGATCAGGTCCGGTTTCAGACCCTCAACCTTTGCCAAGCCCTCTGATCCATCCTGTGCCTCCACCACTTCCGGTTTCGAGGGGAGTAATTCCAACGCCTTGGCCACCAGAGAGCGCATCACTTCGTCGTCGTCAACCACCAGGATGCAAGGTCTTCTCGTAGTTATGACATCCGCTACCGGAGGAATAGAAACACTGGCAGCAGAGGCCGGTGCGGTTGCCTGGGGGGCGATTACCTCCGGCACCACCAGTGGAGCGGGTTTCTCATCAGCCGGAGGCACAATAGCCGGAAGGTGGGTCCCGCAATAGGGGCAGATTTGCCATTCGGGTTTTAGTTCCTGCCGGCAGGATTCACAAACTTTCTTGAGAGAACAGAAACAAAAAGGACAGTGGGCGAAGTCGCGGCTGATCAGGTTTCTGCACTTCGGGCAGCGCGTTACCTCCTCTTCCTCGAGTTGGACCACACGCAGAACTTCTTCCACCGTGGTTGAGCCTTCCCTTACTTTTAGGAGGGCTTCGTCGAGTAATTGTGTGCTGCCGTCAAACGTCATCGCCGCGCGGAGCTCTCCCTCCGGCGCCTTCCGGTTCACCAGATCCTTCAACCTGGGGGTCATGCGCAGAAACTCGTAGATCCCGATGCGGCCGGAATAGCCCGTTTTCCCACAGCTATCACAGCCTCTTCCATGATAGAAAGTAAATTCGGTTCCCGCCAACTGAAGGCGTTCCAATTGCTTGGGATCGGGATGATAAGGCTCCTTGCAAAATTCGCAGATCTTTCGGACCAGGCGTTGCGCTATGATCAAATTTACCGACGTACCAATCATAAATGGCTCTACGCCCAGGTCAAGCAACCGCGCCACGGTTGCGGTTGTGCTGTTGGTGTGGAGGGTCGATAGAACCAGGTGCCCGGTCATGGCAGCGTGAAATGCAATTTCTGCCGTCTCCAAATCACGAATCTCACCGATTAGAATGACGTCAGGGTCCTGTCGCAAAATCGAACGCAGGCTGGACGCGAACGTCAATCCCGCCTTGGTATTCACCTGTACCTGATTGATGCCGGAGAGCTGGATTTCAATCGGATCTTCAACCGTAATGATATTGATTTCCGGTTTCTTCTTCTCTGCCAGGATCGAGTATAAAGTGGTCGTTTTGCCGCTTCCCGTGGGGCCAGTCACCAGGATCAAACCTTGCGGTTGATCGGTTGCCTTCTTGAGTATCTCGAGATCCAGACCCTTAATCCCCAGAGCGGCAGTGGTAGGCACGCGCTGGCCGGTCCCCAGGATCCGCAGGACGATTTTCTCCCCAAAGTGAGTGGGTAATGTCGATACGCGCAAGTCAATTTCCCGATCAGAGTAGGCCACTTTTATGCGGCCATCCTGGGGGGTACGCCGCGCCGTAATGTCAAGCTTTGCCAGGATCTTCATTCGGGACACCAGCGGTTCCTGGATCCATTTGGGCATTCGCATATATTCACGTAAAAGCCCTTCAACGCGAACCCGTACCTGGACGTCATGAAGCGTCGGTTCAATATGGATGTCGCTTGCCTGGCACTTGATTCCATAACGGATCAGCAAATTGACCATCTTCACCGCCGGTCCCTTCCTGCTTTCCGCTTTCGAGTCCACGCGCTCGACCTCATCCTCGCCGCCTTCCTGCCCGATAATCTGCATATCCTCGACGCCTTCGACGTTTTGAAGGAATTCATCCATCCAATCATCGGGGGCGAAGTAGTGGTTAATGCCATCCTGCACCTCGGTACGAGTGGCGACCACGGGTTTGATCGAGCAGTTGGTAAAAAACTCAATATCCTGGAGGGCCATCAGGTCGGTGGGATCGGCCATGGCCACAACCAACGCCGGACGGCGCTTCACGCGGCGAGCCGTGGTATCTCCATTTTCCTCTTCTTTTGTTAGCGGGAGGCAGATGTATTTACGCGCCAGTTGTTCGGAAATAGCGTGCGCAACTTCGGTCTCGATGGTCGTTGCAGCCAACTTTACATAAGGGAGGTGCAACTGTTTAGACAACACTTCAGCCAGGGTTTCTTCCGAGATCAACTTTTCCGTGAGAAGGGTTTCCCACAACGGGCGCTTGCTTTGCTCTGCCTTTGCGAGGGCCGCTGCGATCTCCTGCGGGCGGAGGACGCCACCTTTCTCCAGAACCGAAACCAGTTGTATGTTCATAGCTCACACTCTCCCAAAATTGTCCCACCGCCCCATGATTTAGGGCATATTCCTTCAATCAAGTCAAGGCGCTACTGACAACTGTCGCACCACCGCAATGTGCATCACTCGCCAGGATATAAGAAGCTGTGCAGGATACGGCGGGTGCCGTGAAACTTGCGCAAATCCCTCACGCGGAAAGCCCAGACCCGGCAAATTCAAAAAGTGTTGGCTTCTCGGGGGCCGATTTGGCATGATGAAGGGTCACAGAAGGTGCCGGTCTCCAGCAGTTTCCCAAGTCAACAGGTTTGACTTGGTTCGACCGATGCGACGGGCGTGGAAGCTTCCTTTTCAGGAGAGGCTGGCACCGTGTCGCGATTCTGCTCCCTCAAGCAGCAGGATTTGACTTTGAGGAAAGCGCGGAATGTCAGCCTTCAATCTGAAAGGCCAACATCATGGGCAATGAGAACCTTGACGAGTTAGACAAGCCGATTGTAGACACACGGGCCACTGGGATCGAAACCCCTGGCCAGGACACTCACTCGCTGGTGATCTTTGCTATTGATGATGACCCTGGAATGCTCAGGTTCTATAAGGCCGCACTTGCCAATGAGAGCGTCCGCGTCGAAAGCTCGACGGATCCCCTCCATGCGGTGGAATTAGTGGAATCCCTCAATCCCAACTTGATCCTGCTTGACCTCACCATGCCAGGCATTGATGGTATGGAAGCCCTGCGGCGTATCCGCCTCCGCGATCCGGAGGCACGGGTCGTCATGATAACCGGGGATTATTCCATAGAGTCTGCCATTAGGGCGATTCAGGCGGGGGCAACGGATTATATTTGCAAGCCCATCACGCCGGAAAAAGTGCGCGGAATCGTTCAGGAAGCCCGGGAGCAAGCGGACCTTACGCGGCGGGAGAGCACGCTGGAAAACCAGCTCGCGGAAGTCTTCAGTTTGGAGGGCATGATCGGGCGCAGTCCAAACATGCTGGAAGTTTTCGATCTGGTTCGCCGCGTGGCGCCACACCTTCGGACCGCCCTGATCACCGGGGAGACAGGAACAGGAAAAGAGCTGGTGGCTCGGGCTTTGCACGAACTGAGCCCCCGTGCACACCAACGCATCGCCGTGTTCAACTGCAGCGCCCTTGTTGACACCCTCGCTGAAAGCCAACTGTTTGGTCACCGCAAGGGGGCTTTTACTGGAGCCATAGCCGATCAGGCGGGGATCTTCGAGTGGGCCAACGGGGGCACCGTATTTCTCGATGAGGTGGGCGACTTGAGTCAGGCTGCCCAATCCAAGCTCCTTCGGGTATTGGAGAATGGTGAAGTTCAGAAGTTGGGCCTTCCACAGTCCATCACGGTTGACGTTCAGGTGATCGCTGCCACAAGCCGTGATTTGAACGTGGAAATGAAATCCAACCGGTTCCGGCCGGATCTCTGGTACCGGTTGAATATGGTCCAAATTCAGATCCCCCCCTTGCGGGAACGCCGGGAAGACATCCTGTTGCTGGCGCGGCGTTTTCTCCTGGATTTCGCTTCCCAGTACCGCAAAGAGATTCACAAGATCTCACGACGTGCGGAATCTGCCCTGCTGGCACATTCGTGGCCTGGCAATGTCAGGGAATTGGAAAACGTCATCGGCCGCGCTTGCATGCTAACCCGGACCAGAATGGTCGATTTGGAGGACCTACCGGAAGAAGTAAGGAACCAGTCTGCCCGCACGGCCGCATCACCCACGACCATGGAGGACGCAGAAAAACAGGCCGTCATGCACGCTCTGGGCATAACGAAGAATAAGGCTCTGGCAGCACGCAAGTTGGGAATCAGTCGCGCCCGACTTTATCGCCTGTTGACGAAGTTTGGCTTGGATGATGATCTTCCCGCAGAGGAAAGGTTCAACGAAGCAGCAGAAGAATAGCAGATACTCCTCCCCTCAGGCTCACCGGAAGGAATAGACCCCCTGGTTGTCCCCCGAAGAGAACTCCGGTTCCACCTTATGAAGCCGTTGGGCGATGTATGACTGAACGGCCTCGAAGTCCGAGCCCGCGGCGTCGAGGAACTGGACGGCAATTCGATCCGGTTGCTCGAACCGGTCAACCTTGGCGCGAAGGAGGAGGGGGCGCCATACCAAGGGAACTTCGAACTCCAATTGCAATTCCTGGCCAACCGGGATCCCCCCTGAAGGCTCCAACAGCATTCCACCTTGCCCGAGGTTGAGGCTCTTCGCCAGCAGGCTCCTGGTGCCAGAGGAACTCCACCGGCAGGTCACTTGGGTAAGGAAGGGCAACCGCGCATGCCTTCTGCGGTCGGGTGAAGCGGCCCCCTGCAAGACGTGAAGGATGCTCCGGATCTTTTGCGGGGTGATGGGCTTTCCCGCGAAGCACGTGGCGCCTGCTTCCGACCCCTTGCTCTGGGTTTCAGTGTCGTCAAAGCCCGTGATCAGGCCAATCGGGGTTGTACCATTAAGAGATGTACGGCGCGCCGCGCGCGTCAACTCCAAACCATCCGGCGACGGCATGTGAACGTCCATGATCATCGCATCAAAAGGTTGGTTGACAATGTGCCGTGCCGCTTCCATGCTATCCGCTACGGGGAGCGTCTCAACGTTGGAGTGGTCCAAGAAGCACGCCATAGCTCTAAGAGTGTCTTTCTCGTCGTCCACAAGCAGAACTCGCATTGAATTCCTTACCTCCTGATTTCAAAATCGACTGCCCGGGCTGTCAGCTTACTCAGTGGGGCCGGAAAAGATGAACCCCTCGGGCGCGACCTCATACGCTTGCTTCGAGAGACCGAAGGGCGGCGTCGAATTGGATGGGGAGCATAAACTTCTCTCGCTCAATCCCCAATGCCCTGACTATTCCCTTTCGGCCTCGGAGTTCGGCCCAGGTACCCTCACCAATTGCCAGGAAAGCAGAAACTACGGCAGGGTCGAACTGTTTTCCGGATTCCCGGATGATTTCCTCGCGTGCTGCAGCGAAAGTCGTGGCCCGGCGATAGGGCCGGTCGGAAGTCAAGGCATCCAAGGTATCGGCCACCGCAAAAATCCTGGCCCCCAACGGAATGTCAATCCCCATTAAGCCCTGAGGGTAACCCGTCCCATCAAACTGCTCATGGTGGGTCAGAACAATCTCGGCGGCGTCCGCCAGGAACGCAAGGTGGTTCAAGAGGCCGTACCCCCTCCATACGTGCATCCTCATTACGGCGCGCTCCTGAACCGTTAACGGGCCAGGCTTTCTTAGAATGTCGTCTGGGATCCCGATTTTTCCGATATCGTGCAAAAGGGCGCCGCGGGTTAAGGCGTTCAATTGCTCGTCCTTGCAACCCATCACTCTGGCGATCTCCAGGGAGTACTCCATCACACGCCGCGAGTGCCCAGCCGTCTCGTTGTCCCTCAGGTCCAACGCTGCAGCGAGCGCTTGCAGTGTCTCATCATAGGTCTGCTCGATACGCCCTATCGCCTTGCGGAGCTGAACGGTCCGCTCTTCGATCATTTCCTCGAGGTGCAGGCGATAATTCTCCAATTCGGTTTCGAACTTCTTCCGTTCCAGCACCTGCTTGATGCTGATCATCACGGCCTCAAGATTTAAAGGCTTCAGAAGGTAATCATCCGCCCCTTCTTTCATTGCCTGAACGCCCACCCGGATGTCTCCCTCGCCGGTTACCATCACGAAGGCCACGCGGGGGTGCTTCTCCCGAACGAGGCGCAAGAGCTCCAGGCCGCTCATTCCAGGCATGTGAACATCGCATAGGACGACATCGAATCCATGGGTCCTTATCAAACGCAACGCTTCCTGGCCACTCTGGCACCCCAAACAACTGTAGCCATCATGCTGCAAAGTCTCAGCCAGCAACTTCACGATGCACGGCTCGTCGTCCACAATCAATATCAAACGCTCTGGATGGGAGCTTTGTTGATTTGAGTGCGATTGAGTCTCCGTCATGCTTATCGAACCTCATTTCTGCCGAAAGATACATCTCATGGATCACGGCTCGTCAGATGGTGCCTATCATCGAAACAATGGATTCAGGCAGACCCCAAAGAGCCCCAAGTTTTGCGCCTGCATGCGCAGAGAATGCGGGATTTGCAGACTTCGAATGCATCCGTTCCTGTACAGTCCAGCACTCTTTCAATCCTCGGCAGCACACTCTGCTGGTGCACTTTACCAGCCATCTACGGAGGACCGCTACTAACCTCAAGGGTTGGAATCTCAATGACTTGGCAAACTTCTTGCAGCCCTCCCGGAAAAGTCTGTGATGAATGATGTCCGTTGCCTGGCATTGTGTATCAGGCTGAGGCAATTGCCTGCTATTTCATGAAAGACTTTTGGTCGTCTCTGCAACCATGCCTGCCGGCTTCGGCCGCAACGCAACGAGCACAGTGGAAAGCACCAGGAGACCCAACAAGGCACCCATTGTATCGATGAGGCAATCGAATGGAGACGCGTGCCTTCCGGGAACGAATAGCTGGTGAAACTCATCCGTCAGCGAGTAACCTCCGGAAACCAATAACGCCCAAATGGCGGCTTTCCTCGACCAGGAAGGATCTTCCTCCGGCTTCAGCGTGTTGTAGAGAAACACGGCTAATATCGCGTACTCCGTGACATGCGCGGATTTGCGTAGCAAGGTGTTCAGCAGGCCTAAATTCAGGGGAAGAACCGTGATCGATAGCCAACTGAAGACAGTAGCGATAAGTCTCCCGGAGGAAGCGGAAGAGTATGGAGCCCTCGAAAGGTTAAATACGACCGCCGCCCATGATACTGTCATGAGCAACCATACTTTTCTTGGGGACCATTCCATACGATTCTCGGCTCCTATCCTTGACTACATATGAATAGATATTGGGTGCATGGCGTAAGTTTGAGCGCCGTTCCTGATTTTCTTTTCCCGGGAGCTTACGAAGTTAGTAGTACTCTTCGTTTTCCCAATACCACAAGCCGTAGATCAGATTCGCGCTGGTCATATCACCTTGAGCGCACAAGTAGCGATAGATCCTGAAAAGTTTATCTTTCGCTCGTTTGCTGGACATGATTAATCTCCTACTTCACAGATCGGCGCTCCCCGCAGGCTCTCCAGGGTGGGCCATTGAAAACAGAGAGGTCTAAGGGTAAAAGGTACAATGTGGCTACTTGCCTTCCTGGCGTACGAGGCGTCGGATTCCGTGGGGGACGCACCACATCCCCAGAAAGAGCATGATGTCGTGGGCCGTGGGCGCCCCATAGGTGAACATCCTTTTGAACAGAAAAGGTATTTCACGCCACGCACCCTGACTTGCTGCTTGAGGTACCACCCGCGTGGTGATAAAGCCCGCATAGGCACGGTCGGTGATCATTTCCCTGACACTTTCAAGCCACTTAAAGGACCTTTTCCAGTCGGCAATGGCGCTAACGCTTTTGCCCTGCTCGACCTGATGCCAAACGGCGAGGGGCTTGGGAACAAATTCGATTCCTACCCCAGCGTGTTCGATGACCCGTATCATCCAATCCAAATCCTGATGGCACTCCAGGCCCGCTTGAAATGGCACTTGGTAGTACAGATTCTTGGGAAATAGCAAAGTGCTGGTGGATAGCAACCTCTCGCCGTACGACCAACTCTTGCGGGCAAGCAGGTATTCGCTGAGCGGTTTGAAGGGCAAGGTGCGAGGCCAAACCAACTCGTAGCGGGATGTTCGAGCGATGAGCTGTGAGCTGACGATAGGATACTGATATGCGGAATTGTGCGCTATTTCCATCTGCAGCGTGGTCTTTTCAGGAAGCCACTCATCCTCATCGTCCAGGAATGCGATCCAGTCTCCCCAAGCGGCCGTCACGCCCAGATTGCGGGCACTGGAAACGCCCACTGACTGCGGCAGCACAATAACCCGTAAACGCTTGTCCGCGACGTCTGCCAGCGCCGTCTCCGTGGCGTTATCGAGTCCATCAACGACCACGACGACTTCCAAGTCGGCATATTTCTGTGCCAGGACACTGCGCACGGCGCGCAGCACCGATTGGGGACGATGGCAAGTTGGGATTACGGCCGAGACTGTATTGTTGCGTTTCATCGAATGTTTGTTAGGGAAACTTCCGTTGCGAGTTTATTGGAAGGAATACGGGTGGGCGTAGTTTGGTTGCCCTATCATTGCCCGGTGCCAGCCAGGACTACACCCACGGTTTTGACGAGAATTTTGAAATCCAGGCCCAGGCTCCAATTATTGACGTATTCCTTGTCGAGCTGGATATAGTTTTGGAAGGAGGGATCCTGGCGGGCCGTGACTTGCCAGAGCCCGGTCAGCCCCGGGGTTACATCCAAACGACGAAGGTGTTCAAGGGAATACTGGGTAAACTCGCCGCATGCGGGAGGGCGAGGCCCAACCAAACTCATATCGCCTTTGAACACGTTCCAAAGCTGAGGCAATTCATCAATACTGAACTTCCGGAGATATTTGCCGACACGCGTAAGCCGTGGATCAGCGGCAATCTTGAACAAGATTCCATCGCGTTCGTTCAGGTGCTCAAGAGATTTCTTTAAAGCATCGGCGTCTGCGACCATGGTTCGAAATTTGTAACAGACAAACGTCGCGCCTTTCTTCCCTACGCGCACCGCACGGTAAAAGACCGGCCCCTTTGAATTCAGCTTCACAATTAAGGCAACCACAGCGAAGAGTGGCGACAAGAGGGACAGGGCAATTCCCGACAGGGTGATATCCATAAGACGCTTAACAATGAGCGATAAGGTGGGCGCGTCGTGCGGGCAGAGGGTCAAAGTTGGGAACTGTCCAATATACTCGACGGGTTGTTCCGTCGCCAGACCGTCATACAGATCTGGGACGACGCGCACTTGCACGCGCGCAGCCGTCGCCTTCCGCGTTATCTCTTTGACTAGATGTCGGTCGCTGGGCACACTGATGAGAATCTCATCTATGAAATGGGCCCTGGTGATCGCGGGCAATTCATCCACCCTTCCCAAGAGCATGGCGTCGGCATCGATGTTGACTTTGTCAGTCGGCCGGGGGGTTCGACGGCGGCACACGAACCCTTTCACGACGTAACCCGACTCAGGGTTTTGTTCAAGCTGCTGCTGCAAGAGATGGGCAAACCGGCCGTACCCCACGATGAGTACATTCCGCTTTTCCGTGAGTCCAGGAATGGACTGGGAACGGATCAGCTTGCGCCATGCCGCCATGAAAATCCAGGTCAGAGCGAGCGTCAAGGCAAATGCCCCCACGGAACCGGCTCTGCTGCCGCCAAGAAATGAATCCGCGCAGGTCACGATTCCGGCACACAGGACCGCGTCGACCAGGCGTTTGAGGTCTTCCCGGTAACTCCTCCTCCAGGAAAGATCGTACAAGCCGCGCAAATCGGCAAACAGAACAACCAACACGGAAAACAGAAACATGAAGCCGAACGGCGCGGCCTTGAAGAACTCCCCGCCCCAGGCACTTTGCGCACCCTTATGGGTATGAGCGAAAAGCAGGAAGTGGGCAATGCCGGTGCTGGTCCACACCAGGCAAAGGTCAGAAAAGAGAAAGAACTTGTGCGGAAGCGAGTGGCCATTAGCATTTGGGAAGGACGCCGCCTTATCCTGATGACGTCGATCCGTCAGGGACCTTGCTTTATACTGACCTATCAATCCAATTGAAGCCATGTGAGGGGGTTCCTTGTCCCGGGGGAACGAGCCGTGAACCTGCTGACCAGGTTCGCGCCACGTTTGCATCCCCGCAGGGTTGAGAATTTAGGCGAGGCAGTTACGCGTCGAATCCCTTAGGCGCAGGGCCAATGGCTTCCAGGTCGTCGGCATCCACTTCCACAGCCGCCGACTGCTGGATTAACTCCAAAGAAAGCACAACTCGTGAGCTCCCGGACTGGCGCACCAGGAACCCTGTCAAATCCGCGAGCGGGCCGGATTTGATCCGCACCTTCTGGCCAACGGCCAGATAGGGATGGGGTTCAAAATGGCGCGATTGCAGCCTGTCGCGGAGACTCACAATTTCCGCATCCGGTAGCGCCCAGGGGCCAGTTACGGAACCCACAATGGACACCGCACCAGGAAGATTCAAGGCCCTGAAGCGTTCGCGGGGATCGATTCTCACGAAGACGTAGCCGGGGAATAAGGGCAATTCCACTTGTACCTTACAGCCATTCTTCCAGCGATGCTCGGTCTGGTACAGGGGAAGAAAGCACTCGATGGCGCGCAACGTCAGATCTTCGTGGACGCGCTTTTCGTGTCGTGGATAGGTATGCAATGCATACCAATGGGCTGGAGAGTCCTGATACTCCGCGTTGTCTCGGTAATCTTGTCCGACCTGGCTGGATTCTTGTAAAGCTTCGCCATTCTCACTGAGGTGAGTGGCTCCATCGAATGAAGTTTGCATAATGCCTCACGATAAGGAGCGTTCTGTACTCGCAATAAGAAGAAAGCACAGGGGGTGCCAATCCCTTCGAGCCCTGATATTTTCTTATATCCCAAGTGGAATGATGAGGTTGAGGTTTATCACGGTAACTAAGATTCTATGAACCAAGCAGGACAGACGTGTCCAAGACCGTGGGAGTGCCTCGATTTGAGGCAGGGAAAAAGTTGGAGCCAATCCGGTTAACCTATGGGGTGGCTTGGAGCAAGAACGACGGTAAGTGGCGCCCGAAGGCCCGTATCGCGCGCGTGGCCATTTAGCCCACGGCGCGCCAGCCACGGACCAAATGACCACAAGTCCGTCTAAATTAGCAAACCCGGCGCGGGGCGAACCCGGTTCTGCTCATGCACAATCAAGATTACGACGTCAAACTAACGATTCATTTTCCCTCGCCCACTTGGGGGTGAGGGACCTGGATTTCTTCGATCTCCGCGAGAAACAGGTTGGCTCGACCGCCAGCATGACAAAAAGCCCCAGCCCCCCCGCATAACGAGCGCTGGTGTTCCCACCCGCCGCGATCTATTTTGGACTGCTGCTGTCCAAGTTATGATCCGCCAATTCAGTGCTGACCGGCGACTCCGCCGCTTGCTGTCATGAAAATAACTGTGCCAAAAGTGCGGTCGCAGCAGCTACCACCTCGGAATGCGGTTGCGACAGAGACCGCAGTGGAATGCGGTAGTATCAACTACCACCGACATCTCACAATTTCAGATCAAGTCCATGGAAAGGCGGCAGCTTCGCGGCCGCACTCCGAGGCGCTTTGCGCATTTTCAGCGTCAGTGGTGCGCCGCGGGCGCATGGGCGTGCACGGTGCTTGTCCTGGCGCCCATTGGGATGGGCATTACGTCATATCATATAAATGTACAAATATTATCATATCCTTATATTATGTAATAACTTACCGATTGACTTCCCGGCTGGAATCCGGTATTTTGGGAATTGGCGTTTTGGGTCAAGGATTGGCGCGTTCCGTCCTTTAACTTGGCACGAATCATCTCCTGTTCAGACGCTACCGTTGCTGGGTAACGGCCGTTGCCTCCTGTTAACCTGATTAATTGTCGGATTTGCCTCCCTCGCATCGTTACTCTTGTTCACTGCTCCAGAGGCTTGAAGGTGCCGCAGCTCCGAGGCATTTTCGCCAAGCCTTGGGGTCTTTCAACGGACACCTGCTGTAAACTCTGTCCGGCCAGATCCGTCTTGTCTCTTTACCAAACTGTAAGCCTTGGGAGAGCGGCAACCGGCCGCGTGAAAACGGGCACGGCGGAGCTCAAGCGGAAGCGTCAAAATGTCTTGATTGAGGCCATGGAGGCACCGCGTGATGTCGTTGGTTCTTTTCTCCATGCAACCCAACCCTTGACCCACGGGGGGACAAGTCGATCTCGGATACGCGTCAGAAAAACTTCGACTTACAGCATGGCTTTTACCCTGGCGGTCGCAACGGTAGGTAAACTCGGATGATCCACATTGACATGCACACCGTCCTGTTCAGCTACGTGCTGAGCAACGCCATTTGTGCGGTCGTCATGACCTCCCTTTGGTTATTGAACCGCAGGCACTCGGCGGGGCTGGGTTTCTGGCTGGCGGACTACGTCCTGCAACTTATCGCGGTTGTCCTGCTGGCGTTGCGGGGCACCACACTGTCTTCCCTCTCCATCATGCTCGCCAGTCCCCTGGCCGTGGTGGGGACATTTCTGCTCTATCTGGGGCTCGAACGCTACACCGGAAAGAAGAGTTCGCAGCGGCACAATTACATACTCTTGATCGGCTTCGCCGTAGTCCACATGTACTTCGCGTTTGGGCAGCCGAGTTTCCTGGTACGCAATATCGACTTCTCCCTGGCTTTGCTGGCGATTTGTTCTCAGTGCACCTGGCTTATGCTGCGCCGGGTGGACTCCGAATTTCGACCGGACGCGAGGCTGGTGGGCTGGATCTTCGGCGCTTTTAGCTTGTTCAGCCTGGCACGCATCACTGCCGATCTAGCCGTTTCACCGGGAGCGGACCTTTTAACCTCCAGCCCTGACGATGTGCTGGCAGTGGTGTTCTATCAAATGCTGTTTGTCGGTCTCACCTTCAGCTTGTCCTTGATGGTCAACCGCCGTCTAACTGCAGCTTTAAAGCACGACATCGCCGAGCGCAAGCGGGCGGAAGCGGAGATCCAGAAACTGAATGAACAACTGGAGCGACGCGTCGCTCAGCGTACCGCTGAACTTGAGGCTGCGAACAAAGAGCTGGAAGCCTTCACGTATTCGGTCTCGCATGATCTCCGCGCACCGCTGCGTCATGTGGATGGGTTTTCGAAGCTGCTCGTTGAAGAGCATAGCGGCGAACTTTCACCCCATGCCCAGGAATACGCCGCCACCATTCGCGACTCCGTCCTCCAGATGGACAGACTGATCGATGACTTGCTGAATCTCGCGCGGATGGGGCGGAAGCAATTGGTTCTGCAGGTGACGGAGATGAACTCCCTGGTGGAAGAAGTCATGGCCGAT
>CAYTMD010000134.1:0-13689 GCA_964438685.1 uncultured Acidobacteriota bacterium
GCCAGCCTCTTTGAGTACGGCACGTGCACGCTGACCACCCAGGGAGGCGCGATCGACATAGGGATCGAAAATAATTACCTTCAATCCCAGCGCCCGCGCTTTGTGGTAAAGCACTCTGCCGATCTTGCCGAAGCCAACAATACCCAGTATCTTTCCCCGCACGCGAAAGAGCGGCATCCCCGCTTGCAGGTCATAAACCCCTGACTTGATGGCCCGATCGAAAAAGGTAACCTTACGGGCAAGGGACAGCAGTAAGGCCAGCGCGTGGTCGGAAACTTCCTCCACGCAATAAGATGGAACATTCGTCACCACAATGCCCTGCCGGGTGGCTTCCGCGACGTCAATATTGTCCAGGCCAATGCCAAACCGTCCGATAGCAACGCAATGGGGAGCGGCCTGGATGACCCTGGCCGTGACAGGTTTCCAGCAGGTGAGGATTCCATTGGCCTCCGGCGCAAGGTTGGTCAAATCATCTTCCGCACCGGTGCTGGAGACCAACACGCCAGTGTCAACACGTGCCAGGATAGCCTTCTCAATCTGCAAGTCCTTCCAGACGTAGTCGCTGATTAGAACTGCTTTTTGCATGGCTACGCACTATATCATTTTCCGACTTTGCTGCACGAGCCATGCGAGCAAGAAAGGGGATTGTGAAATAACGACCGATGGCAGAACGGCAGCGGACAATCCACCGGGATCGAGATCCCCGATCCGAGATCACGTGCAAGTGTGTGCCCGGTCGTGTTACATTTCACGCCCTTGGAGGGCGGTTGATGACCTCACACCGAGCCTGTTCGTATGTGATAGTTGCTCTGATTTTCACTTCCTCATTTTTCGCCGGTAGCCATACCGTTGGCCAGTCGCGGGAGTCGTGGCCGCCGCAGGCCCCGCAATATTGCTTCCACATGATCGGAAACGCTCATATTGATGCACCCTGGCTCTGGCCTTGGCAGGAGTCGATGTCCGTTGTGCTGAGCACCTTTCGGTCGGCGCTGGACCGAATGACCAAGGATCCTGATTTCACTTTTACGGCGAGTTCGGCGCAATTTTACGAATGGGTGGCGCAGGCTGACCCGGAGATGATGGAGGAAATTCGTCAGCGGGTGAAGGAAGGCCGGTGGGATGTTGTCGGTGGTTGGTGGGTCGAGCCCGACGTGAATATTCCCAACGGCGAGTCGCTGGTGCGGCAGGGACTGTACGGCCAGCAGGTATTTCAGAAATTGTTCGGGCGCCACGTGGTGACAGCTTACAATCCCGATGCATTCGGACACCCCGGCACGCTGCCCCAAATTCTCAAACTGCAAGGCATGAGCAGCTTCGTTTTCATGCGCCCCCTCCTTAATGAAAAGTCCCTCCCTGGCCCGCTGTTCTGGTGGCAGAGCCCCGACGGCACGCGGGTGCTGGCGTACAGAATTCCAATTTCCTACCTGACGTCGTCCGAGGCATTGCCCGACCGCCTGCGCCAAATCATGGCGGACTATCCCGGGCCGATCAAGGGCCTGATGGCGTTTTACGGGGTGGGGGATCACGGTGGCGGTCCGACAACAAAGGATGTTGGATCAATTCACGATTTACTCAAGCAACCAGGGGCGCCGCCGGTTCTCTTTAGCACCCCAACCCGTTATTTCAGCGAGGTCGGAAAGCTCCCCAAGTTGCCGATAGTTGCCGACGAGCTTCAACATGTTGCCGTGGGCTGCTACACGGCGGAATGGGAAATCAAGAAAAACAATCGCACTGTCGAAGCGGCTCTCGCCACGGGTGAGAAGATGGCCGAACTCGCGTCACTTCTGGCGGGGGCGAACTATCCCGCGGCGGATTTTGCGGAATCCTGGAAGAAAGTCTTGCTGATGCAGTTCCACGACAGTCTGGCGGGAACAGCTCTTCCTGCGCATTATGATGTGGCACGCTCAGCATACGGGTATGCACTGGAGGTGGCGGATCAGGCCATCAACCGTGCTGCGCAAGCAATCGCCTGGCAAATCCCAGCCATTGACCCGAATTCCGAGTACCTGGTTGTTTTCAATCCTCATGCCTGGAATGCCAACCTGAACGTCGAATACGATTTGGGGTTTGAATTTGCCGACCAGGCGCAAACGCAAATCAGTTTACTTGAAGATGAGCGGGGGAATCCCATTCCTCATCAATGGACGCAGGCCTCAACGATTACGGACCACCGCGTCAAGCTGGTCTTCGCCGCGCCAGTGCCCGCCTTTGGGTATCGGCAGTTTCGATTGCGAAAGGTGCAGGCAGGTGCACCACCGGCATCCACTGTTCATGCTTCGGAAAAGGAACTTGAAAACGAACACTTGCGCGTAAGCTTTGATAACAGTGGCGCGCTCGCGATTTATGACAAGGACGCAAAGGCTGAAGTATTTCGGGGTACTGGCGGCGCCCGCGCGGTGGTTCTGGACGACCCCAGCGACACCTGGAGCCACGATGTTCGCGCCTATACAGATGAAGTCGGCCACTTTGGCAACGCGCGCTTCCGCGTAATGGAGAACGGCCCGGTGCGGGTGTCGATCCGCGAACGGACCAGCTATGGGGCGTCCTCGCTTCAGACGGATTGGATCCTCCACGCCGGCAGCCGGAGCCTGGAAGCTCGCGTGCTCCTCGATTGGCATGAGCACTTGAAGGTACTGAAGTTCTCTTTCCCTCTGGACGTGGAAAGCCCGCGGCCCACTTACGAAATCCCATATGGGTACATAACGCGCAAAGCCAATGGGGACGAGGAACCCGGGCAGCGTTGGGTGGATCTTTCCGGCGCTCGCGTGGGTGGCGAGTACGGGCTCACCATCATCAACGATGCCAAGTACGGCTACAGCGTGCAAGGGAGCGATTTGCGAACCTCCATCGCGCGCGGAGCCGTCTACGCGCAACACATTCCCCGCCATGTGGACCCGAATGGCGAGTACCAATGGCAAGACCAGGGAGAACAGACGTTTCGAATGCTATTAACACCACACCAAGGGGCATGGCAGGATACGGGCGTGGTGCGGCGAGCCGAGGAGTTTACTGCCCCCGTGCCGGTTCTCTACCAGGGGATTCATCGCGGAAGCCGGCCTCTCGCCGCTTCGTTTCTTTCCGTGGATGTGCCGGATATCGTTGTGTCTGTGGTGAAGAAGACAGAAGTTGGCAACGACCTGATTGTCCGCTGCTACGAGACGGCAGGCCACCCTGTCCGGGCAACGCTTGAGCTTGGTCTGGTGAAGCGCCGATGGACGGGAACCTTCCGGCCTTTGGAAATCAAGACCCTGCTGGTGCCGAGGGCAGGCGGACCAATTCGCGAAGTCAACGTGCTGGAACAGTAAGCTGGCGGTTACTGCTGTAGTGTCCAGCCATTGGCTGGACAACGCTTCGGCTGTAGCGCTGGCATCCTGCCGGCACCGGAAAATGCCACCGGGGCGGCGGCGCTGCGTTCTCCAGCCAATGACTGAAGACTACACCCGCACGGCACTGTGTGGGTTTGAGCAGCTATCTTGATTTTATTGTGGAGCCACGCCGGCTTGGGTGATTCCAGGCAAGCCGATGGCGCATGGGTGTGATTTCGAAATGTCAATTTACAAGAAGTTCGGTTGGGCCCTTATTGCCGCAGTGGGGAGTATAAGCCTCGGCGCCATCGCCATATCCCGCGGAGAGCCCATCAACGCGGTGTGGCTGTTATCCGCCGCGGCGTGCGTGTACGCGCTGGGTTATCGCTTCTACAGCCGCTGGGTGGCCTACCGAATTCTGGAGGTGGATGGGAATCGTGCCACGCCGGCGGAGCGTCTGGATGACGGCCGCGATTTTGTTCCCACCAACAAGTGGGTGGTTTTTGGTCATCACTTTTCGGCGATCGCCGGCCCCGGGCCTTTGGTGGGCCCCGTTCTAGCCGCGCAGTTTGGGTATTTACCCGGCACGCTTTGGATTGTCATTGGCGGCGTGCTTGGCGGCGCCGTTCACGATTTCGTCACTCTGTTTTGCTCCATCCGCCGCGATGGAAAATCGCTGGGCCAGATGGCCAAGGAAGAAATCAGCGATCTGGGCGGTTACCTGGCATTCGCAGGGATTCTGTTCATCACAATTATTCTGATTGCTGTAATCGGCCTCGTGGTGGTCAACGCCCTTAAAGGCAGCCCCTGGGGCGTGTTCACCATCGCCATGACCATCCCGATTGCGGTCCTGATGGGTTTGTATGTCCGCTATCTGCGCCCCACCGGCATCCTGGAGTCGTCGGTGTTTGGCATCGTACTGTTGCTGGCAGCCGTGGTGGGGGGAAAGTATGTGGCGGAGTCTCCCGTCCTTGGCCCCTTTTTCAATCTCAGCGCTCCCACCCTGGCGGTGTTAATCATCATTTACGGATTTGTTGCTTCTGTCCTGCCCATCTGGCTCTTGCTTGCCCCGCGTGGATACTTGAGCACTTTCGTCAAAATCGGCACGATTCTTGCCCTGGCTGTGGGGATATTGGTTGCCCGCCCCAGCATGTTGCTGCCTCCACTCACCCGGTTCACAGATGGAACCGGTCCAATTTTTGCGGGCAAGGTATTCCCCTTTTGCTTCATCACCATCGCCTGCGGAGCGATTTCAGGATTTCACTCCTTGATCTGTTGTGGGACGACTCCCAAGTTGCTGGGGAAGGAAACCCAGGCACGAATGGTTGGTTACGGCAGCATGTTGGTGGAGTCCTTTGTGGCGGTGATGGCCATGGTGGCGGCATCGGTGCTACATCCCGGCGTGTATTTCGCCATCAACAGTCCCGCCGGCATCGTCGGTGCATTGCCGGAAAAGGCCGTGGCCACGATTTCGGCATGGGGATTCCCAGTGTCCGCGCAGCAGATGGCGGTGTTGGCGCATCGAATGGGCGAGCAGACACTCTTCAATCGAACTGGCGGCGCTCCGTCATTGGCAGTGGGCATGGCCGACATTTTCTCTTCGATCATGGGGAGTTCGGCCTGGGTGGGCGTCTGGTACCACTTTGCCATCATGTTTGAAGCACTTTTCATCCTGACCCTTCTCGATGCCGGCACTCGCGTGGGCCGCTTTATGTTGCAAGACCTGCTCGGCCATTTTTGGAAGCCAATGGGGCGTACAAGCTGGTATCCCAGCGTTTTCTTTACGAGTGCGGTTATCGTTGCCGCGTGGGGTTATTTTCTCTATCAAGGGGTCGTGGATCCTTTGGGAGGAATCAACAGCTTGTGGCCGCTATTTGGAATTGCCAATCAGGCCCTTGCTGCGATCTCATTATGTGTCGCCACTACGATTCTGATCAAAATGCGAAAGGCGCGCTGGTGCTGGGTGACCCTTACAACGCTGGCCTGGCTGCTTGTTGTCACGATAACTGCCAGCGCGGAAAAGATCTGGAGTGCCGACCCGCGGCTCGGTTTTCTGTCTCATGCCCGATTCCTTTCCGCACAACTCACAGCCGGGGTTGTCCAGGCTGGAACCGTTGCCGATATCCAACGTTTGATTTTCAACGACCGCCTGGATGCCGCCATTGCCGCCGGACTGATGATCCTTACAATTATCATTTTCATCGAGTCGGCCCGGCACTGCTGGCTCTTTGTCTCTGGAAAGACTGTGCCCGTACTTAGGGAAGCCCCGGTGCAGCCTTCGCAAATCGTGGATTGAGCCCACTCACTCTCAGCGCGCTCCGATGTCCGATTCATGGACTTTTTGTTAGCAACCTTCAATGGTTGAGGGAATCCTGTTTATGCCGCTCCTCTTTTCAGATATGATGTGCCGCCGTTGACCCCGCTCTCGGCGTACACATAAGGAGGAGATATGGGCACGAAGCAAGTCCGATCTAATTTGTTGACTTTATATTTAATTGCAATGGCATTGTGCTTGCCGGTACGCGCAAGCCTTGCCGCAACCAGCGAGAATCCCCCTTCGGGAGCGGCTCATGTCAGCCTGAATGGCGCTTGGAAGCTTTTCTATTTTCCCCAGGGCAAATTTCAGATTACCAACCCCGACCAACTGAAGACCCACGGGTTGACTCCCATCGAAGCGATGGTGCCCGGAGAGACGGCTCTTGACCTGTCGCGTCAGGGAATACTGCCTGCCGACCTGTTCTTTGGCGAGAACATCAAGAAGCTGAAGCCTTACGAATTGTACGAATGGTGGTACCAGCGCGAGTTTGCTACCCCCGCAGGCACGGTAGGCCGCAAGTTGGAACTACATTTTCGTGGAGTCGATTGCCTCGCTACCTATTGGCTGAACGGGAAAATCATCGGCGAATCGCAGGACTCAATGATTGATTACAGCTTTGATGTGACGGGGAAGCTGAATGCGACGGCGCCCAATGTGATTACGATCCGGCTGCGGTCACCCATCATCGAAGCCGCCGGCAAAGAATACGACCCGGCGTACACCGTCAAAGCCCTGGATACGAATCAGGAAGCCAATTGGATCCGGCGGCCGGCGCACAGTTACGGTTGGGACATCATGCCGCGCGCGGTGACGGCAGGCTTGTGGCGCCCGGTGGAACTGGTAATTCATGCCCCGCAAGAAATCACCACCATGTACTTCACCACGTTGGAGGCGGACGCGGCGCACGCCAGCCTGGTGGTCACCTACCAGCTCAAGACCGGACTTGAACTGATTCCGCAATTGCGTCTGCGGCTCCGGGCACAGTGCGGCGACGGCACTTTCACTTACACACAAAAGGTGGAGTTCCCGGTGGGACGGATGGAGATTGAGGTCAAGAACCCCAAGCTATGGTGGCCGAGGGGTTATGGTGACGCGAGCCTCTACAACGTCACCACCGACCTTCTTCAGGGCGATCAGGTTGTGGCCTCGCGCCAGGACACTATCGGAATTCGTAAAGCCGAGTTGATTCGCACCGAAATCACGACCATGGAAAAGCCCGGCCAGTTCATGTTCAAAGTGAATGGTGTGCCGATTCTGGTGAAGGGTTCCAATTGGGTTCCGGCCGATGCCTTTCACAGCCGGGACGCCGGGCGCTACGAGAAGATCATGGCGCTCTTCGTTGACCTGAAGTGCAACTTCCTGCGAAGTTGGGGCGGAAATGTCTATGAAGACGATGCCTTCTTCAACATCTGCGACCGCAATGGAATCATGGTGTGGCAGGACTTTGCCATGGCCGATGCCGTCTATCCGCTCACGGACGACTTCCTGGACATCATCAGGAAAGAGGCTGTTTCGGTGGTGAGTAAATTACGGAATCATCCTTCCCTGGTCCTCTGGACGGGGGATAACGAGGTTGATGGGGCCTACCTGTTCCACGGCCTGGACCCGGCGAAGAACAAGATCAACCGCGAAGTTATTCCCGATGTAGTGTTTCGCTGCGATCCTTACCGGCCGTATCTTCCCAGCTCACCCTACATTTCCCCGGAAGTGGCTGCCAAAGGGGATCATCGGCTAATGCCGGAAGAGCATCTGTGGGGCCCGCGCGACTACTTCAAGAGTACCTATTACACGGAGCACACGGCGGAATTTGTGAGCGAAGCGGGCTATCACGGCTGCCCCAGCCTGTCTTCTCTGAAGGGTTTCATCGACGAGCAGCACCTGTGGCCCGCCACCAACGACCCTCAGTGGGTCCTGCACTCCGTGGATTGGGCGGGGAATCCTTATCGCATCAAGCTGATGGCCAATCAAGTCCAGGAGCTATTCGGGGTGGTGCCGGACAAGATCGAAGACTTCATTCTGGCGTCGCAGGTTTCGCAGGCCGAGGCCATGAAGTTTCTGATCGAAATGACCCGCCTCCGGAAGTGGAACAGCACCGGCCTGGTTTGGTGGAATGTGATGGACGGCTGGCCGCAGATTTCCGATGCCATCGTTGACTACTTCTTCAACAAGAAGCTTGCCTATTACTATATCCGCCGTGTGCAGGAGCCGGTCGTGGTTATGGTGGATGAGCCCAAAAACTGGCACTGTCGCGTGGTGGCCGGAAATGACTCGCGCGAAGATGCCAGCGGGCATTACCGCGTTTGGGACGCCGACTCGGGAGAAACCTTGCTCGAAGGGGACTACGCCACCAAAGCCAATGAGAATCTGGAACTTGGAACCATTCCGGTGTTCCATTCCGGCAAGCGGCTCTTTCTGATTGAATGGACGGCAAACGGCAAGAAGTACGCCAACCATTATCTGCAAGGCATGCCGCCCTATTCTCTGGCCCAGTATAAAGTGTGGCTCACCAAGATTGCTGCTTTGGAAGAGGGATTTGACCCCGCGACCATCGGCAAGTAAAGCTCTGGTGTGTGACGTGGCGCCGTGTGGCGCGGACCTACAAAACAGGTCCGCGCTACACTTCTCAACCCAGTTTACGGGATCAATATGATGAATAACTCATTGATATATTTTGGGATTTCATTGGCTGTTATTTCCGGCCTGATGAATGGAACCTTTACCCTGCCCATGCGTTATCTGGGCCGGTGGTCGTGGGAAAACGTCTGGGCTATTTTTACTGTGGTCGCCTGCGTGGTCATGCCGCCGGTTGTGTTGATTCTGACCGTCACGAATCCTCTGCAGGTTCTCGCGGCAGCACCGGGGCGTGCTGAAATTATCGCGGTGGCGACAGGTTTCATTTGGGGATTTGGCGCCGTTCTGTTCGGACTGGGCGTAAGCGCCATCGGTATTTCCATGGCAAACACCCTGGTTCTGGCCACCAGCGCGTCTCTGGGATCGGTGTTGCCCCTTCTCATCCTGGCGCCTGAGCGGCTCGGCCAACCGCAGGGTAAGGCCATCATGCTGGGCACGGTTACGGCTTTGGCCGGCATGGCCTTTTGCGGGTATGCGGGAGTCCTGCGCGAGCGGAGCGAAAAGGAGGGGGCCGGCGCCACACGGCAAATGGTGGGCACCGCCCGCCCCTTCTGGGTGGGGCTACTGATTTGTGCCGGCGCCGGTGTTATCTCCGCTCTCTTCAATGTGGGCTACAGCCTGTCGCAGGCAATCATGACCAGTGCCGTCCAAGCCGGCAACAGCCCGTTCGCCGGCTCCAATGTGATCTGGTTATTGGTGCTGGGCAGCGGCGCCATTGCCAATCTGGGCTATTGCACATACCTGCTGGGCAAGAACCGGACGTGGTCCAACTTCCGGCAACCCAAGGCCGTGCCCCTTTACATGCTCGCGATCCTCATGGGCCTGTTGTGGGGCGGCGGTATTTTTGTTTATGGCGCGGCTTCGCCCAAGCTGGGCAAGCTTGGACCGGCCATCGGTTGGCCGCTCAGTCTGGTCGTGAGCCTTGTTACGGCAAACTGCGTTGGATTTCTGACGGGAGAGTGGAAACTCAGTTCCGCTGCGGCCCGCCGCTGGATGATGGTGGGACTGGCAATCCTTTTAGTTGCGATTGGAATCCTGGGTTGGTCGGGAAGCTTGGCGAGTTGAGGGGGAATCCGAGTTGGGGGCAATAGTGTTCACTCAAGCTGACTGGTCCCAACTCGACCCCCTCACCCCCGGTCCCCATAGGCGCTAGAATAAAGCACCGTTGGCGAACAGCCCGCGCAGAGGGCGAAAGATCGTAGCCCATGGCGTAAGCCGTGGGTAAACTGGCACCCCACCGTGCCCGAGCCCCGTAAGGGGCGAAAGAAATCGCGATTAGAATTAGCGGCGGAGTCGTTTTCTTCAGCGGTTGATGCGATGGGGAGGGGATGCGAGGTCACCGCGCCGATGGGCTCTTTCGCCCCTCTGGGGCTGGGGGAATTATAGGGCGACCTCTCCACCCATAGCTCACGCTATGGGCTACGATCTTTCGCCCGCTACACGGGCTCGCTGCCCCATGGTGCTTATTCTAGCGCCTATGCCCCCGGCCCTCGCCCCCTTGGGGGAGAGGGTGGCCCTCAACCGGCGTTTTCGCCGGGCCAAGGCGGGACGGGTGAGGGGGTCGCGCGGCAACCGATGACCGCCTAATCCCCTGAATCCGGTTAAGTGAACAGCATTGAAGCCAGTGGTGCGATGAGTGCTTTTCTGTTGGGGTTGGGATGGGCCATTCCTTTTATGGTGGACACGCTTTGCGCTGCCCTTCTTCTGATCAAGGGGGAATTATGCGACACACGAGACTGGGAATTCTAATTATCGGGGTGATGGTTTACCTTGCTACCGGATTGGCGGCAGCGCAGGGTGAGGCGGCCCGGACCGATATCGTGATCAATGAGGGTTGGGAATTTCGGCAAGTGGCGCCGCCAAACAGCGATGGTGGGGTGTGGCGGCCGGCCAAGGTGCCGGGTGACGTGCATCTCGATTTGCTGCGGAACAAGCTCATTCCCGATCCCTTCTACCGTGACAACGAAGCCAAGCTGCAGTGGATTGAAGTCGCGAGCTGGGAGTATCGGACGACGATCAATATCACTCCCGAGACCCTCAAAAACCGAAATCTGGAACTGGTCTTCGACGGATTGGATGCATACGCCGAGGTCTTTTTGAACGGTTCGCAGGTGCTTGTGGCGAATAACATGTTTCGCATCTGGCGCGTGAACGCGAAACCCGTACTGCACGCCGGGGCGAATCAGTTACGCGTGGTGTTTCCTTCGCCGGACACTGCTGCGGCGCAGGCAGCGTCGGCCGATCCGTGGCGCCTGAAGACACATGTGGAAGAGAAGACGTACGTTCGCAAGGCCGCATATGAATACGGTTGGGATTGGGGGCCGACGTTTGTGACCAGCGGCGTGTGGCGTCCGGTACACCTGGAGGGCTGGGACGAAGCGCGCATCTCCAACCTGCACATCCGGCAGCTTGATGTAACAACCGCTGTGGCGCATTTGAATGGAGAGGTCGAAGTGACGGCGACAGAGAATGCAACCGCGGAGGTGAGCATCCGGTACTCGCAGGGTGGCAAGCCGGCGGCATCAACACGGAGCGTGTTGCTCCACGTGGGGGTGAATCACATTGATATGCCGCTGGAGATTGCCAAGCCGGATCTTTGGTATCCCGCGGGGTACGGCGCGCAGCCGCTCTATACGTTTACGGCAGAGGTGAAGGCACAGGGCCGCGTGGAGGATCATCGCGGTGTCACCACGGGTTTACGCTCCGTGGTACTGCGGCGCGACCTGGATAAGTGGGGGCGGTCGTTCGAGTTTGTGGTCAACGGCATCCCGGTCTTCGGCAAGGGTGCGGACGTGATTCCGTTCGACAGCTTCCCCAATCGGGTGACGGAGGAGAATTACCGGCGGATCTTGCAGTCGGCGAAAGACGCCAACATGAACATGCTCCGCCTGTGGGGCGGCGGCTACTACGAGAATGAGGAGTTCTACAAGCTCTGTGACGAACTGGGCATCATGCTATGGCAGGACTTCATGTTCGGTAATGACTGGCAGCCCGGATTGTATAGCTGGAAGCTGAACGTGGCGGCGGAGATTGAAGACCAGGTGAAGAGACTGCGCGATCATCCGAGCATCATCATTTGGAGTGGGAACAATGAGACGGAAGAAGCGATCTTCTGGAAGGATCGCCAGCAGTTGCCGGCAGACGTGCGCATCCAGATGTGGCAGGACTATGTTTCCACCTTCAGCGGCGTAATTCCTTCGGTGGTGGAGAGGCTTGACCCGCAGCGTCCGTACTGGCCAAGTTCGCCCAGCGCCGACTATGAAGAAACGTCCCCCACATTCCAGACGGGTGACGCGCACATTTGGGATGTATGGCATGGACGCGTGCCGTTTTCAACCTACGAGCAGCATCATGCGCGCTTTGTGACCGAATACGGATTCCAGTCGTTCCCGGAGATGAAAACAATCGAAGCCTTTACCTCACCCGAGGACCGCACGGGAATCTTCACGCCGGTAATGCTTGCCCACCAGAAGAACAATGAAGGGAATTCGCTCATTCAGGACTATCTGCTTAAAGATTATCCGGCGCCAAAGGATTTTGCGTCATTCCTCTACGTCAGCCAGGTGCTGCAGGCTGAGGGGATCAAGATCGGAGCCGAGCATCTCCGGCGCAGCCGGCCGGAGACGATGGGCTCCATCTTCTGGCAGCTGAATGACTGCTGGCCGGTGGCGTCGTGGTCAAGCATTGATTACTACGGACGATGGAAGGCCTTGCAGTATTATGCGCGCCGCTTCTATGCCCCCGTGCTCGTGTCACCACATGTTGAAGACGGCATCCTGAAGGCGTATATCGTTTCGGACAAGGTGCAACCGGTGAGCGGCCAACTGCGTGTGCGCATCGTCGATTTCGAAGGCAAGGTGGTGAAGGAAGCCCTTCAGCCGGTGAACGTGCCGGCGCTTTCCAGCCAGGTGTACTGGCAACGGCCATTGTCGGACCTTGGCGGGGTCGATAGCACCGACACTACGAGCGTCTTCGTGGTGGCGGAGCTGGTTGTGGATGGAAAGAGCATGTCTCGCAATCTGATCTACCTCGTGCCGACCAAGCAGGTGCATTTGCCCGAAGCGCACATGAGCACGGAATTGACCCAGGCGGCGGATGGGTTCCATTTGAAACTTTCCACGCCGGTGCTGGCGCGAAGCGTTTATGTGACCTTTGGCGCCGCGAGCGCAGAAGTCTCTGACAACTACTTCGATCTGCTTCCCGGTGAGACGGTTGACGTGGTCGTTAAGAGCCGCGAATCGATGGACAGGCTGAAGGCGAATCTGCATGTCGTGTCGCTGGCCGATGCCTTCAAAGTGTCGAACGCGAGCAATTAGGCGCCGCGCGTAAGATTCCCGCAGTAATCAGTTCGTGCTTCAGATGAGCGTTATTTCCCCCGGAGGTCGTGATGGGCGACGATTCAAATGAAGTGACGCGCGTACACCCCTTCAGTCGAAATCTGCCCGATGTTTCGCGGCGTCAGTTTATCCAGTGGAGTTCACTGGTAATGGGCTGGGCAGCCGCCGCAAAGGCGGCACAGCCGGTGGGCTCACCCCGTGGTTTTTCCAATGGCCCGGAAAGTCTGCCTGCCGGAGCAGGGAAGTCAACGTTGCTGGAAGACGGCGGCTTTCATCACCAGGGCCGCGGATGGGATTGGGGGCCCGGGTGCGAGATCGTTTCAGCACACGGTGCGCCCAGTCCGGAAGTGCTGCACGTTAAAGCTCTTGGATCCTCCACCGCGCGAGCGACCATCCTCTCTCCCGAGTCAGGGAAGACTTACACCGTTCACGGCTTCATGCGCACGCGCGAAGTTGAGGCGTCGGAAGAGGGCGGCGGCGCAGTGATGATGCTAGGGCAGTATGAGTTTGTGGGGCGCAAGGCGGCCGATGAACACACTTTCGCGAAGCTCACGGGCACGCATGATTGGACTCCATTTTCCTACACGTTCCTCTGTGCGCTGCCGTCGGAGTGGCGCCTGGAAACCACCTGGCTGGAACTCTCGCTGGGCCTTTACCGCGCAAAAGGCGAAGCGTGGTTTGCGGATGTCACCGTGGTTGAAGGCTCCGAAGTGGCTAAGATTGCGGACGTGATTCCCCGCGATAAACAGAAGGGGTATCCCTCCCCCTCGCGAAAATCCCTGGCGAACGTCGCGATCTGGCGCGATCAGGTACCGGTGGAAGGCATCGCTTCTGACCCGGAATCCATTGGGCATACTCTTCAAGCCGCAGGCTACAAGGTGGAATTCATTACGTCTGCCCAGCTTGCGGACTCCAATCAATTTACCCGCGAACGGTTTGACGTGGTGGCCCTGCCTTATGGTGCTTCCTTCCCCGCGAATGCCCAAGACGCGCTTCAAACCTTCCTGAAGCAGGGTGGCAGTTTCTTCGCCGCCGGCGGTTATGCCTTCAATAACCCGTTGCTGGAAGGTAAGGGTGGATGGGTCAACGAGACTCAAGC
>CAYTMD010000135.1:0-13632 GCA_964438685.1 uncultured Acidobacteriota bacterium
ACTGGAACTATACGATTGCTCCGATGTAAATCTATTCTTGCGTCAGCCCTTAGTGATTTGTGCGAATTTTCAGGAGAAGACCGGATCGGCGCAAGGTAGTTGACAAATAACTCTATTAGGTATACATCTATTAGGCATATGGCAAAACGTTCAAGTTCAAGCATGGAAGTTCTTCTTGGACTGCTCACCATCGCGCCGATGTCCGGCTACGACCTAGGGCAGAACATCAGGACATCGGTCGGCTATTTCTGGAATGAGAGCTATGGGCAGATCTATCCCAATCTGAAAACCTTGGCTGCTGAGGGGCTTGTAACCTCGAAGACCGAACGGCAAAAGGGCAAGCCGGACCGGCATATTTACTCCATCACAAAAGAGGGACGGGCTCGGTTGGCAGCTTGGCTGGCCGTTGCGCCGCAGCCGGAGATTCCTCGCAATGAGCTGTTGCTGAAGCTGTTTTTCGGCGCACAGGTCCCGGCAGAAATTCTGATCGGCTATGTGGAACAGATGGTCGAAAGGGAGCGATCGCTCGGAGAGAAGTTCGCCGAAGCCGAGGATGCGCTGAGCGCCCAGCAGCAGTATCCCGACACGCCGTACTGGAAGATGACGGCGCGCTTCGGGCAATTGGAGTTAGAAGCGCACCTGCGTTGGGGAGAAGAGACGCTGGCTGAACTGCGCAAGATCGCCAAACAGCAACAGATCCAATCAGAGAGTCGTAAGGGGAAGAGTCATGCAAGAAAATGAAGTTGTTGCAACGACAAATCCGGGTGTGCGCCCAAGACCCAAGCAGATCGCTTCGTGGGGAAGGCTGGTGGGGTTTCTGCTGATTGTGGCTGGTTATTCCACATATGGCTTATTTGTTCCGTACATACCCACGGCAGGAGGCGGAGCGATGAGAGGTCAGCTTGAGAGCCATACTCAAGCGAATTCCATCTTCCTAACCTTGACTCTTCTAAACTGGGCTCTCCTATATTACTGCTGGGTCTCTGTACATCGCTACGGCGGCAACCTGAAAACGCTATCGGGCAGTCGATGGACCTCGTGGAAAAGGCTTGCCGTGGACCTGGGGATCGCGCTGCCAGCATGGATACTAACGAATGTCGCTATTTATGGGTTTGTGCGGCTGTATTTCGTTTGGCGGTTTATAGTGCCGAATGGCTCGAACCTACAAGCATTTCCGTCCCCGCAGGGCCTGCTGGAAATCCTGATTCGAATTGCTGCTTCCATCTCTGCGGGCATCTGCGAGGAGATGGTATTTCGCGGTTTTCTACAAAGTCAACTCCATGCTCTGACCGGGAACATTGTGGTGGCGGTGCTGTGCCAAGGATTGTTGTTTGGCCTTGCTCACGGTTATGCGGGTTGGAATAACGTGATTGGGTGCTGCGTTATCGGAGTTCTGTGGGGAACTCTGGCCGCGTGGCGCAGAAATCTACGCGCGAACATCATCGTCCATGCATGGCAGGATGTTTGGAATTTCTGGCTGAGAGCTCTGGTCTCGTGGTAGTACAAGCCTGACACGCGACCTGTGTGTTAGATTCTCAATGAACCAAAGTTCCGCCGCGCTGCTTGCGCACCACTCAAAGAGGAGAAAGCATGATTCGCCGTTCATTCCTTGTCTCCAGTGCCGCCCTTGCCACGGCCGCCGCGGTGAAAGCAGCGCCTGCACAAACGGCTCAGCCGGAAGCCGCGCCGCTTTCTCCCTTCGCAGATCCTGACTTTGGATATTCCTACTTGTGTGCGCTGGGCAACTCGTACTATGGCGCTGGAGACCCTGGAAAGCTGCTGGCGCTAACCTCCAAAATCAAGTCGGGCGACTTCGAGTCGGCTTGGGCAGCGTATTGGCTGGCGGGTCAGGAGTCGCTGGCGCTGGCGAAGTCGGCCGCAAAGAAGCGGCATAACGTCAGCGCGCGAGAAGCATACTTGGCCGCCGCTACCTATTTCAGGGGCGCATTGCGCTTTGGCGACAGCACGGACAATCCAGATCGGATGCTTGCCTGCTGGCAGGATTATGCCCTTTGCTGGGCCGCCGCAGCAGAACTCTTTGACCCGCCTATCGAGCGGCTGGAGATCCCCTACGAAGGCACGAGCCTCACCGGATGGTTCTTGCGCGCCGCCAACTCGCGCCGTGGCAAGCCGCTGGTGATTATACACAACGGCGCCGACGGCCTGGAGGTGAACTCCTTTGTTCTGGGCGCGGCCGGCGCGCTGGCGCGGGGATACAACTGCCTGATCTATAACGGGCCGGGGCAGGGTGACTCACTGTGGGTGCGCAAGCTCTACTTCCGCCCCGATTGGGAGAAGGTGATTACGCCGGTCATGGACGCCATGCTGGTGCGCCGCGAGGTCGACCCCAAGCGCATTGCACTGGTGGGCATCAGCCAGGGCGGTTACTGGGCGCCGCGCGCGCTGGCCTTTGAGCATCGCATCGCGGCCGGGGTCGCAGATCCAGGCACGTGGGATGTTTCAGAACCATGGCTGATCCATCTGTCGCCGGCGATGCGCAGCATGCTGGAGGCCAAAGACAAGAGCAGCTTCGATCAGTACATGCAAAGCGGCGCCGCATCAAATGCGCGGGCGCGGGGATTGTTGAGCTTTCGCATGAGACCCTTCGGGATGACCTCGTTTTATGACGCCTTTCGGGCCGTGCAAGCTTACACGCTCGCCGGGGTAGCGGGGCAGATTCGTTGCCCCATGCTACTTACTGCGCCCGAGAGCGAGCAGTTCTTCCCGGGTCAGGCGCAGAAGCTCTACGATGCCTTGCATTGTCCCAAGATGATCGTCCACTTCACCCACGATCAGGGCGCGGGCGAGCATTGCGAAGTGGCCGCTCCCGGCTATCGGGATTTCTGCATTTACAACTGGCTGGACGAGATACTGGTGTAGTAAATCCTGATTTACAGGCAGGAAATTTTTGGGCGGAAAACGGTGTCAGGAAGGTGTGAAAGAATTACAAAACTCGCGCAGAGACGCTGAGACGCAGAGATTCAGAATGGATAACGGACTTGTTTTCTTTTCGCCTCTGCGGCTCTGCGCCTCCGCGCGAAATACTTTTGCTTTGTCATGGATTGTTTCACAGCTTCCTGACACCGTTTGATCCAATGATTAAGCCGCATTCCACAAAATTGCAGCGTAGGGAGGCGCGGCGATTGCCGCGCCTGCTGTCGTAGCGCTGACCTTGAGGTCAGCACCCAGAGGCCGAACGCTGTTCGGCCCTACAGAACCGTGCGGAGGCCGAATACCATTCGGCCCCACAAAACCGGTGCCGACCTCCCGACGTTGTCGGGACAGGTCTCGGTCGGCGCTACAGAACAACCACACCACCGCCGCAATTCCGAGCGCCGGCGGCGTCAAGCCATCAACCCAAATCCTCGATGAGGATTCCCTCATCTTCCCCTCCTCGTTTGCCGATGATACGTCTGGAAACGCAGATTCGTTCGATTCGAGGAGGCGTCATGCAATGCAAGATTTTCAGTGTCCCCGTACAGTCCGAAGCAGTACCCGACCGCGAGCGGAAGTTGAATGATTTTCTCGGTGCCACAAACGTGAAGCGCGTTTTTGCCTCGCTTGCCAATGAGCCGCAAGGTCCCATGTGGTCTGTCCTGTTCTTTTATGAGGGTGGCGCGCCGGCAACGCAGGCAACCTCGGCCAGCCCTGCCGCCATGGTGGATACCAGCACTCCCTTGACCGGCGAGCAGGTAAGGTTGATGGTGTCCTTGAAGAAATGGCGGGCAGAAGCGGCAACGGCGGAGGGCGTGCCTCTCTACATGGTGGCGCAGAACAGATGGCTGGAAGACATCGTCCGCATGCCGGCAAGGACACTGGACGACCTGAAGAAAGTCCGGGGGCTCGGTGATTGGCGGGTGCAAAAATACGGAGCCAGGATCGTTGAGATTATGAACGCGGGGAATGCGCCCCGACGTTCCTGGCCATCATCTTCCTACTCGGCGGGCCGCGCCTGATGGGGGCGGCCGAATATTACCTTCCGCCCCCGGCTCCCTTGTTGTGGGCCGCGCGAAGCTGGGCCGCCTCGTCGCGAATCTCCGCCAGATCGCGATTAATCTCCGCCCAGCCGTACCAGTGCTGGTAGTCGGGATTCATGTGGAACGCTCCCTGGGTGCTGCGCATGCGGTGCTCCAGGAACATCGTGTAAAGCTTCTCTTCAATGGGATACTTTACGTTGTAGAAGCGCAGCAGGTCAGGCACCGGAGGGCGATCAGTGGGCCGCTCCAGGATGCCATCGTTGTACAAGCCTTCAACGATGTCGATGGCCTCCGCGACAAGTTTGTCTGACTGCTTGGTGATGGAGTCCGCGGCCTCAAGGTTTTGGCGCGCGAAAGCGCTGGCATGACAACCCGTGCAGACGCCAACCATGCGGTCGCGTTCAGCCTGCCATTCCGCGGCAGACATGGGTGCGCCCTGGCCAATCTTAACCACGTTCTGGCGCGCTGTGGGCTTGCCGTCAGGAGTAAGTATGCCCAGGCCGATCAGGATTTTCTGCCGGTACTGGAGCCATTCCGCATCCTTCTCCGGCAGGCGCAGTCCGAGGAATCCCCACGAGGAGCGCACACTGTGATCGCCGTTGGGCATGTGGCACGTGGTGCATACGGGCGTGCGCGGCCGGGTAAGGGATGCCTGGTAGGGGTCCTTGAACCAGTCGCTCAGCTCCAGATTCCAATTCCAACGGCCGCCTTCGATGGTGTAAATCGAACCGTGCTTGGAGGTGGAGTACATCTCCCACTGCGGATGATCAAAGCCCATGTGGCAGGTCATGCAGGCTTCCGGACGGCGGGCTTCCGCGGGGTTGAAGCGGTGGCGCGTGTGGCAGGAATCGCACTTGCCTTCGTCCAGCCCGACGCGATGGCAGCCTCCGCACCCTTTCATTCCCTCAATCAGGGCGTGCGGCGGCATGGCGGAAGCGGGCATGGAAATCATTGCGCCCCAAGCCACCGAATGCCTGCCCTGGGAGAATTGCTCGAACTTATCCGGATGGCAAACGGCACAGTTGCGCGGAGAAACGCGGCGTCGAACACGCTTGTCTTCACAGGCGGAAGCCGTGGTCAGGATTCCCGGGGCCGCTTCCTTCACGGGGATGTGACAGTTCGCGCACGCCACGCCTTTTTCGGAATGCTTGCTCAATTGCCAGTCGCGAATGGCGCTGCCCGTGATGTTCCTTTCCATGTGACACTTCACACAGGGGCGGCTCTCCACAGGCGCCTTGTCCAAAACGAGTTGTTGGGAAGGCGGCATCTGCGCTGTCGCGGCTTTTAGCGGCGGGGAACTCCACATCCAGATGAAGGCACAAATCCCCATCGCCACGGCGGCCGGCCTGGCGCGTCGAGAATGACCAACGGAATTGGATCCGTGCATAAATTCTCCCTTAGGAACTCCGGAGGACACGCGGGCAGCCTGCCAACACCCTCTGCCAACGCAGTGGTGCCATTTTACACGTACAAAGGAATAATGCAACACAAAGCCTGAATTGTACGGGCAATTTATCGCATTCCGTGCAATTGCCAGCCAGCCCGCATAGGGAGCGAGAGACCGCAGCACGACGCGGCCTGTGGCCGCAACCAAAGTGATCGCCGCAGGCATCTTGGAGTGCCGCCGCGAAACTGCCGCCTTTCCAGGGATTTGATTTGAATTTGCGCTATGTCGGTGGTGGTGGGTACTGCGGCATTCCACTGCGGTCGCTACCGCAACCGCAATCCAAAGGGACAGCCGCGTTCTCAAACCCGTGTTAAAGTACTCGGCTGCTGTTTAAATGGGCCGCACCTATGGGCGGCTTCCGTACGCGCATCTTTGTTAGCTGTTATTTGATATCATTTCATGCGCTGGAGGGCATACATGAATCTTCTTACAACTTTGAAAGGCTCGCTGCTGGAAAACTTTTTCCCGGCCGGGTGGGACCTGGCCAAGTGGGACGCCTGCGTGGCCGACGATCCCAAAGCTATTTTCGAGCGCCAACCGAAGTGGCACAAGGACTACTCGATTCGCATGGCGAACACCGTGGCGGATTTCGACGTCATGCTGGGCCACGAATTGGCCATGGAGATTCGCCGCTGCCGCGATGCGGGCCGCAAGCTGGCGCTGATTCTCCCCGTGGGGCCGATGGGTATGTACCGTTGGACGGTCTACTTCCTGCGCGACTGGAAGATTCCCTGCGATCACGTCACCGGTTTCAACATGGATGAGTGGAGCGATGCCGAAGGCAACACGCTTCCCAGTGACAATTCCGGAGCCTTCCAGTACGCCATGCAGAATGCCTTTTACGGGCCGCTGGCGGACCTCACCGTGCCGCCGGCGCAACGGTTCTTCGCCACTCGGAAGCTGTTGCCTGAATATCCGGACCGCATCGGCGCCTTGCGCAAGGATGGGGCCAAGCTGGTAGTGGTCTACGGCATTGGCCGCGCCTGCCACATCGCGTTTTGGGAGCCGCACTTTGGGCTCGAGTTCGCCAGCGACGCGGACTGGCGCAAGCAGACCCATCGACTCGGCGCCCGCCTGCACCCCATGACCATCGAACAGAATGCCATCACCAGTTTCAAGAGCCGCACGACGCTGGTTCCCGCTTTCGCCAACACCATTGGCCCCGCGTTCTTTACCAACGCCGACTACGCCATTGGCGGCGCGGATGGCGAGTTGGGCCGCGGCATGCAATGGCAGGGGCTTTCGCTGTGGGTAACGCTGCGGCACGAGGTGAGCCGTCACATCCCGTCCACCTGGATGCCCACCCAGCCGGGCGTTCTTTATTTCACCAAAGAGCTCGCCGGGCCTTTGGTTCCTGAGGCAAACTAATGTCACTCGATGCAAAATCCCCCCGCCTGTTGGTGATCATGGCTCACCCCGATGACGCCGAAATCACGGTGGGGGGAACACTGTTTAACTTGAAAGCCCTGGGCTGGGAACTGGGAATCGCCACCATGACGGCCGGCGATTGCGGCTCGGCGACGACGGGCCGGGAGGAGATCGCGCGAATCCGCTACGCCGAAGCGAAGAACGCCGCCGCATACCTGGGCGCCTGCTACGAATGCGTCGGCCTGATGGACGTCGAGGTGACGTTTAACGTTGAAAACCTGCGCCGGGTGGTGGATGTGATGCGCAAGTTTGATCCCGACGTGGTGATTACACAATCGCCGGTGGATTACATGCTGGACCACGAAGAGTCCTCGCGCCTGGTGCGCGGGGCGGCCTTTGCGCTGGCAATGCCCAACTATGTGACGCGGCAGAATCCGCCGGCCAAGCTTGCCCGCGCCACCCCTGCGCTCTATTATGCGGATCCCATGGAAGGAAAGGATCCCATGGGGCGCCGTATCTATCCCCAGTTTTATGTCGACATCAGCAAAGTGCTTCCGCAAAAATGCGAGATGCTGGCGCGCCACGTATCACAGAGGGAATGGCTGCGTTCGCACCACGGCATGGATGAATACCTTGACCAGATGAAGGGGTATGCCGCAGGCTACGGCAGCGAATGCGGATTTGCCTACGCAGAGGGGCTTCGCCAACACCTTGGGCACGGCTATCCGCACGACCCCATCTTGCAGACGGCGCTCAAAGGTCTGGTCCACGTACGCGGCGCTGAATGATGAATTACGAATGACGGTAGCCGTTGTAGCGCGGACCTGATTTGTAGGTCCGCGGTTCGTCCCTTATGGGCAGGAAAAACCGCAGACCTACAGAACAGGTCCGCGCTACAATTCCTTTATCCAACATCAATTTCGATGTGCGTCTTCCCCGCCAGCAATGTCGCGGACAATACGATATAGGATTGGTGCAACTCCCCCACCGACGTTGAATGCAGCGGACTCCGATCCGGCGCATGAATGTGGACATGGATATCCGCCTCGAACGGTTTGGCGAAAGTCACCTCAATCTTCCAGCGAACGCTTCCTCCGGATGATGCCACGGCCTGCGTGGACCAACTGATGGGTCCAAATCGCGTCGGGCAGTTCTGCACGCGAATCACTTCACCCGGACTGAACCAATGTTGGGGCGCGGCCTTCTGAAGATGCACGATGGGCCGATCATGCTCCTCGTAGCACAACACCCAACGTAGACCCAATGTGGGTTGCAATTCGCTGTTGACCACTGCCGACCATCCGTAACCGCTTCCCTCACCGGGGTAAGACCCGGGCAGCAAGGCGTCCTCCGGCGAATAGCGGTTTCCCGAATCCATGGCGTAACAAAGGTTCCCATACAGGGACAGAAGAAATGGTCGGTAGTCCTCCTGCCGAATCCGCCCCGCCAGTGTGCCATGCTCCATGAAGTTGGATGTGCGAGGCGTGTTGCCGTCGGTGTTCATGCCCATAATCTGCTGGCCGGCAAGCTTGCGGTGCGCAAAGTGGCCGGCATCCAATGCGGGATCGCCCCAATCGCTGGTCCACCAATCCATCATGTAGCGGTGGTTCTCATAACTGGAGAGTTCGTTGGGCTGCCGTTTTGTATCGAAGGCCGCAATAGGAGTGATTCCGGCCTGCTTCATGGCGGGATTCCGGTCCGCCAGCGTGCGGGCAAGAGAGCGCTCAATATCGGCGCGCATCTCCACCGCTAACTTTCGAGACTCCTCGGCTTCCCGCCGCAGGTCAGCATCCTGATGGTCAGCCGCCGCGCGCTCCAGGCATCGAGCGTGTTCCGTGAGGCCGCGCCAAATCCATGCTGAGTTCTGGTAATAGTAAGGGTGAGAATCCGGGAGGTCGTTATGAGGATCGCCGTTGTCCGCTTCCGGCGAGCCCCAAATCAAACCATGGCGCGGGTCGGTGGCCGGGAAGTTTTGCTGCGCATAGCGATACCGGGTCACAACGTAGTCAATCATGCGGCGCAACACGGGCAACCGTTGGCGGAGGGCGGCGAGATCCTGCGTGTAATCGTAGGCGCGCGCGGAGTTTTCCAGGAAAATGCCGGTGTTGAGCGGCGCTTCCACCTGATCCTGCGTGTTGTAGAGAAAGTTGCCATCCGGAAGAATGTAATGGTCGAGGTAATGCTGGAAATAGGGTTCCACCTGCTCAGCGAGGCCCCACAACTGCTGCGTCCAAACAAATTCATAGTGCGCAACCGGGAACAGCGCGTGGCTGCGCTCGGGAATCATGGTGTAGGCGCCTTCGCCGATTTGGTACGTCGGCTCCAGTCCGCGATAGCTGCACCGGGATAGCACAATGCCCGCGCGCGCGGCATCAAGCAGCCATTCATCGGGGATTTCCACGTGCATGCCGGCATCGAAAAAAGAATGCCAGCGGTTCCAAACGCCCGCCAACGCCGAAAAGAATTCCTCTGCGGTGCCGTTCCAATAATGTTCCACGAATTCAGGCGCGGGGGTACGCCCATCGGCAAGCACATCACCCGAAGCATTTGGCTTACTGGTGGATGTTCCGGGAACCATCGCTCGCACCCGCCCCAGGGGACGAGCGTCCGGACCATCAGGAAGGATCACCATGACTTCATATCCAACCTGAAAGTGCGGGTTCCAAACGCCAATGTCAGCCACCGGCAGAAAACCCGCCAGCAGCGTCCGCTTGCTATAACCGGGAACGTATCCGTACAAGTATTCTGAGTCCAGGAAATGGCGGGGGTCGAAGAAGGGACCGTTCAAATCGGGGGCCCAAGCGGTCTGTTCGCCCGTAGCCAGTTGGCGGGATTGCCCGTCGGCTTCCAGCAACAACGACCGCACAGGTCCCGTTTCTTCATTGGCAACCAGCGTCCAACCGATGAATTCCGCTCCCAGAGCCGCGACATTCTCGTAGCACGGGTCCTGGTTGGAATTCAGGATGTAATCACCGCAAACGTCGGGGCCGGGAACATACTGCGCGGGCCGTTCGAGTTTCACTTGGTGCGGGGTGTTGGTGGGCCGGGGGCGAATCCGCGAAAGATCGCCAATGCGTTTCGGAATGCGCGCGATCTCGCCCATCCCGGTCACGTAAACAATCGCGCCCTGATGGGTCACGTGCTTCTCAAAAACTGCCGTGGGATTGCCATTCAGGCTGGGTAGGATCGCCACCAGTTGCCAGCCGCCTATTGTCTCCCCAGGCGAGAGAGTTTTCTGCTGGTTCCCCAAGCGCCCCGTCACTTTTCCACCGGAAAAGGAGAGCACGCTGGGCGAGTTCTTCAGAGCCTCGCGCTCACCCGGCAGGAAAAGGTTGTACTCATTCGTGATTCGGCCCGGAGTGTACCCGCCCGGGGGCAGATTGGGCGTGCTCGTGCCCGTTGCCTTCACCGCATGTGGAGCGAACGCGGTCAGAGCCGGAACGGCCGCAGCGCGTTGCAAGAAAGTTCTTCGTTTCATCATTGCACCTGTTCGATTGGAATGCCGTCAAAGCCGGCGGAATAACAAGGTCCCTTGTTCCGCGCCCCGCACGCGTCCGGTAATGATCACCTTTTGCCCGATCCCGGTAATCGTAAGCATCAGTTCGCCAGGAGATCCCGGAACTTGATGCAGAAGGTTGGGCTGCGCCACGCCATCAAGCAACAACTGTGGATTTTCGACTGCCACCGTCCCACCACCTTGCGGAACCCAGCGCAAGCGGTACTCACCGGCGGCGGTAATCTTGGGCGACAAATCGAAATTAAAGCTATTGTTCGTCCACTTGCCGACCGCGTCCTCAGCCCAGATGTGCGGGGGTGCATCCCAGTTTGCAGACGGCGTTGTTCCCGTATTGAACACGGCCAGGCGATGTATTACCGCTGGGCCCACGCTTTCCGTGATGCTCAACCTCATTGCTTCCACGACGGCCGGAGCGACCGGCTGGATCCGTTTGTGTCCAATCGCCGTACCCGTCGCCAGAATTTGCCAGTTCCCCTGCGCGCGCGCTTCCAGCCGGTAGGCCCGAACTCGTTGGCCTGTCGAGCAATCTTCTTGCAGGATCACATGATCAATGCGCGTGGGAGAGGGAAGTGTAAGGGTCAAAGATTCGCCCGAACCGCGAACCTCCGCCACGCTTGATCCAAAGCGCCGGCGGATTTCATCGCCAAACTCCCGGGCGCGCGCAGCATCCGCGTCTGGCAGAAGCCCGCGGCGGTCGGCCGGGATATTGACCAGCAGTTGCGTGCCGTGGCCCACAGACCGGTAGTAAATCTCAAGAAGGTGGTCGAGCGTGAGCAGGTTTCGCTCATTCTGCGTGCTCCAAAACCAATTGGGCCGCCGGATGGAAACATCCGTTTCCATGGGAAGCCACACGGACCCATTGGGGTCACTATGCATCGCCGTGGCAACACCCGTCTCGGCGTCTGCCTTCGACACAGCATTCCAAGCCGGATACGGTGCAAATCCATTTTCGTTGCCAACCCAGCGAATGGTCGCAAAGTGCCCCTGAAAGATCATGGCATGCGGGGCGTATTCCTTGAGGATATCGCCGACCGTCGTAATCAGCGACCCGTCGAACCATATTTCCACCAGTTCGCCGTATTGGGTCAACAGTTCGGTGAGCTGGCGGCGATAGAGGGCGTCATAAGCCGTCTGTAACTCGGGGGTCTTGCATCTCCCACCCACACCCGCGCCAAATTTGTCATCGCGGGGAGAGAGATAGACTCCCAGCTTCAGCCCGCGCTTCCGGCAGGAGCGCGCCAGGTCGGCCATGACATCGCCTTTCCCGTTCCGCCAGGGCGTGTTCCGAATACCATAGGTTGTGGTTTCGGTTTGCCACATGCAATACCCGCCTTGATGCTTGGCGACGAAGACGATGTACTTTGCCCCCAGGCCCAGGGCGCAGTCCACCCATTGGTCGGTATCCAACTGCGCGGGATTGATTGCAGAAAGTGGAGTGGAGAGGTCATCGCCTTCCTTGTCCTGCCACGTATTGGGCGCGAAATGCACGAACATGCCGATTTCAAGGTCTTGCCACGCGGTCTGCTCAGGCGTCGGCACTGCGAGTTTGCGCTCCAGTTGGGAGGCGTCGGTCGCATGCGCCCACGTGGGCCTCTGCCAAAAAGGGAGTGCCGCGCTCGCGCCGATCACGGAATTGATAAAATTACGCCGGTTCATGCTGGAAGATCTCCATAACCATTGCCTCGGCGAGAGTCTGGGGCTGGTTGTTGCGACTCAGACTGATGTTGTAAACGCTCCGAGAGTTCATTAATTCGGCTATTGTCTTATGCTCACCGCGGGGATAGTATCTTTCCCGGAAGGTCAAATGCAACTGGCCACAGCGAAGGGCACTTCGAATACAGCTTAACGGACATTGGGAGGAACCATGAAAACGATGGCGCGGATAGTCGCAATTACCAGTGGCACCATCTTGGCACTCCTGGTATTGGGGGGCGCCGGCACTGCACGATTGGAAGCGAAAGATAAGCCGTCGCAACTTAGTGCCAATGACCCAACCCTTCGTCTCTACGCCCTCCTGGATTCAAAATACAACGGCAAACTGGACGACTTTTGTATGCTGGCCGATACGTTTAACGATCCCAAGAATCCCGGGCAACAACAACACGTTATCCGCATCGAATACAACAAGGACCGGGGATTCGGGAAACTTAACATTCACGTACGGACGGTCGGTCAACTTACGCCCGAGCAGTTAAAGGCATATAGCCCCAAGCAGATCTTCGACTTCGCCGAGGCCGACACATCGAAATTTACCAAGACCGATCCGGGACCTTTTGGCAAACCGGGTGATGTCTATTTTGAGTCCCCTGACGGTGGTTCCATGGGATCGGTTGCCACAACACCCGAGATACAGGCCCAATACGAACGCTTTGTGACCCAATTCCTCATGCCGGCCTTGGAAAAGAAAGCTGCAAACTGACTGGGTCGTAATAGCATTCCCACAGGCGCCAGCCATTGCTCCGAATCATCCTGCTAATTCAGAATCTAGGGTTTCCCCTCCGTCAGCACCAGTCGCGGGAACGAGGATGGATTATCTGTGCGGGTGCCGAACAGGTGGTCTTTCTTCGACTGTAATACCACCCGCGCCAAGTCTTCCGGGTCGACGGGCCGGGCCGGACGAATCACTTTCATCACGCTAAACACCAATCCCAACTCATAGCCTTGGGCAAATTTTCCGCCTTCGAAGAAGGTCACCGGCACTGCGATGTCACCTGAGTAGCCGTTGGCGGTCTTCTTCCAAACCGAGTAAATCTCCCGCATGTAATCGTGAGGCTGCGGGCGCGGCGGTAGATAATCTTCGTCGGAGAAGATGCTGTGTTCAACCCCGGCGAAATTACCGGGGCTGAAATAGAGTGCGTACTCATCACCCGTGGGCTCGATGACAAGGTAGTTCTTGCGGAAGCCGGCTTCCAGCAGAAGCTTGAAATTGTCTCCATTTTGAATGCCGCGCGCGAAGAAGGGTTGATAAAGATCCGGGTCAACGACATCCACGCCCACATAGAGAAAGCTGGCATCCCACGCCAGTGCCACGCGTGCTGACAACTCGTGCGGACCCTTCCACAGTTTGGCGCCCTCCACCACCTGTCCATGCTCATCAAGCCGGTACAGGGGACCGCTTTCCCACTTGGAAAAATCACCATCCAGATTGGGGGACTGGGCCAGGCGATAAGCGGAAAGGGTCTCATAGTTTTCATCCCATTTGAGTGTGCCGTCCGGCAGATGCCGGAAGGCGGAATCAGCATTGACCTCCGCCAGGCGCTCACGGGTGCGTTTGACTGCCGGAGAAATTTCATCGAGCAACGGCTCCAGCCGCCGCTGGCTGC
>CAYTMD010000136.1:0-13604 GCA_964438685.1 uncultured Acidobacteriota bacterium
AGTGGACACCTATCTCCCCTTCACTTGTCAACACGGTCAGCTTCGGACGCTTACGGAGAAACTCCGCACAAGGACTGGCAACGGTCTTTGCCCAAGCCCAATTTTTTTATGTCAGATATTACGGATGGCCCTTAGGGCAGGAACGACGGGGTTCATCAGTGGGTTACGGCGGAGCGGGAGGTTGAACGGAAGGATAATGATGTAAGGGCGGAGATACACTCTGACAAAGGCTTTCTGTCAGCGCTTTTATCAATTGTGTGGAGCAACTTGAATCTGGCGCTGCAAGTACACAATTCTGGGAGACTCGACATCCCCGCGCAAATCGGGGAAGGTGTCAGCTGTGCTTGGTCTGCATTGCACAGGACGGTTCCGGTCAGGAAAGTGGCCTATTTCTTATTCGAGCTTGGGGGAAGGGGCTCTATGATCTGCCTGTGGCAAGCCCTTTTGCCCGAACTCTGCAGCAGGACTACCAACCGACGATAACCCTCAGGCCCGGTGACCCCGAATCAAGGTCGTCACTTTCCCCGTCATACGCAAGGTTCCACCATTCGGGTCAATGCACTTGGTACTTCAGCTTATGGGTTCATACCGAACGGATGTCCGGGATAGCAGTAAACGCACAACCCACACGCCGCTTTCCCTCGGGATGCGGCAGCGAGTAAATGCGCTGTAGGGTTAATTCGCCCCCGGGCAGCATGGGAACCTGGAGCAGGGCATGGAAAGTCTCCGGCAGATCTTTTTGGTCAACCAAGAGGCAGACCCCCCCGCGACTTGCGTCCAAGACCTTAACGGTACTGGTTTCTCCGCCGACGTGGACAATGCCCAGTGCGGGTGTTCCTTCCAGCCGAATTCGTTCAAATCTCCGGCCATTGAGGTCCTTCTCATAAATTCGAGCTCTCCCCCCTGTTACTGCGGTCACAGTCGGATCAAGCGGAAGGGCGAGGTGAGAATTGCCTCTCACGGCCTCTTCAACCTTCCCTTGGCGAGTGGGTTCGTCGCCCCGCGGCAGAGGTGCGAGAGAGGGGACAGTACGGCTTGCAGATTGGTCGTGTGCCTTCTGTTTGCTTACATAGAGATTTCGGTCTGCTGATGCAAACAAGCTCGTTGCGTCATGTCCATCCTCAGGAAAGATGGCAATTCCGTAATCAATCCCCACCGGCGCACCAGGGGCGATAGAACTAGCGTATTCTTCGAATTTCCCTGCGATGCGCTGAGCAAGCACCTCGGAGCCAAGTCGCTCGGCTTGGGGAAGAAGAATCGCGAACTCGTCCCCGCCGATGCGACATGGAATATCAGACCCACGAACGGTCTCGAGGGTTGCGCGGGCGACGCTACGCAGAATTGCATCGCCAGCGGCGTGCCCGTATGTGTCATTGACACTCTTAAACTTGCGGAGATCAAGTGAGAGCAGGGCGAACGAAGATCCATAGCGGGTGGAACGGTCGATCTCTTGGGCCAGAAACTCCTCAAACATGCGGCGGTTGTTCAGACCGGTGAGTGGATCAGTCGCAGCGTTGTAACGCAGCTTCTTAAGTTCCTCGTACTCCAGGAAAACGGGGTTCCGCAAAATGCTGAGTTCCTCAAAATGGTCAACGGCCGCGGTCCTAAGCGTCACCGGGCGCCCGAGTTTTTCCATCAACTGCCTTTGGCGAGCGAGAATTCCTTCCCAATGAGCTATGCTTTCTACTTCAGAAACGTCTCCGCCAACCAAGCTCTGAAGAAACTTCTGCAGAAACGCCCCCTGGACTCCTACATCAAGTTGCTTTAGTGTGTCGACGATAAGATCAAGCCAATACTCCCGAATTCCTTCGTTCCCCTTGGGCATGTTTCCTTCCACTTTCGGATTCTATTATGTCAGCTGCGTTTATGCTTATGATCTGAAGCTATATATAACGTGTGGTCCACGGATAAGATGTGCTGTCAGCCTTACCTCGCCACCCCCCCGAGTCGCGCACTCTGTCATTATCTTCCCGTTCACAAATCGCTAACAGCTTCCTATGTTAGTCCTTACCGCTAGGTGGAGCCTGACGAAACCCAGCAACTACAGCACGATAACTCTTGGCGCCGTCGGCAGGGACCAGCGGAATAGATATGCACCCCCTCACCGAGTACCTGGGGTGAGGTAAAAGACGACCACGGCTTCCGTTATTTCATTCGCAAAAAGTCAGACATTTGGAAACCTGTCGCTCATTAAATTTAAGTCGCAATGTAGGAGATTGAGCCTATTCGTACCAAAACTCATCGAGCCCAACGATATAAGCCCAGAGGCAATACAAATGAGACGCTCGGGTTAGGCTCGGTAGATCCGAGCGGGTTTAAGAGTACGCGGCGTTACCAATCCCCCACCCGCATACTACGGGGGCCGTCCAACTATTACTGCCCACCGGCAGGGCTAGGGGGTCTCCATACGGATTAGTGCACTTGCAACCGGCGTGGTTTGCCTAGCCAACGTGCTTGTACAGAAGGCTCCCAGTCGCGGTCAGGAGGCCATTAGGCATGTGCCCAAAGAGCCATCTCGCAAGATGCGCATTTCCACCGGCACTCGTAAACTCGGGCCCAGCTGCACCGTATCTCCAGTACGTCAAATTGGACCGAGAGGCACCCCAACGGTCCTTGAACTTCATAAGCCCGAGGTTACCCCAATCGGATCTTCCCATATCCAATTCCTTTAGCCCACTGCTCTTGGCATCCTGAATGGCCTTCCAGAACACCAACTGCGTTCCCCCCAGGTTGTTAAACCGCCCATCAGAGCAACCGTATTTGTAAACGAGCACCGTTTTGTGCCTAAGCGTGAGAATGCTTGCCACGGGCTGACCGTCCTTGGAAGCCACGTGAATCTTTAGCGTGTCTCCCATGCATGCAATCAAATTGCGGAACCAGGCGAGCGGCTGTGGCGGCAACAACTGCCTTCGGCGCGTCGGCACCAGCATGCGGTAAAATTTCTCTAGCAGCGGTTCCGACCGTCCCTCTTCGTAAGTCAGGTTTTCCCGCTCCGCGCGTCGGATCTTCCTCCGAACGCAATTATCATGGAATCCTTTAACGAGATTCTCGAGGCTGGGGTGCAGGTCCAGCCGATGCAGGCAGAAACTTTGGGATTTGCTCAATTCGGCGGTGGCTCGGAGGTCCAACTCAACGGGCCTAATTTCAATGTACTTCCATCCGTTGACTTTCCATTCGTCATGAAGCGCCGCCATAATGCTCTGCAATGCCTCACGGTCGTCAACCAGCAGCTCGCAATGGTCGGAAAAGGGTAAAGACACCATCCGATTCCCGGTCAGCCAGCTTCGAACTCGACAGACTACGAAGCCGTCGCGAAGCTCTTCACCGGGCGCCGAAGTTGTTAGTGCCAAGGGCTGGTAATTGTACGTCCGACGCAACGCCTCGAGCCACCCCGACGAGTGGAACACAGATGCATGTGGATGCCGACTCAGAAATTCAGGCCAGCGGGGATCTCGCAATGGATTGATCTCGTGGATCATGAGGATCCTGAGAGAATGGGCTCTTTCGCGGAGGTTAAGTGAAGCCAGGTATTCCACAACTGATTATGTGCTTGAGCTGGCAGACTTCGGTCCCGCCAAGGACGGAGTTTCTCTCGCATGTGGTCCGGCTCCCCCAGCGGGACATCCTGGAAGCTTGACTTAACAATCTCGCCCTTTAACCCCAGTCCATTCCGTAGACGAAATCCCTATGTTGTCTCCGAATTTTGAGTCTTTCGCGCCAAGTCTGGACTTTGATGGCGCGTCAGCACCAAATTCCTTCTGGCTTCTCATGCGCTTTGCATTCCACTGCGCACCGGCACTCAAGCCACTTCGTAGGTCACGACCTCACCAGCCAATGAGGCGTAACCCACCCGGGCTCTTTCTTTGCCAGGGCCCTCCACTCGCCACGTACCGTTGTCTTGAACGAGTTCCATCTGATTCCGCTGGCGCCACCACACTGCGACCTCCCTCGGAAGAGGGGTCCAGATCTGGCCGTTTGCCCGTATTTCGGAAAGATAGCTTAGTAATGCTCTGTATGTGCCCTGCGCCTTTGGTTCCATAATGTAATCTGGATGGACAATGAAACTAATCAGCCCGTGATTGGCCTTGATCAAAGCAATTTGCTCTTTCCAGGGTTCGATCGAGTGAGTGCTCAGTATATAGAACAGGATATAGTCCTGTGTACAAGTGAGGGGAAGTTCGACGATCTTCCCAATAAAGTAGGGCATCACCGTACAGCAGCCACCCCGCTGAGGGTCGAGATGCGCCACGTTGGGAATCGACATGTCATATGAGAAGTCGAAAGCGTCGTACCAGTCGGCATTGCGGTAGAGGATGCCGGAGCGGAACCCCTGGGCGCCGAACTCCCGAGCATAGTGATTGATCCGCTCCGCCCGGCGCAGGAACTCAGAATGATCAGCGTAAAGCCGGCCATCATGGTTCAGATCGTGAACATTAACCTCAAAACCGCGGTTTACTATGCTGCTCAAAAAGTCTTTGGAAACCGGGTATCGCTTCTCTGGCACGATCTGGAAAGAGCTGCGGAATCCGAACGACTCATCCAGGTCCATTAACCGGCCGCAAGAATCCCTGCCAGGCGGGTCCTCCACATCATGAGTAATAATGGCACAGGCCTGTTTGTCATCCGGCCAAAACCAGATGAAGGGTACTTTTTCTAAGCCCTGTGCCCGCATCGCCAAGGCCAGCAACTTTTGGTGAATGCGGTCAACGGTGAAGTCCACGGGCCAGGCTGGAAAACGAATCGTATCCCAGTTCCTCAAATGACTCTTTTGAATAAACCGGCGTATAGAATCCGAAAGGATCGGCCGAAGCAGATAGTACGCCTTTCGCAAGATCGTGTTTAAGAATCTGCCTTCGTCGCGAAAGTGAGCAGCGTAACGCTCGCGTCGCAAATTCTCAGTGATTTCCCCAGCGTCAAATGGAAGCCGTATTCCCGATCCTCTTACCTCCACGTGCTTGGACGCGTCTTCTTGTTCCTCCCTGGTTTTTTTGGCAGCGTCCGCGTAGGTGAGGCGCCCATAGCAGGTCGTATCGCGTCCGAACTGAAAAAAGCCTCGGCGCTTGAAGGCCTGGTCGGCGGGACGGAACCGCAGGAAATCTGCTGGGCAGCGGTAATAGTCAACTAAAACGCGGGTTGCGGAGTCGACATTATCGCCATTTGTCATCCTGGAAACGGAGGGCGCCGATTCGACCTCAAGCGGCACAGTCAAATGAGCTTTCCCCAAGTCCTCTCCTGGCGTCGGCCTAAAAGCCGCATCGCCCCTTGCTGATTGCCCGGTCATGAGGTAGAGGTTTTAGGATATGCGGCTTATCTAATTGCATGCCACGATCCTGTCAAAACACTAACCTGAATATCTGATTAGGCAGTCCGGTTAGACAACAATGTCCGAATCTAAGACATAAATGTCACAATCTTTTCCAGGCATTTTGTCAGAAATTTATTTGTTTTCATACACATACCGGCTTCGAACGCATTTTTTACAACATCTTTTTTTGCAGTTTCCCGCTCCGGACATTTCCGAAAACAATGATAAGGCGGCACATCCGGCGAAAGCAAGAGTCCTTTGGTACTGTTTGTCGGCTTGCTAATTCCATCCGCCTACCTCCGCGCACGGCTGATAAAGGGCCTTGAGGCTGACCCGCCGGCCGATCAACGCACACAGCCAGTCCAATCTACCCGCTATGACCCTAGCCTAAATGATTGGTCTTGTCAAAGAGAATATTACGTCTGGAGCCAGCGTTTCCTGGGCTTCCTCTTGAGGACCTCAGATCGTGGTCAGCGAACCGGCCAAATGCCAATTTGGAAATGCCTTGGACGCGCCGCATCGGTTCCCTACATTAGGTCAATCTGAGCGGGTACCTGCGGCAGTCGGAAGCAAGTTCCTGAGACCGCAGTTAGCGGCAACTCGGCTGATTGCAAATCTGCGAGCGCTCGGACTTGCGTGTTCCGCTCGCGGCAGGGAAACCTGGAGCGTTGTCAAACCGACACACTCAAAGCGGTAGCATCAGCTTGCCCGGCATTTAGAATTCGAATCATCTTTCTTTGCCTGATCGCTTCTGGCAAGACCGTAGTATTCCCTCATTTCGCCGGCTGTCTCCCAGACCCAACACTTGCTTCGGAACCTCCGTCCCGGATGCCAGGAGAACATCCATTGCGCCACCCTCTGAGCCATGGTGATGGTCCCCAGTTTGAGAATATTAAAGTAAGGGCGTGGGATGCCCATCACCGGAGGGCCTTGCTTCCACTCCCGGACCGAAGCGCGCCCCAGGCCGAACCACCAGTGCAGAAAATATTCTTTCCGGAGGCGGTGTTCGGGGGCCGGGTGATAAACGACCGCCGCGGGTTCATAGCGCAGCCGCTCGCCTGCCTTCAACAGCCGGCGGCCGAATTCCGTGTCCTCATTGCGGATCTCGCTTCCCGGCTGGGGACCCAAGTCGGTGCGAAAGCCGCCGTGCTTTTCGAACATCGCCTTGCGAAAGGCCATGTTGGTGCCGTAAGGAGGCTCGGCCAGAGGCCCAGCCTCAGTTCCTCGGTCGAAGACGGCGAACGGGAGCAAGGCGTACGGGCCATCGACCAATAGCCAATTGGGTGGTGAAAAGCTCCTTTCCGGAAGAATTCGGCCACCGGAACCTGCCCATTCGCCGTTGTGCAAGCCCGCCGTCAGGTTTTGTAGCCAAGCCTGCTCCACGGTAACGTCGTCATCCACAAAAGCCACGATTTCTCCAAGAGCTTCGCGAATGCCGGCGTTTAGGGCATAAGACTTCCCTTGCCGCCGCTCAAGCAGGTAACGAAAGCGATTGGGATAGCGCCGGGAAAAATCCTCCACAGCCTCGCGGGTCTCATCGCGGGAATTGTTGTCGACCACTAGAACTTCCCATTCGACGGACTCGGGAAGCGTCGAGGCTGCAACGCTATCTAAGGCTTTTGGCAAGCTCTGGCAACGGTTATATGTGCACAGTATGACGGTAATATCCATAATAGGTGGGGGTCAGCTTGGCGCGACCCGGTGACGCCCCATCTTTCGCCGGCCATAATCGAGAGCACGTGCGGCTGTTGACCCCGGGTTTACGACCAGGCGAAACAATTCCCGGGCGATTTGGAGCGTCAAGTAAGGGCGGTCGAGCTTCTCGCCCAGAGTCCTCAGACCCTCTTGGTGATATTGCCAGAAAGGAGCGGGCCGCAGCCGCAGCGCCTCACCTGCCAGTATGCGATAATAGCCCCGCCTGATTTCTTTCTTCAGCGCCGTCGCCTCATTCCGTTCCAAAAATGTATCCGCGAAACGTCGGACGAGAATATACCGGTCGAGCGAATCGGGATTAAACGACCGCCATCCGGCGGTAATCGATTCATTGCTGACTCTCAGGAACGAAAGCACCTGATGAACAAACCCGAAATCCCAATGCTCGAGTATTTCCATGCACTTCTCGGTGTCTTCGTGCAGCAGGCCTTCCGCATAGAAGGGCTGCCGGTCCCGAACCAGAGACGACCGGTACATCAGCGTGGTCGGGGAGCCGAAAACGAAGAGCCCTGTCCGAAGATTAAGCCGGGCCATCTCCTTCCCCGGGAGTACGGACGTGGGATACGGAAAACCGGACCCACGGACCATATTCCCCTTCAGATCGTACGCGCTCACGAGCCCAATAGACTCAGACTGCTCAAATGCATGGACCATTAATCCCAAACACGCGGGAAATATAAAGTCGTCCGCTTGGACGAGTTTGCAATACTTGCTATCCGCGGAGATTTCCGCCAGAGCCTTGTTGTAATTCTGCACCTGCGAAAGCAATTTTGGCCAACGGAGCAGGCGAATCCGCGGGTCCCGGCGAGCGTAACTCTCGGCAATCTCTCCCGAGCCGTCTGTACTGCAATTATCAGTCAGGAGGTACTCAAATCGAGAATAGCTTTGCGCCAGCACGCTTTCGATGCATTGTCCGAGGTAGGGCGCCGTGTTGTGAAAGGGAGTCACCACACTAACCAGAGGCTCGCCCACCACCACCTCCGCAGATATCACGAATCCCCATGCTGTTCACCTCGGTTGGTCTGCCCGCCGTGTCACTGCCCTATGCGCTTCAACCGCTCGACGAAGCAGATTGCGCTCGCGCGCGTTGTTCACTAGCGAAACAACGGGCCTCGATGGCTTGACCGCGCAAGAAGTTAAATCGCCAAAAGGAGCGGAAGGCTGCTTCCTGCCTAAAGAACAAGTATGCCGCTCCGCTGCGCAGCCCCTCTTTTGGTATATCGCGGAACAAGTGCCGAGGTACACCCGCCCATATTTTGCTGGCGGGGATTTGTTCCGCGCGGAAGTTCCGGTAGAATCCACGGCCGTATCGAATCGCACGCTGGAACACCCAGGACTTCCTAATCTGTTCCCGTCGAATCAGATGCTCTACCACGGCAGCGCGCACATGCCATGCCTGGTGCCCCTTCCGGCTGAGCCTCAACACAAATTCTGTTTCACTCCCCATTGCATAGCTTGGACCGCGCGGGCCGATTGACGGATCTAAGAGTAGTCCCGATTGGAAGACGGAAGTGCGCACGGCCATGTTCGGCCCAAAGATAAAATATGGAGCAATCGTACCTTCCTTCCACGAGGGATCGGTAAGGGTGTAAACGGGACCCGTATCCACCCATTGAATCCAAGTTGGTGGCGGCACTTCCCAACGAGGTATGACAGCACCGCCAAATATTGAATGAGAGGTTTGGGTGTCTGCCGCCTTCCGCAGTTGCACCAGCCAGTCACCGTGAGGGAAAACGTCGTCATCCGTTAATACGGTCAGATCACCCTCCACTAGTCCGAGGCCGGTATTCAGTGCGTTGTTTTTTCCCGGCTTTGGTTCACACACCGAAACTAGGGGCAGACGATTTGCAAACGAGGCAAGGATCCGGGGAGTCTCGTCCGTGCTTCCATTGTCCACGACGACCAGCTTCCAGCCGGAAGGAGGCGGTTCCAAGCGGCAAAAGGACTCCAGCACATCCGATAGAATCCGGGCACGATTTCTGGTTGCTAACAGGACAGTGAGCATAGGCTGCGATCAGGCCAATCGGACCCTCATAGAGCAGCGCCACCGGGAGCAGGCAACTTCGCATCGGCGTCGTCAATGACCAGGACCCAGTCATTCGAATCCGGCGGCGTGAACGAGTGGCTTCCCGCATTGGCGAAATTCCCGATCGGGGTGGTTGCCCCGTTGCTGGGGTTGAACCACCAGCCCTTTGCCATCTTGCTCGCGCTCGTGATTTTGGTCATGTCGACGCTAAGGGTCGCCGCGTTCCCATTTGGAATATATGCGATGACGGTTTGGCCGTCCCTGGTGCGAGCCGCCGTGGTCAGCGACTCGCCGGCCCCATAACCCACCGTGACCACGGCATGATCGATGTCGGGCGCCATACGCCAGTGCTCACGCGACCGGAAAAGCGCGCCGAGCCATTGCTGGCCGACGGACCCCGCGGAAGAAAGCTGGCTCTGCCAGTTCGTAGTTGTATTGCAGGCATCCGGAGGATTGGGGGAATCAAAGCACCAGATCGGATTATTACCCCACATCCGGCCAAGCGTAGCCCCGCTAAGCACCGCCCAGTACCCCTCCCTGCGGATTTCCAGTTCTGTCATGTTATGTTCATTCTCGTAATAGTCTTCTAGGAGAAAGAACGGCAGGAAATCGAGCCTCTGGTAGTTCTTTGCCGCGTCTGACCCGGTTGCGGATGGAAGGCTATAGGTGGAGTTCAATGTCATCCAACTCGAGTGAGACCACTGGTCGAGGGCGGCCTGTCCACGGATATTCTCGGCGGTCATGAGGTGAACCTTATCGACCGACCTGATTCCCTCGGCGAGATCGTTGAGTTTGCGCTTGATCGTCTTTCTCCCGAGGAGCCCATTGAGCATTGCTCTGATCGTGCCTTCCTGCGGGGTGAATTTCGCGTCACCTCCGATGAGCCAGACAATATTGGAATAGGACTTGTAGCGGTTTCCAAGATACGCGCCAAAGGCGGTTATGTCCGAATCGGACGCGGCTTCCAACTCAGGGCACCAACCATAGGCGTCGTCGCACACATAGCCCGAGAAGGTAGGGTTCAGCAGTACGGTAATCCCATGGGAGGCAGCACGTTGAAGTACGTCGTCGAGATGCGCGAAGAACGCCTCCTGCTCGTGCGTAAATGGCGGTCCATTGAAGGGAGATTGGCCCAGCGCGTTTGCCGGAGGGTGGCGACTATAGGTATTATCGACGGCTCCCACCCAAATAAGATTGAATCCCCGGCCTGCCCGGTCGGAGAGGTAACTTTCAATGTCCGAATTGGAGAGCTGTCCAACCAGCGAGAATGCATCTTCTCCGGTAATGAAGACTGGCTTGCCCGTACAAGTGTTGACGAGGTACGCTCTGTCAGGACTGAATACCATGAACTGGCATTTAGCGGAAACTCGGTCCCCGCCGCCCCCCCTCTCTTCGTTCCGGCGCCCGCGCCCACAATCGAATGAGGTCATTGCCGAGAGCAGCAATACCAAGACCATTGAACCACGGCGCATCTGGTTCCGGCAATCCACCTTGCTCTCCTATCGTTCGGTACGGCCGTTGGGAACCGAATTCCGTCATTTTGCGGCTTGCTGGCTTCCCTGCCCCGCGACATTCGAGGTACTCGGTTCGACTCGTTCCAGCCAAATTTCGCGCCAAATGGAGTAAATGCTTCTGGGGCAGAACATGCGGCAGGCGCTGTAGCGCGATTGACATACGACTGATTCCAAAATGACCCCAGGCGTCTTCATTTCCTGCAATTGGCCGACTTTTTCGTTGATGACTTTATCGACTCGGCGAAGCACGCGGTAAGTTCCGCCGCAGTAGGGGACCTCCTCGGCGTCGAAGAGCATTCCGCGGTTCTTGTTCTGGTAGTTCAGCGTCTTCAAGATCTCAGGGTAAGGCTTGACGCGCACGAGGTCGCCGGGCTGCAGATTGAGCGTCGCCACCGGAGTCGGTTGCCCCCCGGGTAGGGTCCCTCGCCGCTGCGGGTACGGCGTGCCCCGCCACAAGGGATGGAACTTATCGTAGAACCACCGCATCGGACGCCCCAGCTTGATGCCGGCTTCGGCAATGGTGTAGTAGAGAAAGTATACGGCGCCGCAAATAATCTGCCACAGGCTCACATTTCCCGACTGATAGTCCTCGATGTACTGTCGCATTTCCCACCACTTCAAGTCCTTCGTGGCATAAGGCACTTGGGTGGCCTGGCAGATGTATGTGGGTGGGCCTCCGTTGGGGTCGGGCTGGCGGATTCGCGCGTGAAGGTCGGCTTCGGTACATCCGGCGCCCGACAAGTCAGTCCGAGGATGCCCGGACCGCATCTCGACGCCTTCAGGAGAGAGCATCGAAGGTTTCCCGCTAACGGGCTTCAGCCACGCGGTCTTCCAGAACAACAGGCATCCGGCTTGGCACCCGTCGTGAGCTTGCCCGTCACATCGCGTCTCCAGATGAACGGCTTCTTCCACCCAGCGGCCGCGCACGGGGAACACTACGTCGCAAGTCTTGTGCGCGCGTTTGTAGACCTGAAACTGTTTGCCGCAGAAGGCTAACATCTCCGGCATAAAGGGCATCCCGTCAAGTTCACCCTTGCTGTCAAGGGTCTGGAGAATCTCCTCCTTGCTGCGCACCTCGACCCAATCGCCGACTTTCAAATTGGTGGTTATTGGCTTCATTTACGGTGGCCAGGCAGATCCATTCCCGCAACACAGCAGAGATTGACAGGAATGCTCAAACTGCACTTCCCTTCCGCGCGATCACTACGCGGTATTGCCCCAGCCCAACTCGCTCCTTCAGGCGCCGGAGAACCGCCTCGAAACCCGGGCCGAAAAGTCGATTGAGGCGGGGCGAATTGATCACCCGTAGAATCCCGCGGTTACCACGGGGCATGATCGTCCACGAATGCTCGATGGTGAGGCCTGCCGCACGGATCAAGGCATGCAACTCGCGACCGGAAATCCAGCGGCTCACTGGGCCACTCTCCAACCGGGTTGTCGAAGTACGACGGATTCGGTTGTAAACAAATGGATTAATCGCTGTGATGACCAAGCGTCCGCCCGGGCGCAAGCACTGCTCCATCTTCCGAAGGGCTAGGGCTTGATCGCGGAAACACATGATGGCGTCGACGCACACGACGACATCCAATGGCTCTGAAGGCAAAGGCCAGTCGTGAAAGTCGGCAGCCTCGTACGAGGGGGGGCTCACGCCAGCCAAGGGTTGTATGCCCTCGGCCTTTTGACGGGCAAGTTCAATGGCAGAGGGTGAGATGTCCAAGCCGTGATAGCTGGAGTACTTTAGCAACCGGGAGAGCGCCCCAGCACCGCAGGCGACTTCCAATATTTGGCCACCGTCCGTTTGCATCACCGCATTGACGACCGCCGACGCTCGCTCGAAGAGCTCACTCGAAACAGGATCGTTGTTTTCCTTTGTGCGGTAGGACGTGTTCCACAAGTCCCACCAGGTCTTCTCGTCCATATCACGGGATCGATCAGGTACTGTATTCATATCCACCATTAATCTCACTAAATTGCATGAAAAGCGATCAGCCGAAGAAATTGTAACGCAGCGTACACCAGACGCCCCGGAAACCATCTCGATATGTGATCTTTTTCCCTTCGGCATAAGTCCGACCGCGGTAAGATATGGGGACTTCATAGATGCGACATTGAAGCTTGGCAAGCTTTGCCGTAATCTCCGCCTCAAAGCCGAAGCGATTTTCCACCAGTTGAATGTCCTGAAGCAGATCGCGCCGGAAAACCTTGTAGCAGGTCCAGACGTCCGTGAGGTTCAGGTTGGTGAGCATGTTGGACAGCAACGTGAGCAGCCAGTTGCCAATCGAATGCCAGAAATAGAGCACACGGTGAGGCCCGCCGAGGAACCTGGACCCGTAGACCACATCCGCCAGCCCGCGCTCGATGGGGTCGATCAGCCCTAAGTAATCCTCGGGGTCGTACTCCAGGTCTGCGTCCTGCACGATTACGATATCTCCACACGCCTCCCGAAAGCCACGCCGCAGGGCGGCGCCCTTGCCCATGTTGCGATCCTGAAAGAAAATACGGACGCTGTTGGTGGTCCACAGCCCGTCGGGCGGATTCGTCAGGTTCATCTGGCGGGAAGTGGCGCTGGCGGCGACTGCCACCAAGATCTCTTTCGTTCCGTCAGTCGATCCATCGTCAACAATGATAATCTCCTTGTCGATATCAACGGCCTGAACCTTCCGGAGAATCTCCTCAATGGTTCCCCGCTCATTGAAAACCGGCATTACCACCGAAGCTTTAAGTTGTTTGTCCGGCATACTCACCATGATTCCCGTTGTAAAGAGCTGAGCGGTAAAAGAGCGAGATCTAGCTTGGACCTCGAAAATCTTGCCGTCTTGCAGCGCCGGGTTCGCTCGGGCGATCTACAGAAAACGTCCCGCTTCTTCGGGAGTGGGCACACGGCACGTGTCGCGCCTGCCAAACCAAGAGAGCCGGCGAGCGGCCACAAACCGGTAAACTTGATCTCTCAGCACACGCGGAATGACGATTAAGACGATGGCCAGGGAGTATGGCAATCCAAGTCCACGGAGAGCCCGGAGGAACGCCGAGGACCGATAATATATTC
>CAYTMD010000137.1:0-13600 GCA_964438685.1 uncultured Acidobacteriota bacterium
CCTTCTCGAACTCGTGATTGGCAATCGCGTTCTCCATGCGGTGCACGATGAACTTGATCCGCTTCTGCACCTCGGTCAGCTCCTCGGGCAGGGAGGTCTGGCGCAGCTTCACCCGCGCGCCCGCCTCATCGATCAGGTCAATGGCCTTGTCCGGCAGGAAGCGGTCCGGAATATACCGGCTCGAATGCGACACCGAGAAAGTAATCGCGTCGTCGGTGTACGAAACCGCGTGGAACTTCTCGTATTTGTCCTTGATCCCCTGGATGATCTTGATCGCGTCTTCTTCGTTGGGCGGCGGCACCTTCACCGCCTGGAAGCGCCGCTCCAGCGAACGGTCCTTCTCAATCGACTTGCGATACTCCGCCGGCGTGGTGGCGCCAATGCACTGGATTTCGCCGCGGGAAAGGGCTGGCTTCAAAATGTTGGCGGCGTCCAGCGACCCTTCCGCCGAGCCCGCGCCTACCAGCGTGTGCAGCTCGTCAATAAAGATGATGGCGTTTTGCGCCTCCATCAATTCCTTCATAATGGTCTTCAGGCGCTCTTCAAACTGGCCGCGATACTTGGTGCCCGCGACGATCAGGGAAAGATCCAGGGCCAGAATCCTTTTGTCAGCAAGGAACGAGGGCACGTCGCCGTCGGCAATCCGCTGCGCCAAACCTTCCACAATCGCGGTCTTGCCCACGCCGGGCTCGCCAATGAGGACAGGATTGTTCTTCGTGCGGCGGCAGAGGATCTGCACCACGCGCTCCAATTCGCCTTCCCGCCCAACCAGCGGATCCAACTGGTTTTCCATCGCCGATTGCGTCAGGTCGCGGCTGAACTCGCCCAACAGGGAGGTTTCCTTGGGGCGGGTGGTGGCAGCCTTGTCGTTCTGCACGCGGCTCAACTCTTCGCGCAACGTGGAAAGCCGCAAACCGCGCTCATGCAGGATCTCCGCCGCAAATGACTTGTCTTCCCGCAAAAGGCCCAAAAGCAGGTGTTCCGTGCCGATGTGCTTGTGCGCCAGGCGTTCGGCCTCCTCCGCGGCGTAGGCCAGCACGCGCTTGCACTCCTGGCTGAGGGGGAGGTCCACTGAGGTGGAAACCTTCTCGCGGATCGGCGTCCGCCCCTCGATCTGTTTACGTATGGATTCAATCGAGGCGTGCGACCGCAGGAAGCGGTTGGTCAGGGCCTTGTCTTCGCGCAATAATCCCAACAGCAAATGCTCCGTCTCGATGAAGGGGCTGCCGAATTGACTTGCTTCATAGCGCGCGAAGAAGATAACACGCCGAGCTTTTTCAGTATACCTCTCGAACATAGCTCCTCAGTTCTTGGTGAAGCCCCGCCTTCCCTGCTGCCCGCCGTACGCCGGGAAGTGCAGGTGTCATCGAACTATTGGAACTACCCATTCCGTCAACTTTCCATTCGCCAACCGCAAGGTCCGATTGGCGCGACGGGCTAGGTCCAGGTTGTGCGTCGCCAGCACCGAGGTCAGATGATGCGTTCGATGCAGGTTCTCGAGTAGATCGACCACTCGGTCCGCCGTGCGAAAATCCAAACTTCCTGTAGGCTCATCTGCCAACAGGATCGCAGGGTGATTGGCCAGTGCCCGGGCCAGAGCCACTCTCTGTTGCTCCCCGCCCGACATTTCACCCACACGGCGATGTGCCGCGTTCTCTAAGCCGACTTCGACCAGCAATTCCCTTGCACGCGCTTGGGCGTCATTCATGCGACACCCTCTGATCAACTGCGGGATGGCAACATTTTCCAGCGCGCTGAACTCCGGCAGAAGGTAGTGCATCTGCCAGACAAAGCCTATCTTCTCATTGCGATACAGAGCACGTTCGTCGGCGTTAAATTCACTTAGCCGCCTTCCGTCAAAGTATACCTCACCCTTCGTCGGAGTGTCCAGAGCAGCCAATAAGTGCAACAGCGTGGTTTTGCCGGACCCGGACTCGCCCACCAGCGCCACAAACTCACCCGCTTGCACTTCCACGCTCAGGTCATCAAGGACTACGGCCTCCTCACTGCCGGAACGGAAGGACTTGGTCAGGCCGTGGGCTGTCAGAATTGCGGAATTTGTTGATTTGGTCATCGGGTCATCGGGCCATTGGCGGAACGGCCTTTCGTTTCTGTCGTGCTGTCCAGTGGGAAGCCGCAAAGATCGCGAGCAGCCCATTTGCCTCGGTTAGCAAATCCTTCATCAGGACTTCCCGAACGATGCCGGTGTCCACCAACAACTCCAGCCAAAAGACTGTTTCATCGGCTTCTTCAACGACGATTCCCATCCTGGATATGAACTCAGCATGGGAGCGTGATCGGCAAACCGCTCGATAATTTGCCGCAATGGAGGTGCCTGCGCGCATCACCTGTTTTCCGATAATCCTCGCTTCATCAGCCTTGGGGAGGCTTTTGAAAAGCATCACGATCCGAATTGCAAATTCCTTGGTCCTCGCTCTCAACTGCTCAGCTTGTGTGACCATAAGTAAGTTTCTTTTCGGAGGACTCACCCCTTTCACAATGGCCCGATGACCCGATGGCCCGATGAATCAATCTCCTCACTCATACCTGAGTATTTCCACCGGATTAAGCCTGGCTGCCGCCAGCGACGGATAGAGTGTCGCCAGGAAGCTAATCGTGATGGCCGCGATCGCAATCCACACGCCATCCAGGGGATGAGCGTGGAATGGCACTGATGACAGCGCGTACACGTCCGCCTGCAGGGGAATCAGCTTATAGGCATTGCCCAACCAGGAGACACCATAACCCAGGATTAATCCCAGGATCGTGCCGAAGCCGCCGATGGCCACACCATGGATCGTGAAGATGGCCCAAACTTGCCGCTGCCGCGCACCCATGGACATCAGCATGGCAATGTCACGATTCTTCTCCATCACCATCATGACCAGGGCAATGAAAATATTCAGCGCCGCCACGACCACTATGAGCCCAATCGTCAGGATGGTAACCAGCCGCTCCAAGCGCAGGGCCGTGAACAGCGAGTGGTTCTGCTCGATCCAGGTGGTGGTGTCGAAACCCTTTCCCGCTTCCCGCCGAATCTGTTCCGCCACTTCCGGGGCGTGGTAAATGTCATCAACCTTAAACTCAATGACCGAGACCACATCGGCAAGATCAAATAGCCGTTGGGCGGCGGCGATATTCGTGAAAGCCCAGGTGGCGTCAAAATCGTAGAAACCGGAATCAAAAACCCCCACCACACGAAAGTGGCGGGTCTTGGGCACCACCTCAAGGGGAGTCAGATAGCCCTGCGGACTGGTGGCCATCACCGTGTCACCCACGTACACACCCAGACTGGTCGCCAATTCCTTGCCAATAATAATGGGGTCGGCGTTGGGGAAAGTCCGCGACATGTCGGCCAGTGAGCCCTCACGCAAGTGCTGTAAGAGTGTCCCAACCTTCACTTCCTGAGCCGGGTCGACGCCCTTCAACACGACTCCCTGAGCGCGCGAGCCTTTTGAGATCAGGAGTTCCTCGTAGAGTGAGGGTGCGGTGGCCACGACGTGCGGCACATGCGCCAGGCGAGCGGAGAGCTGATCAAAGTCCCGAATCCCGTCGTTCTCCGTTCGCACCAGATTGATGTTGGCCGTGGCGCCCAGCAAGCGGCTCTCCAGTTCCTCACGGAAGCCATTATTGACGGCCAGTGAAATGACCAGCGCGCAGACGCCCGCCATCACGCCGAGCACGGAGATTACGGTGATGATTGAAATCGCCGCCTGCCGCCGCTTGGCTCTGAGGTAACGGAATGCTACAAAGAATTCGAAATTCATACGCGCCATCATTATCGACTAGCAAATAGAATGCGCCAAGCAGAATCACGACGGGTTAAGGCGAATCGGAGGACTCACGGAAAATGGTATTAGACCTGTCCGGGCTCACCTACTTTCACTGTGCCGGGTTGGGCATAATGGCCCTTTGCGCAGGCAGGATTTCGAAAGCGGGGGACGGTTCGTGCTTCCATCCTATTCGGTATGCTTTTCGGGCCGCAGCAAGGGGAAAAGGATCACATCACGGATGGAGCGGCAATTGGTAAGCAGCATTACCAACCGGTCAATCCCGATGCCCTCACCACCGGTGGGAGGCATTCCGAAGCTGAGCGCGCGGATGTAATCCTCATCAATGGCGTGTGCGGTCAAATCACCTTTTTCGCGCAGGTTCTGCTGGTATTGGAAGCGGTTGCGCTGCTCTTCCGGATCATTAAGCTCACTGAAGGCGTTGGCGATTTCCATTCCTCCAATGTAAAGCTCAAAGCGCTCGACAAAGTTGGGGTTCTCTGGTTTCTGCTTGGAAAGCGGCGAAACCTCAAGAGGATAATCCACAATGAAAGTAGGCTGAATAAGGCGCTCCTCCGCTACCGTTTCAAAGAAGAGAGCCAGGAGTTCGCCCGATCGCTTATCATGCCCGGCATCGGCTGGAATCGGCGCAACACCCCGCTGGATCAACCACTGGTTAAGGCCGGGAATACGATCTGCCATGGCTTGGGCGTCATCCAACTGCGCCGGGGTCAGCGCCTCCACTTCGCTGGGCCAATACTTCAGCACGGCGTCTTTCATCGTGATCTGCTCAAACTTCGCAAACGAGATGCGCTGGTCCCCATAGTCAAATTCCACACTTCCTAACACTGCTTCCGCCACCCGGCGCAACAGCCGCTCCGTGAGGGCGATCATGTCGTGGTAGTCCGCGTAAGCCTGGTAGAACTCCAGCATGGTAAATTCGGGATTGTGACGGGTGGAGATGCCCTCATTACGAAAGTTGCGATTGATCTCGTAAACGCGGTCGAGGCCACCCACGATGAGACGCTTCAGGTAGAGCTCGGGGGCGATGCGCAAGTAGAGATCAATGTCGAGGGCGTTGTGGTGGGTGATAAATGGCCGGGCCATGGCTCCGCCCGCCAGGGGCTGCATCATGGGAGTCTCGACTTCCAGATAACCTTCAGCCTCCAGAAAATCGCGGACAGCACGCACCAGTTTGCCGCGGCGCTCAAAAACCGTGCGGACTTCCTCATTCACCATCAGGTCCAGGTAGCGTTGGCGGTAGCGAATTTCCACATCCGTGAGGCCGTGCCATTTCTCCGGCAACGGCAGCATCGCCTTGGCAAGAAATTGCAGGTGCTCGGCATGAATGGTGAGCTCGCCCGTCCGGGTGCGGAAAAGGTAGCCTTCCACCCCAATCAGGTCGCCAAGGTCGAGGAGCTTGTAGAGCTCGAAGTCGCGCTCCCCCACCGCGTCCAACCGGACGTAGATTTGCAGCCGCTTCCCCCCACCCGCCAAATGCGCAAAACCCGCCTTGCCGTGCGGGCGAATGGTCATGATGCGACCCGCGACCCGGACGGAAATCCTGTTCGCGGCAAGCTGTTCCGCCGAAAGTGGGGAGTTTTCCGCCACGATTTGTGGAATCGCGTGCGTTACGTCGTACTTGCGCGGATAGGCCTCAAACCCCAGGTCAACGATCGCCTGGAGTTTCTTCTCGCGCTGCTGGATCAGGTCTGACTGTTCATTCTCTGGCACGGGGGTTACCTACAATCTGTGGAGAGTTTCAACGAAAAGATGTAATGGGCATTATAGGTTGCAGTCAAAAACAGTGTCAAGAAAAGGGGCAACAGAAAAGGGACGCAATAAGGTGCGCGATATATGTGGAAGCCGCGATCCTTCAGATGTAGCACACCCGGCGCGATGGACAGGTATTATGAAAGGTGCGGCCGCGAAGGTTTGCTTGTTTCTCAATCGTCGACAATCCAAACAAAATTGATTTTGGTCAGATTTGAACACCTGTTTCGTCGTGAAGCATTCCCACAGTTCACATGAATGGTGATGGGTACAATTCCAAGAATCGTAAATATCCAGTTCATAACCCCTTGATCCGGCTAACTTTCCGACTTGAAGTCGGGGGAGCAATTCCTTATAGTAGTGAACATGAAGTGGCTGTTGGCCAGTTTGATTCTCGTAGCTGTGGGCATGTTACTGCGCCGCATCCTCCATATGGGCGCCGCGGGAAGGGCTCAGGCAAAGAAACCGGGGTGCCTGCGCGGAGACCTGCAAGGCATCTATCAGCCTGTCGAGCAGGAAATTGAAGCGCATTCGACCATCCTGGGTATTACCCTCAATGACGCTTTTGGTGAACGGGAGGCAGGCCGTCAGGAAATGGCATGGCACGTCGTTCGCCTCGCCGTGGGAGAATGGGAGCGACTCACCCAACTCATTGTGGGTCTGCAAGGTGTACTTGCCAAGTTCTTGCCCTTAACCAACGGAGTCGTCCCCGTGCGGCGCGTCGCGTCGGGCCACTTCAAATCCCGAGTCGTGATTGACTATATTGGCCTATACGAGTTCCTGGACCAGGTACTGTTCAGCTCCAAACGCCGCTATTCCCTGCAGTTACGGTTAATGTCTCGCGCCAGCGTCCTCCTGAGTAAGGAATTCCGGCGTGCCTGCCGCGAGGGGGAACGCACGCTCGATTCATCCGACGAATTATGGAACCGTCTGGATTACTATTTCCACGATTTTGACTTGATTGCCAAAGAAACCCTGCTGGCGTTGCGCACTCTTTTGACATGCCAGTCACCAGATGTCGCGAAAGAACTCGCCATGGATCTCCAGGCGCTCCTCGAGCGGGGCGTGCGCGTTTCCGTTTCTGCCTCGAATCAATAACCTGACCGCAGTTCCCTTCTTACCGTCATCCGGCTCGAAGCCCATGCAACCCGCCCGGGGATTTCGCTTAACTGTTGCTGGCGCTATATGGCTTGAGTCCGCCCCCGTCAAGAAGGCCATCGAAGTTTCAACATCCGATTCTCATTCCAGTCCCAAAGCTGGGCCGCAAACACCTTCCGATTTGATATTCCCCCTGTTTCACAGGTTGCAAGCATGGGGAGGCACGGTGGTCAGCATCTCCCTATTAACTATCGACATGATCCGCAATCCCGGTTAGCATCGTGGAAATTTCAAAAGAGGTTAAATCATGAGTCGATTGTGGACCAGGGGCATGTGCGCATTAATAGGTATTTGCTTCGTTACGAGTTTGGCAGCCTACGGACAAACAGCGCCTGCCGCGAAGTCGTTTGACTTGATCGCGTGGAACGGGGGGAAGTTCGTCTATGGGGCGGATTACTACCCGGAGGCCTGGGACGAAAGCCAATGGGAAAAAGATGCGACGATGATGCAGGAGGCCGGAATCAACTTTGTCCGCATGGGGGAATTCGCCTGGGCAAAGATGGAGCCGAAGGAAGGCCAATTCGATTTCGGCTGGCTCGACCGCGCCCTCAAGGTGCTGAACGCACATGGAATCCGCGCGGTGCTGGGAACGCCCACAGCCTCGCCACCCGCATGGTTATATGAAAAGTACCCCGACATCGCTGCCATGGATGAGAATGGCGTCCGTTATCGCTACGGCTCGCGCCGCAATTATTGCGTCCACAACGCTGATTTCGTTGCCGCCACCACCCGCATCGTTACGGCCATGGCGGAGCACTTCAAGAATCACCCGGGAGTGCTGGGTTGGCAAATTGACAACGAAGTAGGAAGCCCCAAGTGCTTCGACCCCGCTAGCCGCGCGGCATTCCAGGCATGGTGCCGGCACAAATACCAGACGCTGGAGGTACTGAATTCTGATTGGGGAACCATCTTCTGGGGTCACACTTATCATGACTGGAAAGAAATCCCCTTGCCCTGGAATACTCTCTACGAAACTTATAACCCCAGCCTGGCCCTCGACTTCAGCCGTTTTCATAGCGATTCATTGCACGCGTACGTGGACATCCAGGTGGCGATCCTGCGCAGGGTTGCTCCCCGCCAGGCCATCACCCACAACGAAATGGGGATGTATTCAGGTGTGGATTATTACGACCTGAACCGCTCGCTGGACTTCGTTGCCTGGGACAACTACCCCATGTTCGGAAAAGACTACGCCCAGTACAATGGGGCGGGGTTGGCCCATGACCTGATGCGGGGATCGAAGGACAATCAGAACTACATGATCATGGAGCAGCAAGGCGGCGCGGGGGGCTGGGCGACGTTTTTCGGACACCAGGCGCCCGCTTCCCTCTATCGCGTTTGGGCTTACCAGTCTGTTGCACACGGCGCCGACGGTGTTTGCTATTTCCGCTGGCGGACCTCCCGCTACGGCACGGAACAGTATTGGCAAGGGATTCTGGACCAGGACAGCTACCGCAATTCCCGCTACTTCGCCGTGGCCCAAACCGGGAAGGAGTTGGGCAAACTCACGACCCTGCTCCAGGGAACAAAGGTGGTATCTCCTGTTGCCATGCTGGTATCGCCGGATTCGCGCTGGGCGCAGCAAATTCAGCCGGGCGTAAAGGATTTTGAGTACGACCAGCAGCTCCACGACTATTACGACGCGTTCCGCCGCGCGGGGGTAAGCGTGGACGTGGCCTTTCCACCGAGCGATCTCTCCGCTTATCGCATCGTTGTAGCGCCCGCACTCTATGTAACCGATCAAACCCTCGTTAACAAGCTCCACGCCTTCGTGAAGAGCGGCGGAACGCTTATCCTGACGTTTCGTTCGGGAGTCAAAGACGAACACAACGTGGTAACGGACCAGACGCTCCCCGGACCTTTTGCGGACATCGCGGGTGTGGCCATCCACGAATTTGATCCACAGGTCAATGAGGAGCAGGAGTTGGTTGGACCCGGCGAATCGCGTTATCCCACGCGCACCTGGAACGATATTCTCGAACCGTCCACGGCCAAAGCACTGGCGACCTACGGCAAGGGATACTATGCAGGCAAACCGGCCGTAACGGAGAACCACGCGGGAAAGGGCCTTGTTTATTACGTCGGCACAGAATCAACGTCCCCTTTATTTTACGACCGCCTGATTGCGATGGCCGCCAAGAAAAGCCTGATAGCGATAAATCAGAGGATTCCCACCGGTGTCGAGGTAGCGGTTCGGCAAAAGCCGGGCACGAAGATCATCTTCGTGTTGAATTACACCGGCATGGATCAAACCGTACCGCTCGACCAGGCTTACCAGAATGCCTTGACCGGCAAGACGGAACCAATGGATTTGCAGATTCCCGCGTTTGAGGTGAAAGTTCTAACGGAGAAGTGAATGAAGGGATGGGGGCAGAAAAGGTTAAAGGCTAAAGGGTAAAGGATAAAGCATAGAGGACAATTGTAATCCACTTTAACCTTTACCCTTTAGCCTTTAACCTTTTCTGTCCTACCGTCCAAAGTACGCACGTACGAGGTAGGAAATTCCCATCAGCAGAAGCAGGGTATTTGCCACTAGGAAAAGGTGCTGCTTGAACTTTTTGTGAAGGCCTGCGCCCCACGCCAGCAGGCATAAGGTAAAGATCGCCGCGCCATAGAAGCCAAGAAGGCCGCCCAGGAAAAAAGGGACTACGTGCGCATACCCACTCTTTCGGCTTTCCGCCAGAATGGGCCCGGCAACGGTCAGCCAATAGACCCAGGTTCCCGGCGAAGCGACTTCCGCCAACAACGCGACAGACACACTGGCATAGCTGAGCGAAGCAGAATTCGCCATTTCGTGTTGCGTTTTGCCGTGCATTTCCCAAAGGGAATAGCTGGCGAAGCCGATCAACGCCGTGCCCCCAATGTATGCCACGTAATGCGCAATGCCGGAAGGGATGAAGCGATAAAAGAGGCAGGTGATCAGCAACAGGCAGCCGTCGACAGCCAGTGGCGCACCAATCAGCACGTTGATCGCGCGCCCCCACCGGCCCAAGGCCACTTGCGAGAGCGCAATCATATGCAACGGGCTGGGGACCAAACCTCCCACAATTCCCATCCCGGCACCAAGTATGAGCAAGTCCATAAGTCGATAAGGCGATGTTATTCGGTCGAACCCGGAATGTAAAGCGGCGTGGATGTAAATTCCTGGACTGTATCGCAAAGAAAGTTGCGCTTGGAAGGCAATTGAAGTCAGAATACTTTTAGCCGCCCCAGCATTCGAAGCCATGGTGGCCCGAGCATCCGTGCCTTTACAACCCAGGATACTGATCCTCTCCCTGCCTCATGGCGCCGCGCATCAACGTGCCGCCAAGGCCCTACGGGAAGCATTTGCCGGCCTCCGTCCAGACGCTCGCGTGGAGGTCATCGACACTCTGCAGCATTGCACGGCGTGGTTCCGGGCTTACTACAACTCCTACTTGATCCCGCTGGCGATTTGGCCCGGCCTCTGGCGCTGGTTTGAAGGGCGGCAGCACCAATCGGAGTCTACCGGTCCTGGGTGGATCTACCGGCATGGCGCGCGCCCCCTGTTTCGCTATTTTCGAGATTTCGCCCCCGACGTCGTCATCGCCACGGAAGTGGGGACGTGCGAGCTCGCAGCAATGTACAAGCGCGAATCTCATGCGGACTTCCTGCTGGTCGGCGTGGAGCTGATGGACTTCAATCGCGCCTGGATTCAGCCGGAAGTCGACCTATTCCTGACCACCCATGTTGACCTGGCCGCGGAGTTGGTGGGTGAGGGCGCATCCGCCAACAAGGTGGTGACCACCGGCCAACCCGTAAGTCCGGTTTTTGCCTCCCTTCCTGATCGCCAGACCGCTCGCGACAAGCTGGGAATCAAGCCGGAGGCTGTCCAGATATTGGTCCTCTTTGGGGGCACAGGGCACGGAAGCCCGGAGCGCATTCTCGCCGAACTTGCCCGGGTGGAGCACCCGCACGAGATTGTCTTTATCACCGGCCGCAACCAAGCCTTGGAGAAACGCCTGCGCCAAAGGAATGGGAACATGCCCCACGTACGCGTATTGGGGTGGATTGATAACATTCAGGAGTGGATGGTGGCTTCCGACCTGATGATCAGCAAGCCCGGCGGCGGCACGCTGAATGAAGGCTTTGCCTGCGGCCTGCCCATGCTGGCCTTTGATCCCCTGCCCGGAAACGAGGAGCGCACATGCCGCTGGATTGAGAAATGGGGAGCGGGACTTTGGATTGAAAAGCCGGAAGACCTCGCGCCCAAAATTCAAACTCTGCTCTCAGATCCTGCCCAGTTGGCCGCACTTCGCCATAAGGCGGGCGCGCTGGCGCGTCCCTTTGCGGCACGCGATGGGGCGCTGGCTACCCTTGAGTTCCTGTCGCGAAAAACCCAACCATCCTCGAATTGAATGGTATAAGCAAACCCACTAAATTTTGCAGAATATAGCAACAGTCATTCTCTGTAGCGGCGCTTGGACCACAGCCAACCGAGTCCGAGCGGTGGTCGATTTGAATTTGCTTCCCTCGCCGCTTTGAGGAAGAGGGAAGAAGAATCATTAGTTTGGCGTCGTATTTGTGACCGTGCGCGGGCAGAACCGCGTTCACCACGCGCAGGTTTTTCTAATTTGGACAGCCTTGCAGTTGCGCCGACGCGCGGCTTCGGGGTAATCTTGTGCGCCGTGAAAATGCCCGTCAACGCCCAGCCGCTGCGAATCCTGATTCTTGCCGTCCATCATGGCTCCACGCACATTCAGATCGCGCGGGTGATGGAAAATGCTCTTCGGCAACAGCGCCCGAACGCGCATATCGAGATCATTGATACCCTTGCCCACTGCCGCCGGTTATTCCGGGCATACTACAACTCGTTTGAGCTTCCCATGAAATACTGGCCCGGACTCTGGGAGCGCATTGAGACACAGCAATACCGCGGCGAATCCACCAGCCCTCTCTGGCTTTTCCGGTGGGGAGCGCAGCCGCTTTTCCGATTCATTGAGACCTTTGCACCCGGCATCGTTGTCGCCACCGAAGTAGGCTTGTGCGAAATGGCAATTATGCACAAGCGCGAAACCAAAGCAGCCTATTCCCTGGTGGGGATTGGCGCGTTGGATTTTGAACGCCCGTGGGCACAACCGGAAGTGGAATTGTTCATTTCCTCTCCCGGAGAAGTCGCCGCCCAACTGAAGAGCGCGGGAGTGGCACAGGACCGGATCGCCGAATGTGGAATGCCCGTGGACCCGGTGTTCACCCCCTGCGCCGATAAGCCAGGTTTGCGTGCGCGCCTCGGCCTGGAGCGCGAGGAACCGGTGCTCCTCATCAACTTTGGCGGGTCAGGGAGGATGAAACCGCACCAGGTTGTCAGCCAGCTCCGGCGCGTTCAACAGCCTTTCCAAGTGGTTTTTGTCGCTCGCCGCGATGAAAAACTTCGCGAGGAGCTTTTGCGCATAACTGCCGGGATGCCCCATGTGCATATCCTTCGCTGGGTGGACAATATGTATGAGTGGATGGCAGCGGCGGACGTTCTGGTAAGCCGCGCGGGCAGTTGCACGGTGGCGGAAGCGCTTAATTGCAGATTGCCAATTTTGGTTTTCGATGCCCCCCCGGGAAGTGAGCGCCGCGTGTGTGAGTTGGTTGAGAAAAAATGGCAGACCGGTTATTGGGCAAAGAGCGCGGACGATATTGCCACTCGTATCAATCAGTTACTGACCGATCCCCAGGAACTTTCGCGCCTGCGCCAGAATACGGCAGGGCACGCCTTTCCCCGAGCCGCACATGACGCCGCCGAAGCGATCCTGAAGCTTTGCGCGTGAGTCCATCCCGATTCCTGGCTAGCGTGCGATGCAGGGCCGAACGGCGTTTGGCCGAAGGCCAGCGCCGCTGGCCCCTGCATGTCTTGGTTGCGCACCTCGTGCGGTCTCTACAAATACCTTCTGGGTATACGGCTTGACATCTTCCTCGTGGGCTTGGATACTAACGCCTTTTGGCCGGCTGCTCCAAAAGGTAGCGCCAGGCAACATCACTAGGGGGCATTAATGGGAAATGAGCAGCAAGAGGTGGGAAGCCTAAGTTACAGTCATGGGGTCGGCACAAAGCCGCTTGCGGGTCTTACCCTGGGCGAATTGCTTGACCGCACAGCCGGGCTCTATCCCGATCGCCCCGCCCTGATCGTTCGCCACCAGAACCAACGCTACACGTACCGCGAATTCCTGCGCGAGGTCGAGCGCGCTGCGAGGGGACTTCTGCGTTTGGGAGTCCAGAAGGGCGATCGGGTCGGAATCTGGTCCACCAACTACGCCGAATGGGTCATCACGATGTTCGCGGTGGGCAAGGTCGGCGCCATCCTGGTGAACCTGAACCCCGCCTTTGGAACCGTGGAGTTCGAGCACGCGCTGCTGCAATCAGGATGTTCAACACTGTTTTTGACGAGCGGATTTCGCGGACGCGATTACCCCGCCCTGCTGGGCCAGATCTGCCCCGAATCCTTCCATAGCGTGCCGGGCGCGCTGCAATCCGCCAAGCTGCCAAACTTGCGCAACCTGGTCTTTATTGGAGACTCGCCCGCCCCATCCAGCATGATTCCCTGGAACGAACTGCTGGACATGGGCGTGAACCTACCCGCCGACGCATTGGCAGCCCGCGCCGCAACCCTGGAATTTGACGACCCCATCAACATTCAGTACACTTCGGGAACCACCGGTACTCCCAAGGGCGCGCTGCTGAGCCATCACAACATTGTGAACAACGGTTTCCTGATCGGCGAGGGCATGCGCTTCACCAGCGAGGATAAGCTGTGCATCCCGGTGCCCTTCTATCACTGCTTCGGCATGGTGTTGGCAATCATGGTGTGCGTATCGCACGGCGCGGCCATGGTGGCTCCGGCGGAATACTTTGACGCGCTGGCGACGCTCCAGGCCATCGCCGAGGAGCGCTGCACG
>CAYTMD010000138.1:0-13548 GCA_964438685.1 uncultured Acidobacteriota bacterium
CGGTCGCTACTTGATCTGCCTGCGCCTGAATCTGAGGGAAAAATGCCCTTGTATTATTAAGATTTAATGTGAAAGGCAACGATTTAGGGGTTTGGGGAGTCTGGCACATAGGGGAAGTGTTTTTAATCAGGTACTGGCGGAAACATTAAATCACTTTTACATTTTTCGCTGGTTGGCATGCGTAACCCGAAGGGCTTGGAGGACGTCGAAGAAACGTATGGACTCCCAAAATTTCCGAAACACAGATAGTGCAAGTGTGAAGTCACTTCGCCTGCTCAGGCCGTCGGTCGTGGTGCTTTGCGGCCCTGCTGCTTGCGGAAAGTCCACATTTGCGGAACGGCACTTCCGGCCTACCCAGGTTATCTCATCGGATTGGGCACGCGCCCATGTATGCGATGACGACCGGGACCAGCGCTTCAATGCACAAGCCTTTGCCTTGGTACACTTTCTTCTGGAGCAGCGCCTTACGTTGAACCGTTTCTGCGTTGTTGATTCTACGGCGCTCACCGTTCAATCGCGGAAGGAATTGCTCGAATTAGCCAGGAAGTACCAGGTTCCGGCGACATTGATGCTTTTTGACATCCCGCTGGAAACTTGCATAGAGCGTGACGGGAAGCGGGAGCGCTCAGTTGGCCAGGCCGTGATCGAACGCCAATACGCCGCCTTTGAACAGTCCAAAGCGGCAGTTCGACAGGAGGGATTTGACCAAGTCGTGGAGCTTCAGGATGCCGACCTATCCAATATCCAGATCGAAATTCTTTTCCGTCCGGTGGTGCGCCCCCCGCAACGTCCTCAACGCCCGGACGGTGCCGCCTCTCGAAGGTTCGAGCGCTCAGTGCAGGCTTCCAAGAACCGGCCGAGCGGCCCTGGAGGCAATGGCAATTCCGCGTCCACTGCGACTGTTCCCCGTGTAGCTCCATCTGCGGCAGCGCCTCAGCCGCCCTCGGCTCCTGCCCCGGTTTCCACGCCGAAGGTTGCGACCACGCATGTCGAAGAAGCGGGCAGGCAACATCCGTCCCCGGTCCATCTGCAAACGTCCCCAGCCGTTACAAGTAAGCCGGACGTGCCTACGCCGCCGGTTGCGCCACCCAAGCCTGCACGAACGGCGGCTCCCAGCCCAGTCCCGGTTACGGTGGGATCTTCAAGCGAAAGTTAAGTGCTCCACACCAGCTCGGGGATTCAATGGAAACCACTCGCTATTAAGCCTCAAATATTAGGGCCGCGGGAATAGGCCCGTCTTAACGGTCAGGTCGGCCTGTTAATCGGTCATAGACGGTCCGTGCATTTGTGGAGCCTAGAGATTCATTGTAGAGGTTTTTGAGCCCGAGGATGTAGCGAACTTCTTCGTCGAATCGGTGCAGAATTTCCAATTCGACTTTGCGAATGGGGAAGCGCTTGCCCTCAGACTTTGAGTACCAGAATTTTTGGTAGCCGCGGTCCTCCAGCTCACAATTGATTCCACGCATAACCAGATACGGATTACCGACGTAAGTCCATCGTCCTTCCTGGCTTTCCAAATAAGCCACGCAACCGGATTTCTTGACGTCGGTCCTTCCCGATGCCTCTTTCGCCACTTCAAAGCCAGCCTGCTCAAATTGCTTTAAGACGTCATGTGCTGCGACGATCGCAATTGTCATAAGTGGTTCCGATCTGCCCCTTTAGTTGGTTGGCTAATCAGGTTCCTGGTTCCAAGCGTAGCGCCGGCTTCCAGCCGGCATTGAGCCGCCAGGATGGCGGCGTTACGTCCAATTTTGGACCCTGCCGTCCCATGGCCCGTTGACACAAATTGGAACCTGCCCCTAGAATAAAAAGTCTATTGCACATATGGTAGAAAACGCAAGGGCTGCTACGATCCAAAATTCCAAATTACTGCGCGGACCGGCAAGCGTGCTGGATCTGATCGGTAATACCTCGCTTGTGCGCCTGGCGCGGATTCGTCCCCAATCGCCTCATGTTGAAATCTATGCCAAGGCGGAATGGGAAAACCCCGGCGGCTCGGTGAAGGACCGTCCGGCGATGAACATTATCCGCGAGGCGGAAGCCGCCGGATTGATGTCCCGTGACAAAATCCTGATTGATTCTACCTCCGGCAACACCGGCATTGCCTATGCGATGATCGGCGCGGCCAAGAACTACCGCATAAAGCTTTGCATGCCATCCAACGTGAGCATGGAGCGCAAGCGCATTCTGAAAGCCTACGGCGCGGAGATTGTCTACACGGACCCTATGGAAGGCTCCGACGGAGCGATCCGCCGCGTGCGCGCGATGGTCAACGAGAATCCGGAACTCTACTTCTATGCGAATCAGTACGACAACCCTGCCAACTGGGGTGCGCATTACCTCACCACCGGGCCTGAGATTTTCGAACAAACGGAAGGCCGCATAACCCATTACGTGGCGGGGCTTGGGACCAGTGGGACATTTATCGGCACGGCGCGGCGGCTCAAGGAGCTGAACCCACGCATCCAGTGCCTGTCCTTTCAGCCGGACTCGCCCTTTCATGGCCTGGAGGGTATGAAGCACATGCCAAGTGCCATCAAGCCGGGGATCTATGAGGAAAGTGTCGCCGACGAGAACCTTGAGATTTCCACCGAAGACGCCCACCGCATGACTCTGCGACTGGCGCGCGAGGAGGGCCTGCTGGTGGGTGTCTCGTCCGGAGCCGCCATGGTGGCCGCCCTGAAAGTGGCGAATCGTTTGACCTGCGGAGTCGTGGTAACGGTCTTCCCCGACAGCGGAGACAAGTATTTGAGCGAGCGATTTTGGGACGAAGGGCAGTAGGGAATCGGGCCATCGATTCATCGGGCCATTTCCTCATTGGACCATTTTTCCGTTGGGTCATTGAACCCTTGGGGCATTTGTTCATCGGGCCATCTGTTCATAGGATCGCCGGGCCATCGGGTGGTTGGAGCGTTGTCCGTTTGAAGGCCCAAAAGACCTGCCGGAGGACAATGATCTGTTGACCCGGAATTTGAGTTAACCCCATTTCTTTTCATACAGATCGTGGCCTCAAAAAGTTAAGCCCATTGTTTTCATAAACATCGTGAGACCATCCCAATTGTTAGTTTAATCTTCGTTTGTTTTCAACAACATCGTGGGAGCATCCTTCATTTTTTAATTCCCCTTTTTCCCCACGCGATGCCTGCGGGTTTTCGGTAACCTGATTTCCTATCAATAGCATACAGATTCTGACAAAACTCCTGAAGTGCATCGAAGTACCTGCATTATCATAAACATCGTGGCCTCCAACCCCGGATTTACCGGCCGCGCGTCCGCCAGCGGTGCATTCCCGATCGCCCGAGTTACCTGAAATTCGGTCCTGCCCAAGATGCTCCACGAGGCCCCAAGCGGGAATTGTCGATTGGCGATGTGTGATGGGTGATTTGTGACAGGCAATTGACGGCTTGGCATCTCCATTATCGGGTTTCATCTTTCGACCTTTCTCTGAAATTTCCAATTTGAAACCGTCTTGAATCTTGAATCTTGAATTTTGAATTGGCCCACCTGCAATCGCTCACGTCAGTGCACTTGAGCGGACCTTGGCTTGCGGCGTTGGAAGCTGACCCATGGCGGGTCTTTCGACCAAAACAACGCGATTCTCCCGCCAGCAATGGACTAAATTGCGCCGGGTCACGGCAAAACCCGAGCAACTTTGACGAAAATGTCCGCTCACCAGCCATGCATTTTGTCTGTGTTTTGTTTGTTTTCAACAACATTCCGGCTTCGGTCGATACAAAAAAAGAATTCTTTCGTTTCGTAGCCCTGGCGGAGCCCAAATCCGGCCGATGGCAATTTGTCGATTGACGATGGCCAATTCCCGATTTGTCATTGGCGGTCGTGGTTTCGATTTTCCATTTTCGTGGTTCACTTCTTGACTTCTCTCTGAGATTTCCAATCTAAGATCATCTTGAATCTTGAATTTTGAATTTCCGATTGGCAGTTCCATCCGCCCGGAGTGCGTCATTTCGCCATAACGCCCTTCCTCGGCTAGATCCCTAGCATGTAGCCTGCCATTGCCGAAGGCGATATCGGCCTGCGTGGCGGCAGGCCAAATCCCGGCTGGGCTATCCGGCGTGGCTCGAACGTGGCCGGCCGGCGCGCGCAATGGCCCGCGGGGAATCGCTTCTGAAAGTTGCGAAACATGGATGGACAGAATTTACAGGATGAGCTGAGGGCTGTGGGGAATGACAAAAATGTGTCCCTCCCGGTTGTTTAAGGCATGACAGGACGGCCAGCGCTATGCTTGTCCGATTTAGCCTTCGGCGGTGCTTCGATGCAGAGCCTTCAAACGGGTTCCCCGAAGGGGAACAATGTCATTAGCCGTAGGTGAAACCTACGGACACTGAGGAGCCGCGAGTTTCAAAACCAGGATGTTCAAATTGCTTCGCAGTTGGCTCGGGGTCGTACGAGCAATCTCGTGTTTTTCCCAGACCTCGATGCGGCGAGATACGGCAAATTCCAATGATTCGCGATGGAAGTTCTTCCGGTCCCGAAGTGCCTTGAGCGTGTCCTTGTAGATCTGATCGCTGGGAACCACCCACAAGACAAGGCCCGCTCTGTTACGCTCCTTCAATATGGTTTCATAAATGGAGCAGAATCTGTGTGGCAAGCAGAGTCTTTCCGCCGCCCGTTGGCACTTTAATGCAGAAAGTAGGAAGGTCCTTGCCCAAGCCATTCTTGCGCGGCCTATACTGCCCGGGTAGGTCGAATTGCGCCTTGGCATCATCCCAAGCGTCCTCTGAGGCGTGTTTGTTGGCTGAAGCCTGATGGGTGGCCAATGCCTCAAGAAAGGCTGTAACCTCCCGGACGACGCGTTCCTGGTAGCGTTTTAGCTGCATGGTTATCACGATCTCGTCGTAGCGGCGGGTTTACCCCGCCACCACAGACAAGGTAACGGTGGGTTTATCCCGCCAATTGTCATATCGCGTGGACCGCGACGGTGGCGGCGTAAAGCCGCCGTTACGGGAAGTTAGTGCCGCTTCTCCCCGGTGGCACGAACTCTTCCAGCGGGGCCACGGACCTTTTCCAATCGAACATCCACGACCCGGTATAAGGCCAATCTCGCGCATCGTTCACCAAACCCTTTCTTACCGGGTTGTTGAAAATATACCAAGCCACAGCGTCCTCGTTGTCCTCTGGTCGGAGAATATGATCGTAGAAACCCTTCTGGCGGGGATCATTAAGACCTACGGCCCGCAGAGGTACCGTGCTTGTCCCCTTCCAAGTCCGCATGAATTCGATCAAATCGGATTCGGCGGTAAGCCCGGCAGGTTCAATATGAATATGATCGGGCATAAAGCAATAAGCATAGATGTCGAACATATGTTTCATGCACGCGGTCCGTAGTGTATCGACAAGAAGCCTCACCACTTGCCCCTCGCCGACAACCGGGCGGCGATCCTCGGCATTCACTGTGATGAAATACCATTGCCGCCCTATGTAGGAGTTCCGTGGCAGACGATTCTGTATACGGTGAAACGTGCCCATTTTCCCATCTCTCGTAGCGGCGGGTTTATCCCGCCAATTGTCATATCGCGCGGACCGCGACGGTGGCGGCGTAAAGCCGCCTCTACGTCGGCGGTCCGGATTCTTTGCCGCTACTCCAAAATTTGTCTCACCCTACTCCAGTCCAACCAATTACATCCAATTCTTCGGCAGAAATCAAAACTGGCATGAGGAAGAATAGCGAGCTATGGTCAATGCAGTTTTGACCGTGGGCTTTCCCCATACCCGGAACTATAGTCCCCATTCGATTGCCGCTTCGGCCATCTGAGAGCCCTTCATGAATGCAGGAACCTCCGCGGAAACAAACCTCTTGGCTGATGGCCGTCCTAACCAGCAAAACGCGCGGCGTCGCTGGTCGATTGATTCTGGAGCAGATTGCGGCTCAACGGCATGAATTAGGGGTTGGGGGATTTGGGGCAGGGCAGGCAACCGCCCACGGCACATAACATCTTGCCCAAATTCGGTGGCCCGATTATCTTATTTAACTGGCCTTAACGGGCAGGCATCGGGGCACAATTCATCAGAACAAGACAAAACCTATGGCTTTGAAATTAGGCAAATCGCATTTTGAATCCATCCGCCAGCACGGTGCTCGGGACTATCCCAGCGAGTGCTGCGGGGTGTTGTTGGGGAAGGCTGATGGCGACGCGAAGCAGGTGACGGAGGTTGTTCCGCTCACCAACCTGCGCCATGATCCCAGCCGCGCGCAGGAGCTTTTGCCTTTGGACGACCAGAACAAGGAGACGGACAAAAACCGTTTTCTGATTGATCCCCTGGACCAGTTGCGCGTGGAAAAGGGGGCGCGAGCGCGCGGCTTGGATGTGTTGGGCTATTATCACTCCCACCCCGATCATCCGGCGCGACCTTCGATTTATGACCGCGACCACGCTTGGCCTTGGTACTCCTATGTTATAATTGCAGTTGAGCGGGGCGCTCCGAAAGAGTTTACAAGTTGGGTTCTGGCTGAGGACCGGTCGGCCTTTGGGGGCGAGCGAGTGGAAGTGGCTGATTAGCCCCAATACTGTTGACCTATTGGGTTTCAGGAAATTTGTTCTCAATTGGTTTGTGATTGACCCCCTCACCCGTCCCGCCCCGGCTTGTGAAAACGCCGGTTGCGGTCCACCCTCTCCCCCAAGGGGGCGAGGGATCGTAATTCGCAAGTCCAAGGATTTGCTGGAATCTTTCGGCTTTGTGGCGCATCGAATCAGTTGAAGTGTGACTGTGCGACATTGGTGGTCGTGTCTTTCAATCACAAATCACCAATCGCAAATCGCCGATGGGCGAGATCACCAATCGCAAATCACCAATGAAGGCGCCAATCACAAATGTAAGGAGAGAGAATGCCGGTAAAGGTTATTATTCCGACTCCGCTGCGACAATATGCGGAAAAGAAAGAATCGTTGGAAGTGCAGGCAAAGACGGTTGCGGAGGCGCTCAATGCCGTCACCGCTCTATACTCCGATCTCCGCAAGCACCTGTACAACGACGAAGGAAAGCTTCGCAGCTTCGTGAACATTTACGTCGGTGATGAAGATATTCGCTTTCTGCAAAAGCAAGAAACTCCCCTGAAAGAAAATGATGTGATCAGCATCGTACCGTCGATTGCCGGCGGCACAGACCCTTCGTGCTTCTCGAGGCAGACAATCTACTGCATCTGTAGCTAGCCTGGGCGCACACCCTGGAAGGTTGGGGGTGTCAAATCCCAGGCGAATCCCCTGAAAAAGTCGTCAGTTGTCAGCCCTCAGTCTTCAGTAAAAGCCACCGCGCGCGAGGTTTTTTGCTGACGACTGAGAACTGACGACTGATGACTGAAAACTGATGACTGAGAACTGACGACTCCGAGGGAAGGAATTGACATGAGCACAGCAACCATGGTTCAGCCCGCGCAATTGAGCAAAGACGAGGTCCTTCGATACAGCCGACACCTGATCATGCCGGAGGTCGGCATGGAGGGCCAACTGAAGTTAAAGCAGGCCAAGGTGCTGTGCATCGGCGCCGGCGGCCTGGGTTCGCCCTTGTCGCTCTATCTTGCTGCCGCGGGCGTGGGCAAACTCGGTCTGGTGGATTTCGACGTTGTGGACTTCACCAACCTGCAGCGGCAGGTGATTCACGGAACCAGCGACGTAGGCCGCACCAAGCTGGAATCGGCGCGCGATACCCTGTTGGAAATCAACCCTCACGTCGAAATTGAGAGTTTTGAGACGCGCTTGACCAGCGACAATGCTCTCGACATTTTCCGTGAGTACGATGTTGTTGCCGACGGCACTGATAATTTCCCCACCCGCTACCTGGTGAACGACGCCTGCGTTTTGTTGGGCAAGCCCAACGCCTACGCCAGCATTTTCCGGTTTGAAGGCCAGGCTTCAATTTTCTACGCCGAGCAGGGGCCGTGCTACCGTTGCCTGTATCCTGAGCCGCCTCCGCCCGGCCTGGTTCCCAGTTGCGCTGAAGGCGGCGTATTGGGTGTTCTGCCCGGCATCATGGGTTGCGTCCAGGCGATGGAAACCATTAAGCTGATTCTGGGCCGCGGTGACTCCCTGATTGGGCGCTTGTTGTTGTTTGACGCGCTCGGCATGAAGTTCCGCGAATTGAAACTTCGCAAAAATCCTGATTGCCCGATCTGCGGGACGCATCGTACCATTACCAAGCTGATCGACTACGAGCAGTTCTGCGGAATTCGCGGCGAGGAGCATATACCTGTGCAAACCGGCATCCCTGAAATTACCCCGGCGGAAGTGAAGAAAAAGATGGACGCGCACGAGCCCTTTGTCCTGATCGACGTGCGCGAACCGCATGAATACCAGATTTGCAGCATTCCGGGCTCGAAGCTTATCCCTTTGGGGGAAGTTGCCAAGCGGATGAATGAGCTGAACTCCGCTGACGAAATTGTGGTGCATTGCAAGTCTGGAATGCGCAGCGCCAAGGCGGTGGACCTGCTGATGAAGTCTGGATTCCTCAAGATTCATAACATGAAGGGTGGAATCCTGGCGTGGTCGGACCAGGTGGACCCGTCCGTGCCCAAGTATTAGAGAGCAGTGGTTAGTGTATAGTTGTTAGTGGTTAGATGATTGTGGGTACGACAGGGTGTGAGCAACTATGGCGCGGCGGGCTCTGGTCTGGCCGTTAAATTGCCACTACCCTGTTGAGTCCATGTAACTCTGAGCAATTTCTCGCACGCATTGAGATGTAGTTTTCTCTCAAATAGCAGTCGTGGCTGGAACAAATATACCGTGAACGATTTAGCAGACGATCTACGCAGAAACGACTTGACGGTGGAGAATCACATTGTCCACCGCGTTCTGTGCCCTCTCACCCTCCGCTGTATCTGTATTTAGCCTGGGTTCCTGCTTGTCGGCAGGAGCACCAAGGCGCATCATTTCCAAGAACTCCAGACAATTACAATTCACCGCAAAGGCGCAGCGCGGCCTGTGGCCGCAACCAAACACGTAGTGACCAGCAGAGCTGGTCCGAGGCCGAACGCCGTTGGGCCCTACGTCGCGTCTAACCCGTTTTGCTCGCGGCCTCGATAGCCGCCCTAAAATTGCAGTATGATGGATATTCACAAACCCAGTTTAAAGGAGAAATCATGTCGAACATCTTCACGGACAACGCTGCCAGCATCGGCAGAACCCCATTGGTGCGGCTGAACCGGTTGGCCGCAGGATCATCCGCGACCGTGCTGGCCAAAGTAGAAGGCCGTGGCCCGGCATATTCGGTGAAAGATCGCATCGGCGCGGCCATGGTTTCTGACGCCGAGCAACGGGGCGTGTTGAAACCCGGAGTCGAAATTATCGAGCCGACCAGCGGCAACACGGGCATCGCACTTGCCTTTGTGGCGGCAGCGCGCGGTTACAGCTTGACTCTTGCCATGCCGGAAACCATGTCGCTGGAGCGCCGGCGCGTGCTGGCGGCCTTCGGCGCAAAACTGGTGCTGACACCCGGGCCGGAAGGTATGCCCGGGGCTATTCGGCGCGCCACGGAAATTGCCCAATCTGATCCCCAGCATTACTTCCTTCCGCAACAGTTTGAGAACCCTGCCAACCCTGCGATTCATGAGAAGACCACCGGTCCGGAAATCTGGAATGACACCGCCGGCGCCGTTGACGTGCTGGTTTCCGGCATCGGCACGGGCGGCACAATTACCGGAGTTTCGCGCTTCATTAAAAACGGCAAGGGCAAGAAGATCATCTCGGTGGGAGTTGAGCCTTCGGCCAGCCCCGTCATCACGCAGCACCAGCAGGGGTTGCCATTAAAACCCTCGCCGCATAAGATCCAGGGCATCGGCGCGGGAATCATCCCAAAAACCCTTGATTTGTCGTTGGTGGATCGCATCGAACAGGTGTCGAACGATGAGGCGATTGAATTCGCCCGGCGACTGACGCGCGAAGAGGGCATCCTGAGCGGCATTTCGTGCGGAGCCGCAGCAGCCGTGGCCGTCCGTTTGGCCAAGCTACCGGAATTTGCGGGCAAGACGATTGTCGTGATTCTGCCCGATTCCGGCGAGCGCTACATTTCCACGATCCTATTCGAAGGAATTGGATGAGGTACAGTTAACCGCAGAGGCGCGGAGGCGCAGAGAACAGGATTTGGTAGGCGGCGGACGGCAAACAGGCTCAGATCCTATGGCTTATCCTTTTGCCTTTTGATTTCTTTGGCCCCCCCTCTGCGCCTCTGCGTCTCTGCGGTGAGAAGTTTAGGGAGGTTCCACCATGAGTGGCGATGATATGAAATGTCTCGCGCAGGAGTTTCGTGCGGATCTGGACGCGCAACTGGCGGGGGACGAGCTCAGCGAATTCAATTTGCCGAGGCGTGACGCGGTGGCCACCATTTGCCGCCGCTACCTGGAAGTTCTATTTCCAATCTACTTCCTCTGCGGCGAGCGTGAAGTCCCCGGCACACGCGCGTGCCGCCACCTGATTGAGATTCAATCCTTGCTGACCAAGCAGGTTTGCAGCGCGGTGCGTTTCGAGTGCCGCCGCAGCGGAAAACCGGCGCCCGGAGAACTTGAGAGTTACGCGGAAGAGATCCATAAGAAATTGTTCGGGCAACTCCCGGAATTGGCCCAATTGCTTGCCACCGATATTGAAGCGGCCTACCACAACGACCCGGCGGCAGGGAACGTGGAGGAAATCCTGCTGGCTTACCCGTATATCGAGGCTGTCACCGTGCAGCGTCTGGCGCACCGCCTGTATCTTCTTGACGTGCCGTTCATCCCCCGCATGATGACGGAGACTGCGCACAGCCACACGGGTATTGACATTCATCCCGGTGCGTCCATTGGCGAGTCGTTCTTTATCGATCACGGCACGGGCGTGGTGATCGGTGAAACATCCATCATCGGAAACAAGGTGACGCTTTACCATGGGGTTACGCTGGGAGCCTTCAATCCTCTTAGCAAAGATGAGGATGGCCATCTTCGCCGCGGGCAGGAAAACAGGCGCCACCCGACCATTGAGGACCACGTGACCGTGTACCCCAACGCCACCATTCTTGGGGGCAAGACTCATATCGGCCATCACAGCGTGATTGGCGGAAACGTGTGGCTGACCCACTCCGTCGCGCCCTACAGCCGAGTGACGGCGAAGGATTCCGAGCTATTTATTCTTAACGCCGGCGACGATTACTGGAATCTCTACGGCGGGATTTGAGGCCCACCTAAGTCCTTCTTACCGCAGAGGCGCGGGGCAGAGGAGGTGTTAGGTGCCAGGTGTCAGGTGCCAGTAAAATCCTAATAACTGATACCTGTTTTTCGTTGCATGTCAGTTTCTCTCTTGCGAGCCGCAGTTTCTTCCCCCATCGCACTTCCCTTTGCCCGGTTCCTCGGGTAGAATTTCATTTCATATATTTAGGGTGATTACAAAATTCAAGGGAGTTTTGCTGGTTCGGACTCGCCAGGGGCGGGTGCTGAAATCGGCTTGAACCAGGGAGGTTCCAATGGCATTAAAAGTGGGGGATGCAGCTCCGGATTTTAAGCTGGTTTGTGCAATCGGAGAGTCACAAGACGAGTTTGAGCTTTCCGCGCACCGTGGCAAGAACGTTGTTCTCGCATTCTATCCACTTGATTTCACCCCGGTTTGCCAAAGCGAACTCGGGTCCTTTCAAGCGGATCTGGCAAAATTCACAGAGACCAACACCGAAGTCGTGGGGATTTGTACCGACTCGGTTTTTGCCCATACCGCCTTCCAGAAACACTTGGGCGGATTGCAGTTCCCCCTGGCCACGGATCGCTGGCCATACGCCGAAGTTGCAACCGCCTATGGAGTTTTTCCCCCCACCAAGCATCCGGTGCCTTTCATTAATGACCGCGCTGTTTTTATCGTCGACAAAAACGGCAAGATTGCGTGGTTGAAAATCTATGAACTGCGGGAACAACCCGACAATGAAGAGATTCTGGCGGAGTTGAAGAAACTGGCGTGATGGTTGGAAATAGGGGCGGTCCGCGAACCGCTCCCACGCCCCATACTGGTTGAGTGGCATCTTACTTTACTGCATCGTCGAGCCCCAGACCCATCACCGTGCCCAGGCGGGAAGGTGTCCGCGCATTCTCACCAGACAACGCGCCAGTCCATACGCGGTGTAATTCCATCTGGCACCTGACCCACGACACCTGCACTTATCTCTGGAACGAATGCCCGCGTGCAATTATGATGTCACGCAACAAATCAAGTGGAGGTGACTGCTCATGCGGCGAGTGATGCTTGGCTTGATGTTGCTGTTGATGGCGGTCCCAGCGCCGGCAGCGGACAGGGAAGCGGCGAAGGCGAGCTACCGGCAGGGCAATGAGTTATTCGATAAAAACCACTTTGCCGACGCGTCCGCGGCATATAGCCACGCTATTGAGCAAGACCCGCAATTTCTGGAGGCTTATTTCAATCGAGGGCTGGCGGACGAAATGGTGGACCGGCAGAAAGCCACGGCGGATTGGCGGCAATTTGCCGATCTCGCTGCCCACTCCCCGGATTTCCAGTATCAGGCGGGCCAGGCCAACGCCAGAATTCAAATCCTGGGATTGTTCCCGGCATATCCTGAAGCCCTCCTGCCGTCACACTACGCTCCGGCGGCATCGGACTATTACCTGGACATCGCGGAGCTGTCGGAATCGGAGAAATGGAACTCATTTCCCATTAAGGTTTCGATCGGAAATGTGCCCAACGCCAATTGGGCGCAAGGTACACGCGAGGCGTTCGGCATTTGGAAGGAGATGTTTCCCCTGGAATTGACGGCGGAACCCCAGGAAGCGGATATTGTCTTTCGCTGGGATGAGGACCTGTCTGATGAGGGCCACGTAGGAGAGGAATTGGATTGGGTACAGTTTCGCCGCGTGGGCGGGGAATTGTCGTCCCGCAAAGTGGCATATATTTCCATTGACCTCTCGCATCGGTGGACCAAGGATGAAATGCGCGCCATCGTCCTGCATGAATTGGGTCATGCCCTTGGTATTAAAGGGCACAGCGAATCCAAGGAAGATATTATGTACTTTCAAGTGCAGAGCAAGCGCCGCCAGGTGGTTGTCCCGGGGATTCCATACCCTTTTGCTTGGAGAACATTGGTCAGCAAGCCCAGTCAGCGGGACCTCAATACCCTGATTCGACTCTACAACACTCCCGGGGTTGTCATGCGCATGAAATGAGAAAGGCAGTGAATAGTGGCTAGTGGATAGTGGCCAGCGTCGAGTGACGAGTGTGCGCTCACCTGGCCCATTTGCTGACTACTACCCACTATCCACCAGCCACTATTCACTAACCACTGTTTAACAAAGGATTATGCTTATGAAGGTTGCTGTCACCGGTGCCGCGGGATTATTCGGCCATGGGTTGGTCACCGCGTTTTCGACTCGGCACGAAGTCTTTCCCCTAACGCGAGTTGAGGCTGACATTACCGATGCGGAGGCCGTGCGCGCGGCGCTGGAAGGAATCCGCCCGGACCTGGTCGTTCACTCTGCCGCCATTCCCGATATCGATCGCTGCGAGGAGGATCCTGCCAGTGCCCTCCGGGTCAATTATCAGGGGACGTGTAACGTGGTGGAGGCTGTCCGGGATTTGG
>CAYTMD010000139.1:0-13511 GCA_964438685.1 uncultured Acidobacteriota bacterium
CCATGCAATCAGAAAGCTCGTTACCAGAATGTTCGCCAGCGCCACGGGCAGCAGGAATTTCCAACCCAGGGACATAAGCTGATCGTAGCGGAAGCGCGGCAGCGTCCCGCGCATCCAGATATAGAAGAACATAAAACAAAATACCTTCAAGCAAAACCAAAAGACAGGAAGAAATATCCGCACAATCGCCGGTCCAAACACCGGGCCATGCCACCCGCCAAAAAAGAGAATTGTCGCCAGGCAGGAGACCGTAATCATGTTGGTGTACTCAGACATGAAAAACATGGCGAATTTCATGCTGCTGTATTCGGTGTGGAAACCGCCCACCAATTCCGTTTCGCCTTCCGGCAGGTCAAAGGGTACTCGATTGGTTTCCGCAATCGCCGCCGTGAAGTAAACGAAGAAGCCGATGGGTTGCGCAAAAATATACCAGTGCGGCATCCACGTGTTGAAGCCGGCAATATGCCAGAAACCCGCTTGCGCGTTGACGATGCCGCGCAGGCTCAGCGTGCCGGACATCATCAGCGTGCCGATGACCGCCAATCCGAGAGAGAGTTCGTAGCTGATCATCTGCGCCGACGATCGCAATCCGCCAAACAGCGGGTACTTGCTGTTGGACGACCATCCGGCAAGCGCAATGCTGTATACCCCCAGGGAAGTGACCGCGAAAATAAAGAGCAAGCCGACATTCAGATCCGTGATTTGAAACAGGATCGGATGGCCGTAGAGCGTAAAACCTTCGCCAAAGGGGATGACGGCTATGGAAAGAAACGCCAGAACAAACCCCAGGAACGGTGCAAGCCAATAGATGATCTTATCGGCTTCCAGCGGCATGATGTCTTCTTTCAGAATAAACTTGATGCCGTCAGCCAATGGTTGCAGCAATCCGTGCGGACCCACCAGATAAGGCCCCCAGCGCGACTGGATGTGCGCTACCACTTTGCGCTCCAGCCATGTCGTGTAGGCGACGCCCGTCAGCAACACCAGGAGGACCAGTGCGACCTTTACCCCCGCGATGATGACCTGAACGGCCATGTCAGAAAATGTGCCCATGAGGTTTCTTGGCTTCGTCCACGGAATTCAGCGCCCAACTATACCGGCTTACGGTTCCTGAAGTGAAAAGCGAATCTTCTGATGAAAATACCAGATCGGCGCTGGCGAGCGCTGGAGGTGTGCCCACCGGCTGAGTTTGCACGGCGCGGCCCACCAGTAAATTGGGCAGTGCGATGGCGTAGCCCGGCACGTGCGCAATGATTTCCCTTAACACGTCGTCAGCGGTGCGGTAACTCCACGTATGGCCCATCAACCGGGCGAGCGCCAGCAGAATTTCCAGGTCGCTGCGCGTGCCCGCCTTGCGCATGGTTTTCTTCAAGACCTGGACCTGCCCGCAGGTATTCGTTACCGTGCCGGATTTTTCCGCAAAGCTGGTGGCCGGCAACACCACATCGGCGGCCTCCGAGGTTTCGGTGGGGAACAATTCCGCCACCATCAGGAAAGCCAGTTTGCCCAGATGCTCCTTGGGCAGGGAAAAGGTCTTGGCAGGGTTTGAGCCAAACACCAGCAGAGCCTTGATCTCGCCGGATTCCACCCCTTGCAGAATCGACCGGATATTGCTGCCCGGCTCCGCGGGGATTTTCGTTCCCCAGGCAGATTCAATCTGCGCGCGAGCAGTGGCGTCGGAAAGCGATCCGTAGCCGGGTAAGACGTCGGGCAGCAGACCCATATCGGCGGCGCCGCGCGAATTGGCGTAGTCGCCGAGGGCAATGAAACGAGTTTGGCCGGGAAGCGTCAAGCCCCACTGCACGAGGGTTGTTACGTCACTGCCGCGAATCTCGTCGCCGAAAATAATGATGGTGCCGGATTCTTTCCGCAGGTTTTCTTCGAGAGCACTAAGTTCGCCGGAGGCCGGTGAGGATTTTCCAGCCAGGGCGCGAATGGCTTCCGCTTCTCCGTCGGTGGCGGTGGTGACGATTTGCTTTGCCTGCCGTTGCAGCTTGATCTCCTGGCTGTTCAGCAAGTAAAGGTGCGCGTCGTGGTTGCGCACGGCCTGCCGAATTTGATAAGCGATCAGTGGATGCTGGTGCGTGGGGTCGTTGCCAACCACCAGGATGCTCGATGCTACAGCAATTTCTTCAATGGTCGCGTACCGACCTTCGGCCTTTTCCGCTGTCAATGCGCCCACCAGGGAAGAGAAGTCGGCAGTGCGATGGTGGTCAAGGTTATTGGTTCCCAGCACCGTTCGCGCAAAACGGCCGAGCAGATAATTCTCCTCGTTCGTGGTGCGGTTGGAGCCGATTACGGCAACCGACGACGGCCCATGTTCCTTGATGACGGCGGTAAGGCGTTCAACCACCATGGGCAGGGCCTCTTCCCAGGTGCTGGTCTCCTGCTTGCCGTTCTTCCGAACGAGAGGTGCGGTCAAGCGCTGGTCATGGTTCACGAAGTCCCAACCAAACCGCCCTTTCACGCATAAGAACTCGCCATTGGGGCCGGAGTGGTCGCGGTTGTTGGCGCGAATAATCACATTGTTGCGAATCGCCAGCGTGGTTTTGCATCCATCACCGCAGTGGTTGCAAATGGTGCCGGTATAAGTTAGTTCCCACGGGCGCGTTTTGTAGCGATAGGTGCCGCTGGTCAGGGCGCCGACGGGGCAAATGTCGATGCACATGCCGCACTCTTCGCACTCCAGCTTCTCGCCCTGGTTGGGAATGATTTCACTATGCGCGCCGCGGAAGCCGATGCCGTAGGCATTGACGTCCAGTCCCTCGTCGCAAACGCGCACGCAGCGGTAGCAGAGAATGCACCGCGGCCAATCGTAATAAACCAGGTTGGAGAACTGCCGTTCCTCATGGTGAAGCTTGGATTCCATGAAGCGGGTCTCTGCCGCCCCGTAGCGGAACACCGCGTCCTGAAGCTCGCATTCGCCGCCCTTGTCGCACACGGGGCAGTCAAGCGGGTGATTGGTCAGCAGAAACTCCAGCATGGCCTTGCGGGCGTTCTTCACTTCCTCGGTTTCGGTATGAACCACCATGCCGCTCGCGACCACGGTGGTGCAGGCCGTTTGCAGCTTGGGCATCTTCTCGATTGCCACCAGACACATGCGGCAGGCGCCCTGAAGCGTCAGGCCGGGGTAGTAGCAATACGACGGAATTTCAATGCCCGCCTGCTTTGCCGCCTCAATAACCAGTGTTCCCGGCGGAACCTTCACCTCTTTACCGTTGATCGTCAGGGTGACGGGTTCAGCAGCAGGATTGGCGCGCGGCGACAGGCTCGGACTGCGGGTGTATGGCCCCGGAACCTGGAGATTCTCCTGCTTGGGAGGCATGTCCAGGATGACGAAAGGCGAATTGTGAGTTGGCTCACTCATTCGACGCTCACCGCTTTGTAAGGGAAGTGACAAGTGACCAGTGACAAGTGACGAGCAGGCGAAAATCGAAACTCGAAAATCGAAACTCGCCGCGATTTTCGACCTTCAGTTGTTGCGTTTCGGGTCTTGCTGGCATGTTACTCATCACTTTCTTTCCGCTCGCTTGTCACTCGTCACTTGTCACTCGTCACTGCCGCCGTCACCGCTACATTCTCGTGCGGGCAGTACCCGAGTTTGATGTGTTCCTCGAACTCGTGGCGGAACTTTTTCAAAATACTGATGGTTGGCATGGCCGCGGCATCGCCGAGCGGGCAAAGCGTCTTGCCCAGGATATTCATGGAAACATCCAGCGCCGTATCGGGGTCGTTGGCCAGTGCCGCGCCGCCATGGAAGCGGTCAAACAAGTGCTTCAGCCACGATGTGCCTTCGCGGCAGGGAATGCACCATCCGCAGGATTCATGCGCGTAGAACCTCATGATGCGGCCCGCGAGTTTCACCATGCAGGTATCTTCATCCAGCACCACGACGCCGCCGGAGCCCAACATGGAACCCGCTTTGGCCACCGAGTCGTAATCCATATTGACGTCGATTTCATCCGCCGTCAGCACGGGGCACGATGAGCCACCCGGGATTACGGCCTTAAGTTTCCTCCCGCCCAGCACGCCGCCGCCGACTTCCTCAATGATCCGGCGCAAAGGAAATCCCATGGGCAATTCGTAAACGCCGGGGCGGGCGATGTGGCCGCTCAAGCAGAACAGGCGCGTGCCGCCATTCTTGGGCGAACCCAATTTGGAGTACCATTCCGCGCCATTCAGGAGAATGTGGGGAACGTTGGAGAGCGTTTCCACATTGTTGACGACCGTCGGTCCGCCATACAACCCCACCACCGCGGGAAAGGGCGGCTTGATGCGGGGGTAGCCGCGCAAACCCTCCAGTGAATTCAGCAGAGCGGTTTCCTCGCCGCACTCATAGGCGCCTGCCCCGGTATGGGTGCAGAGATCGAAATCGAATCCGGAGCCCTGAATATTCTTGCCAAGAAAACCCGCGGCATATGCTTCCGCCAGCGCTTTGTCCACGATGTCGAGCAGGTAGCGGTACTCTCCCCGGACGTAGATGAATCCCTGATGCGACTGGATGGCATACCCGGCAATGATGATGCCTTCGATGAGCTGATGCGGGTCATACTCCATCAAGGGGCGGTCTTTGCAGGTGCCGGGCTCGCTCTCATCGGCGTTGCACACAACATACTTGGGCTTGGCTGACTGTTTGGGAACAAAGCTCCACTTCATGCCGGTGTTGAAACCCGCTCCGCCGCGCCCGCGCAGGCCGGAGTTTTTCACCTCGTTGATTACGTCCTCGGGCTTCACGGCGAGAGCTTTTTTCAAAGCCTGATAGCCGTCGTGCTGCACGAACACTTCGAGGGAACTGGAATTGGGCAGGCCAAAGCGCTTGCTGATGACCTTCACTTCCAGCGGGCTGTTTCCCATCGGGCTGTGGTAACCAGGCATAGTGGAAAATCGAAGCTCGAAACTGGAAAATCGAAACTCGGGGGAGGGCTTCCGGTTTTCGAATTTCGAGTTTCCAATTTCGTCCTTACATTTTTGAACGCGGTTCTTTCTTCTTTAACTCTTCAATCAGCGCGTCAACCTTTTCCGGAGTCAGGTTCTCGTAGAAGTCGTAATTAATCTGCATGGCGGGCGCGCCGCAGCACGCTCCCAGGCATTCGACTTCTTCCAGCGAAAACAATCCGTCCGGCGTCGTTTGCTTGTTCTTGATCCCTAGTTTCTTGCAGCAGTGCTCGAAAACCTCGTCAGCCCCGCGCAACATGCAGGAGATATTGGTGCAAACCTGAACATTGTATTTGCCCACGGGATGGCGGTGGAGCATGGAGTAGTAACCGATGACCTCCACGACCTCGATGGGCCGGACCTCCACACGCCGCGCCACCTCGGCAATGACTTCCTCGCTCACATGCCCCACCTCGTCCTGAGCGTAGAGGAGCAACGGGACCATGGCCGAGCGCTTCAGCGGATACCGCGCAATGAGCTGATCGAATTTTTTGAGCAACGAGTCAGAGAGCATGTTCAAAAAGGTTAAAGGCCAAAGGTTAAAGGTCAAAATGTCCATCTTGACATTCACCCTTTATCCTTCATTCTTGGCCATTTGCCCTTTATCCTTTACCGTTTTCTTCTTACCGATCCACTTCTCCCAAAACGATGTCGATCGTTCCAATGCAGGCCACGACATCGGCAATCAAGCGCCCTTCGATCATTTTCGGCAACGCCTGCAAATTTGCGAACGAAGGAGCGCGAACGTGGCACCGGAAAGGTTTGGGCGACCCGTCGCTCACCATGTAGAACCCCAGCTCACCGCGCGGGGACTCGATGGCCTGATAAACTTCGCCCACGGGAGGATGGAATCCCTCCGTCACAATCTTGAAGTGATAAATCAACCCTTCAATGGAGGTCTTCATGCTTTCGCGGTCGGGCAGAACGATGTGCGGAGCGTTGGCTTTGACCGGCCCATCCGGCAAGCCTTCCATTGCCTGATTCACGATTCGCAGTGACTGGCGCATTTCTTCCAGCCGCACCCGGTAACGCGCATACACATCGCCCTCGGGGCGGACCGCAACTTTGAAATCAAACTTCTCGTAGCTCGAATAGGGCTGCTTCTTGCGGATGTCCCAATCAACGCCGGAGCCGCGCAGCGACGGTCCGGAAAGGCCCCAGGCGATGGCATCCTCAGCGGAAATGTAACCCACCTGTTCCGTTCTTCCCAGCCAGATGGGGTTGCGTGTCAGCAGGGCCTCGTATTCGTCGATCCGCGCCGGGAAACTTTTGGCAAACTTCTGCACGCCCTTCAGCCAGCCCAGCGGAGGCTCCAGTGCCAGGCCGCCGACGCGGAAGTAACTGGTCATCATGCGCTGGCCGGAGACCGCTTCAAAGATGTGGAGAATCTCTTCACGCTCGCGGAAGCAATAGAGAAAGACGGACATGGCCCCGATGTCGATGGCGTGCGTCCCCAGCCACACCAGGTGGCTTTGAATGCGCGTCAGTTCAGTCAGAAGCACTCGAATCCACTGCGCCCGCGGTGGTATTTCCAAATCGAGCAGCTTTTCCGTGGCCAGGCAGAAGCCAAGGTTATTCGACAGCGGCGCGAGATAATCCATGCGGTCGGTAAGGGTAATTCCCTGCGAGTAAGTCTTGCTTTCGAAGGATTTCTCAAAGCCGGTGTGCAGGTATCCGATGTCGTAGATGGCGCGTATAACGGTCTCGCCCTCAAGTTCCAGCACAAGGCGCAACACCCCATGCGTGGAAGGATGCTGCGGGCCCATGCTCAGGATGACCTGGTCTTCCTTGCCCGGAATTCTCTCCAGCGTTACCGACATTTAGCGATAACCCTCAGTGGGATAATCCTTTCGCAACGGGTGACCGTCCCATTCCTCCGGCATCAGAATGCGGCGAAGGTAGGGGTGGCCGTCAAAAACAATTCCAAACAGATCCAATGCTTCGCGCTCAAACGCGTTGGCCGCGGGCCAAACGGGAACGGCGCTGGCGGTATGCGGATTCTCCCCCGCCACCCGAACTTTCAGCCGCAGGCGCTGGGCGGTTTCAAGGGAGAGCAAGTGATACACAACCTCAAATCGCGGTTCCTGGGGGTAAAGGTCCAGCGCTGTGACATCCGCAAGAAAATTGAATTTCAGGTCGGGTTCGTCCCGCAGAAATTCGCAAGCGCGAAGGAAATGGGCGGGCCGGACGTAGGCAGTCAATTCCCCGCGGAAAGTGCGCGTTTCTTCCACCGCTTCCGGGTCAAAGTCCTTCAGCTTCTTAAGCGTAAGGTTGGATTCAGTATCGGAGGCCATAGGTTAACCGGGAGATCGGGTGATCCGGAAATCGGAGGATCAGTTGATCGAGCGACCAGACGATCTGATGACTGCGTGAACGGAAACGCTTGCGATCAGCTTGGCTTTCCGTTCGCACGATCGCCGGGTCTGTGGATCACATGACCATTACCGGGTCCAGTCGAGGGCCCCTTTCTTCCAAATGTAAATATACCCCGCTAGCAAAATGGCGATATACAAGGTCATTTCAATGAAGCCAGACCACTTCAGGCTTTTGAAGACAATTGCCCAAGGATAGAGGAACACAGCCTCGACGTCGAATAGGATAAAGAGCATCCCAATCAGATAGAAGCTGACGGAAAAACTCCCACGGGCATCGCCCACAGGAGTGCTGCCGCACTCGTATGGAGAGAGTTTTTCCCTCGTGGGGCGTTTTACCCCTACCCACCAGGATAAACCCAGCATGCCGGCGGCGATGGCCACGACGGCTATCAAATGCACCAGAATTGGGAGGTAAACCCTAGTCATTACAGTCACTTAGACGGACTTTTATGTTTCATGCCTGAATTAAAAACTATACGAGGCGGGTCGGAGTAGTGTCAAGTTTTTTCTTGCTTGGAGGGGTGGGAGTCAGTAACATCAGGCGGACCCGATTCAGGGATTACCCTTTCGTGGGGAAGAAGCCGTGGTAATGGGGTTTAACACTGACATCAAGTACGACGGCGTGGTTTACCACATCCAGACGGAACCCCGTAAAGATGCGGGAATTGATACCACCGTTTTCACGCGGGGAGCTGTCGTTCATAAGTACAAGAGCTCCTACCAGGACTTGCTGGATTCGCCCGACTTCAGCGATGAGAGATTGAAACAACGCCTGGAAGAGCAACATCGCCTCATCATCGCGCGCGTTCGCGGTGGTGAGATCAAACCGGCCGTTCAACCAGCGGGTCCCGCCTGAACTGGAGCCCTTCACTGATGAATATCTACTTGAATGGAGAACTGCGCGAAGTCCCGGAAGGCCTGACCCTGACTGTGCTGCTCGATTGGCTGAAGCTGCCCACGGACCGCGTGGCCGTGGAACGCAATCGCGAAATTGCGGCAAGGTCCACCTGGGCCGGGATAATCATCCAGCCCGGCGACCATTTGGAAGTGGTACACTTTGTGGGTGGGGGCGTGGAAACAGGAGTCAGAAGTCAGGGGTAGCGCCGACCTTTAGGTCGGCACATGCTGGCCTAAAGGTCAGCACTACAAAACCGACACATGGACGGCCCATCAGCGTTAGTCATTCGGACTCCTGTTTCCTTACGCCTCTCTCCTGTCAACTGATTCGATTCCTGAGCGATAGTTAACATGAATTTCGGCGTGCACATTCCCAAACCCTTCGAGGTTACCGTTGTCGACCTGCTCATCAAATTGGCGGTCATGGCCTTGCTCGCGGGCTTCATTGCGCGCTTCAGCATGTTCCGCCGCCTGCTGATGGTCGAGCAGCGCGCTCCCCGCGAGAAGATTCAGTTTGCAGCGTTTCTGGGCCTGCCCTTCATGGTTGGGGTCATGGCTCGCCTGTTTGCCCAATACCCCACCACCGATTTGAGTTTGGAAGTGACGGTGGTAGCTGGATTGCTGGGCGGGACCATTGTCGGCTGGGCCGTGGCTTTGATTGTCAATCTACCGATTCTGCTGGTTCTTCTATGGGTTGCGATTTTGTCCATCTTCCCGGCATTGGCGCGGAGTGCCCCTGCCTGGTCCATTCCCTATTACCGTCCTGAATTCGTGGCGCCGCTCATGGCCATCCTATATGCGTTTCTGGCCGGTACGGCGCGTTGGGTGTGTCCTGACAAAGAAGAGATTTGGAAATTCTCCCCTTCGTTTGACCTGAGCCTTTACCGATCCATCAAACAGCGATTCAAACATCCGGCCTTTGACTGGCAAGTCCTCTTTACCCTCATTTGCATCGGTCTGGAAATCTTTCGCATGATCGTGGTGGGACCCATCTCCCATGGCAGGTTGTTTTACCCCTGGTCACCTCATTTCTGGACGCGCGTCCTGATCGTCCTGGCCACTTTAATTGGTGTGAGCTTGCCGGTGAGAATGTGGAATACCACGCGCATTGAGCGCAAGCTGGTGGAGCAGGAGAAAGCGCTGCTCCAAGCGCGAATGGACGCCTTGATCAGCCAGATCAATCCCCACTTTCTCTTTAATACCCTGAATACGATTTCCTCGTTGATTCGCTTCGACCCCGACATGGCGCGAACGGTGCTGCTGAAGCTTTCGAACATTCTGCGCCGCCGGTTGAAGGCCCAGGTCCACTTTTCGCCCCTTCAACAGGAGTTGGATTTCATCGACGACTACCTGGACATTGAAGTGGTGCGATTCGGGCGTGACAAGCTGCATATTCTCAAAGAAATTGACCCCGCGACCCTGGACATGGTCGTGCCGAGCATGATTTTGCAGCCGTTGGTGGAGAACGCCCTGCGCCACGGCATCGCGCCGAAGATCGAGGGCGGCACCATCACCCTTCGCGCCAAACACGGCAACGGCCGCTTGACGGTGGAAGTCATCGATGATGGCGTGGGAATTTCCGAACAGAGGCAAACAGAGGTCTACGACAGCGGGATCGGCATCAGCAATGTGCGGGAGCGCCTCAAGGTGGTTTACGGCCAGGACTTTGTGATGAAGATTGATAGCCAACCGGGGAAGGGAACTGCCATCCGTTTTGAAATCCCCGAATTGGTCACGTCGCTCCCGGCGAAGCCACTGGAGTTAACGCGCGCCCCCTTGCGATGAGGTCGTGCTGCCGGTCCTTACCTTTCGATTCCCAACTATCCATTCTGAAAAAATGCGGAGTTTGCAAAAACGGAGCGGGGCTGTATGCTAATTAAAAAACCAAGGAGCGAGGTTTCTGTATGGCGACTGATGATCCCATGGGAAAGAAGAACCCACCGGCTTCAATGAGCATGATCGAACCGAGGATTCGCAACATCTACCTTTCCTTCTACAAGGAAAGTTACTTCAAACCTTCCGCGCTCGATCTGAAGACCAAGGAACTGATCGCCATCGGATGTTCCCTGGTGGCCAAGTGCGAGGGCTGTTTGGAAGGACACATCAAGAAGGCCCTGGAGTTGGGCGCGACCAAGCACGAGATCAGCGATGCGATTGTAGTGGCCGTGGGAATTGCCGCGGCCGGCGTCATGGATTTCTCTGACAAGGCGGCAATCAAGCTCGATTTGCACCACTTTGAGTAAAGGGGCTAGGGTTTGGGGACTAGGTGCTGGGGGAAGTGTCCCGGCTTCTCCCCAGTACCCAGTCCCCAGAACCCAGCCCCTGACCTCTATGGATTCAATGGTCATTGCCAACCTGTTCCTGCTTCTCTTCCTGGGTTTAGCTGACAACCAGATGATCGCCGCGCTTTTGCCATCGTTGGTGAAATCGTTTGGCGTTAGTGTTTCCACGGCGGGATTGCTGGTGGTGGTGTATTCTCTGGCGGCGGCAGTGGCGTCGTTTTTCTCCGGGATGCTCTCCGATCATTTCGGGCGGCGACGGTTTCTGCTGGCTGGAGGAGCGTTCTTTGCCGTGGCTTCGTGGGCAGCATCGCAGAGCCGCACTCTGAATGAGTTAATGCTGGCGCGGGCCCTGACGGGTCTGGCGGCTGGCACCTTGTCTACCTGTTCCATCACTTTTGCCGCCGACTGGTTTGCCTACAACGTGCGCGGGCGCGCCATTGGGCTGATTTCTTCTGCTTACTTTGCCGCGCCAATCCTGGGTGTGCCCATTGCCGCCCAGATTGCCGACCACTTTGGCTGGCGGCGCGCATTTCTCTTTTTCGGCGGATTGGCCGTGGTGACCACGCTTGTTACCTTGCGTCTGCCCCGCGAGCGGTTGAATCCCCGGCCCTCCACGGAAAAGTTGCGTCGCGCGGCCAGGGCTTTCCGTTCCTTTCTGACCCGGCGTGACACTGCCGCCGCACTGGTGATTGCCTTCCTGGTGTCGGGCGGCCTGGTGGGATTCCTCACGTACATCGGCCAGTGGTTGAACACCCGGTTCGGGCTTCCCACGCGTACTATTGGATGGGTCTTCATGTTGGGCGGCATCGTGGCGGTGGGCAGCGCACCATTGGGCGGGATTCTGTCCGACCGATGGGGAAAGCGCGTCGTCTCCATCGCCAGCAATATCCTGCTTGCGGTGGCAGTCGCTTTCGTCCCCTTCCTGCCGTGGGGTCTGGGATTGCTGGGCGTGTTCGCGCTGGCGAGTCTGGGAGCGGCATTCCGGCAAGGGCCCCTGACCGCGCTGATGACGGAGATGGTACCCGCTGCGCAGCGCGGCTCGTTCATTGCGTTACGAAATATCTCTTCGCAGATGGGGATTGGCGCCACCGCTTATGTGGGCGGATTGCTATTTCAACGGTCCGGGTACGCTGCCGTAACTTCGCTCTGTGCTGTGATGACGGGAGTGGTGGTGGTTCTGCTGGCGACCCACATTGTTGAGCCGAAGGGCCAATGATCCAATGCAAGACCTGAGGAGGAATTAATGCCGTCCCAGTCGCGAGTCCTGAGAATTACCCGAAATGTACTGTTGATACTAGCCGCGCTGGTGGCTGGATTCTTCCTTCTGGTCGTGCCCTGGTTCTTCACGGCAATGATTACTCACAACCAGTTTCATTATCCTGATCTCAACGATGGCCAGACGCCGATATCCTATAAGCTCAAATTCAGCTGGATTAGGTTCAACTCGCCGGACGGAATTCCGCTGATGGGCTGGTACATACCTGCTGAAGGCACGGCGCGAGGTACTATTGTGTATTGCCACGGGCTCAACCGTACCCGCATCGAGATGCTGCCCGACGCGGTGTTTGGCCACAGCTTGGGATATAACGGGGTGCTTTTCGATCTTCGCCACCAGGGGAGGAGCGGTGGAACGATCACCACGCTGGGGTATCAGGAACGGTTGGATGTGGAAGGGGCCGTGCGTTACGCTCTCGAACAGCAGCAGGCGGCGCGCCCGGTGGTGGTGTGGGGCGTGTCGATGGGAGCTTCGTCAGCGCTGATGGCCGCCGCCGAATCACGGGACATCTCCGCGGTCATTTCCGATAGCTCTTTCGATTCGATGATGGGCACCATGCGCCACCACTTGAAGCTCTTTCTGCATCTCCCGGGCTTTCCCCTTGCCTACGAGGTGGCTTATTGGACGGCTTGGCGCGGCAACTTCCATCCTGCCGACTTCGACCTGGTAAAGGCCACCGAGCGCATCGGTGACCGGCCCATTCTGTTTGTTGCTGTCGAAGGCGACCGCCGCATGCCCCCATCAATCGCCCGGAATCTTTACGCCCACGCCCAAAGTCCATTGAAGAAGATTGTCGTCCTGCCTGGGCGCCGCCACGGCGAGGGATTTAACCAGGCCCGCGAACCCTACGAAAAAGCCGTGACCGATTTCCTGGCCAGCCTCCCCGCCGGAAAGTGAAGCCACAGCCGTAACCGCTAAGGTGCTGAGTCGCGGAGTAGAAGCCTTGTCCATTTCCATCCGTGTGCTGATGCGGGGAGGTGGTCCTTTGTTGACCAAGCAGTTGAGCTTCCGGGTACCGGGGTGTAAACTGCGGGTCTATCACGGGTCAATGGTTTCATGGGTCAGCTTTGTGAAAGGTAAGCGGCAACGACTCGGATGGTGCACATGAAAACCCCACGGTCAGCAAGTCACTGACTTTGGCAACCCCCTGTAAGGATCAATCGAGCGGCTCCCGTCCGCGCGTCCGTCCACAAGGCAAGTAGGCCTATGATGAAACTTAAGACCATACTCGTGATTTTCATTGCCGTCAGCAGCATGTTCGCCCAGGCCCCGCCTGCGCCGAAGCCGCTCACCCAGAAAAACATTCTTCAGCTCCTGCACAACGATGTGACCAGCGAGCGCCTGGCTGATCTGGTGGGGCAGTACGGAATCGATTTTGAGCCCAGCGAAGACTTCATCAAGACCTTGAGGGAGGACGGGGCCAGGGATGTACTAATCAGCGCGCTGGGCAGAGCCAGAAGAGTGGGTTCGGGTTCGTCGGAAAAAGCCGCGGAGGTGAAAGAACATATGGACCGCGCGGAGCAGTCGGTGATCAACGGTGACCACGAGGGTGTGATTTCCGAAGGCCGGCAGGCTGTACAGATCGACTCCCGCAACTCCGAAGCCCACGCCATTTTGGCCGTGGGATTCCTGTTGAAAAAGGATTACGCGAGCGCTCTCGATGAATGCCATGAGGCCGCGCGCCTGGATCCCCAGAACGGCGACGCGCCAGCCAATTGCGCGTGGGCGCTTTATCAAAGTGGCAAG
>CAYTMD010000140.1:0-13469 GCA_964438685.1 uncultured Acidobacteriota bacterium
GGAGAGTTCTTCAAGCGGTTTGCTCAAGATCGCTTCCGTCAACCACGAGCCGCACCCCACTGAGGGCACACAACCCGCCGCTTTGAATTTTACGTCCTGGATTTTGCCGTCGCGAACAATCGCCCAAAGCTTCAGCAAATCGCCGCAGACAGGATTGGAGGCTTCCACCATGACCGACGCGTCGGCGATCTCGCCCACGTTGCGCGGGTGGTGGAAGTGATCGAGGAGGGTAGGAGAATACATCAGGGCTGTCCGTAGTCAGTGGTCCGTTGTCAGTCGTCGGCCTTAGGTTAGCAGTTGCCGACTATCGGTGGTCGATGTGCCTATCGACCGTTCAGTAATTGCAAGCACGCAGATTTTGACCATTACTGGTCTTGGTCAAAGAGACTTTCGAACTCTCCAACCATAAGGTCGTATTCCGCCGAAGGCAGGTTCAAAATGAGAACTCCGCCAAACAGTCTCTCCCAAAATCCCCCAACTGCAATAACCCTATTCAAAAAGGAAGCCAGCTTGGGGGATTCCATTCGAGACCGCGGCAGCATGCAAGACATTGTTTTCAACCCGGAAGGCGTCACCAAACGGATAAAGCGGAGGGTTCCGTCATTTTGGAGTTCGGCCTCTACAATATCGTGGTAGTGGACCTCTTCAAGAACTGAGGATAACTCAAGTCGATACAGGTTCGTACCCAGCGGTGTTACCAGTGACCACTCGCTGTCACCATTTTGATAGATGAACTGAACTTCGCGATTCTTTTCTGTAGAAAATTCCATAACCCAATCGTCCGTAGGCCTCAGCCCATCGAAACTCGAAACTGGAAAATCGGAAGGCAGGCGAGTTTCGAATTTCCAGTTTCGATTTTCGGCCCTTCCCTGCTCCTGACGACTGACGCCACCGCTCAGTTCGGGAAGAAGAAGTAGCGCATCACCAGCACCATTGCCACTCCTGCGGCCACGGCCAGGGCGTATTTGGGGCGCGCCATCTTGTTGACCTCGGGGATCAAGTCTGATGCCGCCACATACAGAGTGACTCCCGCCGAGAGCGCCAAACCGTAATTCACCCACCGATGCGCCAGCGCCATGGCCAGCACGCCCACGATGCGCGAGATTCCCAGGACTCCAGCAGCCATCAGCCCCGCGCTGCGGCTCCGCTTTGCCGCCACCATGATGGACGCCATGGTAAAGCCCTCCGGCACATTGTGCAGAATTGTGGCGCCGAAGATAACCGTGCCCAGCCAGGGAGAAACCAGGAAGCCCGAGGTGATTGCAACCCCATCGAAAAAGGTATGGATGGTCAGGCCCGCCAGCGCCGTATACGCCACTGAGGGGTTCACAAATTTGTCTGTGTGCGTCTCTTCGCCGAAGTGGAAGTGCGCAGGCCAGGCATGTTCAAAGTAGTGAACAATGAAGTATCCCAACAAAATCAGCGCAGGGCCGGAGCGGGGCGCCAGGATCAGGCTTTCCGGAACCATCTCGGTAATCGCCGTCGCCAGCATGAATCCCGCGCCCAAGGCGATGAAGAGCGACAGGAACGCGCGGCTCCACGGGCGAGCGGAAACAATGGCCCCGCCAAACAAGTTGGCGAGCCCCGCCACAATACCCAGCGTCAGGCTGATCCAGAAATACATAGTGAAGCACTCAGCACTCAGCTATCAGCTTTCAGCTAAGGCACAATCCGAACTTTTGGGTTTAGATGTTGACGGCGTTCATCCGTTCCCGGCGAGCTATAGAATGTTACGTTTAAGGCAACCAACACCAGCGCGAGATGAAAGCTGATAGCTGAATGCTGATTGCTGACAGCTCTTCAACTTGCATGCCGGAAGTGCACAATCTCGCCGTCCTGCACGATGTATTCTTTTCCTTCCAGGCGCAACTGGGCGCGAGTGCGGGCTTCGGCGAAGCTGCCTGCCGCCATCAAGTCCTCGTACTTTGTCACTTCGGCGCGAATGAAGCCGCGCTGAATGTCGGAGTGGATTTCGCCCGCGGCTTCCATGGCCGTCATGCCGGCCCGAATCGTCCATGCGCGGCACTCATCCTCGCCGACGGTAAAGAATGAGATCAGTCCGAGGAGCTGGTAACTGGCATTGATCAGCCGCGAGATCGCCGACTCCTTCAATCCATAGCTGCCGAGAAATTCCGCCGCGTCCGCATCGCTCATCTGCGCCAACTCGGCTTCCACCTTGCCACAGATCGCACTAACGCCTGTGTGCAACCGCTGTTTCAAACCCGCCTCGGCAGCGAATTGGTCGGCAACGTTGGCCCGAGCCGCGTCACCTTCCCCGAGGTTCAAAACATAAAGCATGGGTTTGAGGGAGAGAAAAGTGAAACCGCGAATCACCTTGGAGTCTTCCGCCCCCAGACCAAGCTCGCGGAGCGGGGTTTGTTTGTCCAGCGCCACTTTGCAAACCTTCAGCACCTGGAGTTCCTTCTCCAGTGCCGGATTCTTCTGCTTCTTGATGTCCTTCTCCAGGCGCTCCACGCGTTTTTCCACCACGGCAAGGTCGGAAAGAATCAGCTCAAGCTCCACATTCTCGATGTCGCGCTTGGGATCGACGGTGTCCGCTTCCATCGGAACAGCCTCATCCTCGAAGGCGCGGACAACGTGCACCAGGGCATCCAGTTCACGCAGGGATTGCGATTGCACGCCCGTGCGCGCCAGCTCAATGACGCTTCCCGGCATGTCCATGTACTCAATGGTGGCGTAGACGTTCTTCAGCGGCTTGAAAAGCTCAATCAGCCGATCCAGCCGGACGTCGGGAACACGCACGACGCCCACGTGGGCCTCCTGTCTGCCGGATGCGGCGGTGCTGCCGTGGGCGCGGGTTAAAATCTGAAACAAGGTTGTTTTGCCGGTCTGCGGCAATCCGACGATTCCAATACGTAGCACACTTCCCTCACTTTGAATAAAGATAAATCAAAAGCAAAATTGTATGGCCTTAGATACTAACATATCTGTTGCGACGGCTGGGACGCGCCGCCGGAATTGGGGCCTTGTGGGTATAGATGCCGGTAAGGCATGAACTGTAAACATTCAGTGGCTTGGAACCAGCCGAACCGTTACAAACTCCGATGGCTTACAGGTTAGTCCCATAGCGCCCTGCTTAATTGCAATCGGCGCGGAGGGTAAAGACCGCTCAAGTAAGTCAGTGCGTTGCGCTTCCCTCACGGCCAATTTCAGGGTCAAGCTCACCTGCTCAGCTTTGTTATGAGTCTCGTATCCTCGAAGGATAAAGCCCGCTCCTTGTTCCGCTTTTTTCAACGCTGTCACCTCAAAGTGGCCCGTTTCCACGGCTAGAAAGCTGTTGTCGGGCGGCAGGACGCCCGGGTGTGCGTCCGTCGGGAGCACGTGCAAAGGACTGTTATAACTGTGCGCCTGCTCCACCACGCCGCCGTCGGCCCAATTCCCCTCGTGCGAATACAAACTGTATTTGAAGGTATAGCTTCCCTTCTGCGCTGCCTGAGGGGCATAGTAGCCCTGGTAGTGGGTAATGGAGCGAAGCAGCATCAGCTTGGCTACGCCATTTTCGATCTCGTAGCCGCTGGTGCCTTGGTTCAAAATGGCCAAACCTCGTCCCGAACCTTCCAGGTCGACCCACGTCAGTGCCTGATAGATCCCATCGGGGCGCTCCGTGACGGTATTGTTGGTCTCATAGTAATTCTTCATCTTTTCCTGGCTCTGGAGCGGAAAGACCACACTCAACATCCCATCGTGACCGGGAAATCCCAGCAGGCTGGTTTCAAAGTCCACGCGAGGCAGGTCGTTGTAAAGCTTGATTTCCTGGGTCAGCGTCCCGCCCAAAAACGGCCGCACAATCCGCAGCCGAGTGCCCAAAGCATCAGTAATCTCCTCAATGGAGCTGGGATGAGTTGGGCTGGTTCGAATCTCCGTACCGGTGAAATGGGTAATGCCCTCAGTGTCGGGGTCCTTTTCTTCGTCGAGGACCACCTCGTTCCCCTGATACTTGCGTGTATCCAACAATTCGCTCCCGGTCCGGCGATCGATCAGGCTGGCGATTTCGCCCGTGGCGGGATCGAGACGCAAGGCATAAAAGCGATTGGAAACCTCATTGTCCGCCGCACGCCATTCGGGCGCTACTGCCAGTCCCGGAACCGGTTCGATCCGGTAAAGGTCATACCCCAGCGGCGCCACTTGATCCGCGACAAACTCAATCACTGTCTGGAATCGTGAATGAGGCGTCCATCTCTTGGTAGCTACGAACCGGAAAGGAACCGCATGCCCCTTCGGATCGAGGATACGAAAGTTTTGGATGTCCAGATTGTCAAACTGGGTTTCATAACGAGCCAACTCAGTCCGAGGATAGGATAGAGAGTTGAAAATCAGGAACGGATCATCCCCACCCTTCGAAGTGTTGATTTTCCTGGAGAGGTAATACACGGCTTCGGCCAAAGCGGATCTTCCCGTCTCGAGCGCATGGGAATACCGGCTCATCATTTCGTAATAAACCTGATCGTTGTTGTCCCCCGGCAGCACGCCATGGTCCTGGTTGAATAGGACCTTTTCCCATGCGGTTCGAAGTCTGTCGACGGGATAAGGAAGGCCGAAAGTGGAAGCGATGGTGGAAAACTTCTCGGCGGATTCCAACCTATCCTCGGCGCTGCGCTCGGCGATCTTGGCGTCGATGCACTCTCCGTATTGTCCGCGCAGGTCTCCATGATAGAGGGGAGGATTGAAGTCATAGTTGTACGTGGGAATCGCAACACCGCTTTTGATGACGTCCTCAAAATAGCGGTGCGGCGTTGTCACGATGACGGATTTCACGAGAATTCCATCTCGAGCCGCAGCCTTTAAGATTTCTTCTTTGATCTGTTGGGATGTTTCGTTGGGAATGTATCGGTCAGAACCCCAGAGAAGCAGGATATTGTTATTTCCCTTCAGGTTGTGCTCCACAACTGTCCGCAAATTCTTGTCGATGTCTTCCTTCTGGGTGACGTAAGATGCCGCTAGCCAGTAAGCTAGAACCTTGGACCCATCAGGTGACTCCCAGTAATATGGACTTTTTAAGGTGGGCGCGAGCTCCGGCGGAACATCCCGGCTGAAAACGAAATAGCGCAGTCCTCCCTGTCGGCTGAGTTGTGGCATTTGGATGGTCTGTCCGTATGTATCGAGGTTCCAGGAGGTAAGGATGTTTGCCCCCAGAGTTTTTTCCAGCCAGGGCTTTGCCAGCAGGAACTGCCGTGTCAGCGACTCATAATCGGGTTCCCCGATGTCCGGCTGCACATACATGCCAGTGGCGACTTCAAAACGCCCTTCACGAATCATGCGTCGGAGAAACACCCTGTCAGCATCACTCAAATTATCCCAAAACGGCTTCAGGGCCTGCAATTCGTCCTGCGTAAAAGCGTAGTTCGGATCCTCTTTTAGCAAGCGCAGCGCCCGACCCAGAATGTTGATCGTCACGATCTCGGTCCTGTCGTAGGTCCAGTACCACTCAAGGTCAATGTGCGAATGAGGCACGGCATAAATCACGTAGCCGCCTGGCTCGGCCTGAGCGTTGCAAGTACCTGAGAGACCGGCCAGAACGGAACACAACATGATTGACGATATGAAACAGGTAAGGCTCTTGTTGAACCAAGACCCAGTGAAAGGGATCACATCGTGGTTCATTTGTTCCTCCGGGCATCAACGTTATGCAAAACCCAGCCCTATGGCTTTCATGATTCGCGTTAATTCGACGAGGAGAGAAAGCGCTGAATCTAAATGATTTGCGCATTGGATCGCGACAAAAGCCACAGTATACATCCCACCGGCTCATTGGCAATCGCAATTTCGACCTCCAGGAGCCGGAGTGCCGTGTGGCAGCGTCTACCCGGTTTGGTTGGCTTGCGAAGGCATGGGCCTTCATCATTTGGCCATCGCTTTCCAAGGATGTTGCCGTTATTGCCGAAGTAAAAGGGGTCCCATCCAACTTTAGTAGGACTTCCTACAGACAGAGAATTTCTCCGTATCCGTCAGGATGAACAGGTTGAGGCAGTCAGCGAGAGGCCCGGCACGCGTTGAGGGATCAATACGGCCCCGCCCTATCATCCACGGCGCAGACATATCGAAACCGCTCAAATTGAATCAAGACAGGTTCCTGCTACCTGTCCCACTTCAAAGTCCAAATCAGCATTTGTGGTAAACTTGGGGAGCAATCGAAAGGCAATGGTGGGCGATACAGGATTCGAACCTGTGACTTCTACCGTGTGAGGATAGCACTCTACCGCTGAGTTAATCGCCCGCGGCAATCAACAAACATAACAGATTTTTGGCGCATGGTCTAGACATGCAAACGCAGAATCACGAGAATTAACCGTATGGAAAAAGTTGAAGTGAACAATCACGCCGCCGTTGCTCCGGACCTGCTCAAGCGCGTACAACGGTCCGTACAAAGCGTCATCCGGGGTAAGGACGATGTTATTCAACTTACGCTGGTGGGATTGTTTGCGCGTGGTCATCTGCTGATTGAGGACGTTCCGGGCGTGGGCAAGACCACCCTGGCCCATGCCCTGGCGCGATCCTTTAATTGTACCTTCCAACGCTTGCAGTTCACCTCCGACCTGCTGCCTTCCGACGTGGTGGGCATCAGCGTGTTCAGCCAATCCACACAGCGATTCGAGTTTCGACCCGGTCCTATTTTTGCCAACATCGTCCTGGCTGATGAGATCAACCGCACCACGCCCAAAACCCAAAGCGCGCTGCTGGAAGCCATGAACGAGAACCAGGTAACGGTGGACAACCGTACCTACCCGCTGCCGAGACCGTTTATGGTGGTCGCAACGCAGAATCCCATTGAGCATCACGGCACCTACCCTCTGCCGGAATCACAGATGGACCGCTTCCTTATGCGGATCCGCGTGGGTTATCCCACCCTGGAAAGCGAGAAAGAGATTCTGCGGAATTTTGCCGACGCTGAACCGTTGGCAAACGTCGAGCCCGTCATGAACGCCGAGGAAGTGCTGGACGTTCAGCGCGCCGTCCGCCGGGTGAAAGTAGATGAAGAGTTGATGAACTACACGCTGGCAATCGTGGAGAAGACCCGCCAGCACGAATATCTCAGTCTGGGCGTCAGCCCGCGCGGCTCAATGTCCCTGTTCCGCGCCGCCCAGGCGATGGCCGTCATGGAAGGCCGCACCTACTGCATTCCCGATGATTTCAAGAGATTGGTAGTCCCAGTCTTCTCCCATCGCTGCATCGTAAGTTCCCGCTACCTCTCCACCATGAAGAAGTCGGACCAGTCGGAAGCAATCCTGCGCGAGATCATCGATTCCATACCCGTGCCACTTTGAAGGACGGCAGACCGTAGACGGTGGACGACATACAGGGAAGGATAGCTTAGTTTTGCCTCCCCTGGGTTCGGCAACGACACGCCAAAAGCACGGGCAACCCGTTTTACAGCTCAAGGGACCAGGGACCGCTGGGCCGGGACGGCGGTCTTTGGGGGCCGTTTTTCCGGCGAGTGTATCATTCCTGAAGTACGCAAAATAGAGTGACAGCCAGGGTAGCGCCGACATCATGCCGGCACCGGGAAATGCCGCCGGGACTGCGGCGCTACGAAGAGTAAGCTGTCACGGTATTTCGCGTACCTCAGTAATGCGGTTTGGCAAAGAACGCGTGTTGAATCAAACTGATTGATTAAGCGCGCCAGCGGGGTTAGAATCTTTCGTTTCGTTGGCTGCCTATCGCGCTTCCTTTGTCCGCTTTCATTCGAGTATCGCAGTCGGCGTGATGATTTGCTTCTGCACGCGCGAGAAGCGGGGTGCTGGTATGTCCAGAGGTAATTCTTGGGAAGAAAGTTGATGGCGAGGCCGTAGATGAGTGAACCGGAGCGACTATTATTGAGCGGGGACGAAGCGGTGGCGCTGGCTGCCCGCGACGGTGATATCGCCCTGGGCACGGGATATCCCGGAACGCCGTCCACGGAAATTCTGGAGAGTTTCTCCCGCCTGGGTGGCCGCGCCCAATGGTCTCCGAACGAGAAGGTTGCCCTGGAGGTGGGACTGGGGGTCGCCTATGCCGGTGCCCGAGCCCTGGTCACGATGAAGCACGTGGGCCTGAACGTAGCCGCCGATCCGCTTTTCACGGCTGCCTACACCGGCGTCACCGGTGCCTTGGTGGTGGTTTCGGCTGACGACCCCGGCATGGCTTCCAGCCAGAATGAACAGGACAATCGCCGTTACGCCGTGGCGGCGGGGATTCCGATGTTGGAACCCGCGGACTCCCAGGAAGCTTATGAATTCACTCTGCTGGCCCTTCACGTCTCCGAACGATGGGGAATTCCGGTGCTCCTTCGCCTTACCACCCGCGTCTGCCACTCCAGTACCGTCGTGCGCCCAGCGGGAGCTTTGACGCCATCGAATGCCCCGGCAACTTTTGTCCGCGACATTAAAGGACGGGTGATGATCCCCGCTTATGCCCGGCCTGCCCACCGCCGGCTTAGGGAAAAGCTCGCGCGCATTCAGGAATGGAACGAGTCCGAGGGGCCGAACCGGGAAACCGGCAGCGACCGGTCTCTGGGAATTATCACGGCAGGGATTTCTTTCATGCACGCTCGCGAAGCAGCACCCGAAGCGGCGGTGCTGAAGCTGGGAATGAGCTACCCTCTCCCGCTGGAAACTATCCGCCGTTTTGTTGGAAGCGTGTCCCGATGCGTGGTGATTGAAGAGGGAGATCCCTACCTGCTGGAAGCCATTCGCGCCGCCGGACTGGCGGTAGAGGGAAGGCCGGAAGGTTATCGCTTTGGCGAATTGGATGTGAATCGCGTCAGGCGCATTCTTGCCGCCGACACTTCGCCGGAGCCGGTTGCTCCAGCGGGAAAGCCGCCGCAATTGTGCCAGGGTTGTCCTCACCGTTCGGTCTTCGGAGCCCTGCGCAACCTGGATTGCATCGTGGCAAGCGACATCGGTTGCTACACGCTGGCCGTGCTGCCGCCCTTTGAGGCAGCGGACACGTGCGTCTGCATGGGGGCGAGTATCGGCGTGGGACTGGGACTTCGACACGTGTTACCGCCCGAGCAAGCCCGCCGCGTTGTCAGCACTTTGGGTGACAGCACCTTCATCCATAGTGGAATCACGGGCTTGGTCGAGATGGTTTACAACCCACCGAAAACCGGCCATCTGGTGATTATTCTCGACAATGGGACAACGGCCATGACCGGCTTACAGGAGCATCCAGGAACGGGCCGCACGCTGGACCACCAGCCCACGGGCAAAGTGGTCATCGAAGACTTGGTACGTTCACTCGGCATTGCGAGGGTGTACGTGACTGACCCGACGGCCAATTCCGCCGCCTTCCAGGAGTTGGTGGCTGCGAGCCTCGGGAGTGGGGAGCTCACGGTGATTGTGGCCCGCCGCAACTGCCTGCTGGCGGCTGGCAGAATCAAGGAGTATGAACGGTTCGCAGCCCACAAGGAGATAACGGAGGACTGCGTTGAGCAACAGGACTAAGGTAACCAACATCGTAATTGCCGGCCTGGGCGGACAGGGAGTGCTCAAGGCGTCCGATATCATCGCCGACGCGGCATTCCGTGCCGGACTCGACGTGAAGAAGAGTGAAATCCACGGCATGAGCCAGCGTGGTGGCTCCGTTTCGAGCGATGTCCGCTTTGGCGAAAGGGTCTTTAGTCCCATGGTGCCCGTAGGAGAAGCGGACTATCTGGTGGTCCTGTCTCCCGATCAGGTGGAACCCAATCGCTGGCGCTTGCGGGAGGGTGGCACCTTGATTACACCGGAGGCGATTCCCGAGGGCGCGCTGCGCGACAAGCGCAGCCTTAACGTGGCGCTGCTCGGATGCCTGAGCGTCAGCCTGCCCTTTCCTGAATCCGCCTGGGAGGAAGCCATCCGCCAGAGCCTGGTGCCAAAGCTTCATGCCGCAAATCTGCAAGTATTCGCGCTCGGCCGCGCGGAAGCCCATAAGGCCTTGAGCGTGCCAAACCCATGACCATTATCCCGGATGAAGACTCCCTGGATCTCCACCCCGCCAGCGTGCCGGATTACATGCAGGTTCCGCACATGCGGGCGCTGCAGTTGGAAAGGTTGCGGAGTACCGTTCGCCGTGCTTACCTGCACGTTGAACTCTACCGCCAACGGATGGATCAGCGAAACGTCCGGCCGGAGGATATACGGACACTGGACGATGTGATTCGTTTACCTTTCACGGTAAAGGCGGACCTGCGTGACAGTTATCCCTTCGGCCTTTTCGCCAGCCCTCTGCAAGAGGTGGTCCGGCTGCACGCTTCCAGCGGCACCACGGGAAAGCCGATTGTGGTCGCCTACACCCAGCACGACCTCGCCGTCTGGACTGACGCCATGGTGAGGACGCTGGCGGCGTGCGGACTGGGGTGCGGCGACATCATTCAGAACGCTTATGGCTACGGCCTGTTCACCGGAGGACTGGGGGCCCATTACGGCGCCGAGGCCCTGGGAGCAACAGTGGTTCCCATTTCCGGGGGCAATACGGATCGGCAGATCATGGTGATGAAAGACTTCAAAGTAACAGCCATCTGCTGCACCCCCACCTACTTTCTGCACTTACTTGACCGTGCTGGCGAGATGGGAATTTCGATACGGGAACTGCCCCTACGGGTGGGAGTCTTCGGCGCTGAACCCTGGAGCGATTCCATGCGCTCCCGCATCGAAGCGGCCGGCGGCATCAAGGCCTACGATATCTACGGGCTCTCGGAAATTACCGGCCCGGGCGTGGGGAGTGAGTGCCGTTGCCAGGCGGGCCTGCACATCTTTGAGGACCATTTCTATCCGGAAATCATTGACCCCGACTCCGGGCAGCCGGTGGCGGAAGGAGAGGAAGGGGAGTTGGTCATCACGACCTTGAGCAAGCACGCCATGCCCATGTTGCGTTATCGCACCCGTGACATCAGTGCCTTCGTGCCTGCCCCCTGTCCCTGCGGTCGAACTCTCCGGCGCATTAAGCGCATCACCCGGCGTAGCGATGATATGTTTATCATACGCGGCGTCAACGTGTTCCCGTCCCAGGTCGAATCTGCCCTGCTGGCGGTGGAAGGCACGCTCCCTCACTATCAGATCATCCTGAGACGCGAGGGGGGATTGGACCAGATGGAGGTTCACGTGGAAGTGACCCCAGCGGTCTTTAGCGACAAGGTTGGCGCGCTTGAAAACCTGCACAACAAGCTTGCCCAATCCTTGTATCAGACCCTGGGACTGCGAGTGGAGGTCCGGCTGGTAGCGCCGCAGGCGCTTAAACGCAGCGAGGGAAAGGCGCAACGGGTCATCGATCAAAGGAATCTGGACAAGTGAATTGCGCTGCAGCGCGGGTTCGTATAGGGGGTGCCCATGAAGATTCATCAGCTTTCGCTCTTCCTGGAGAACAAGCCAAGCCAGTTGACGGAACCTTGCCGGCTCCTGGCCGATGCCGGTATAGACATCCGGACCCTGACTTTGGCCGATACGGAGCGATTCGGCATTCTCCGCCTCATCGTTTCCGATTGGGAGAAGGGCGCGCACCTTCTCCGCGAAGCGGGCTATGTGGTGAACGTCACGGAAGTGGTGGCAGTGGAAGTGCCCGACCGGCCCGGTGGTCTGGCGGAATTGCTGGGCGGCTTCGAGAATACCGGCATCAACATCGAGTACATGTACGCGTTTACGTTCGGCCACGGCGATACAGCGGTACTGATCTTCCGGTTCGATAATCCCGATGCGGCCATTGAGCGGCTGAAATCCGTCGGCATCAATGTCCTTGGCAGTACAGAGGTTTATCGGCGCATCGAAAAATGACGGGAGCGCCCGCGCACCGGATGGCGGGTCAATTAACTGCAGCGGCGGTCTCCGGACGCCGGAATCCTTATGATCAGTGGCCAGCGGTCTGAGACCGCCGCTACAAATGAAATCTGAGATTTTCAATGAGCATCGGCAAACACATTGCGGAACAGATGGAACACGCCTCGTGGATCAGGCGCATGTTTGAGATTGGCGCCCGGCTGAAACGGGAGCGCGGGGAAGAGAATGTTTTTGATTTCACCCTGGGAAACCCCGACGGTGAGCCCCCGGAAGAGGTGATCTCGGCGCTGCGGCGGGTTGTCGATAGAAATCCACCGCGAAGCCACGCCTACATGCCCAATGCGGGCTTCACCCCGGTGCGGGATGTCATTGCCCGGCGACTCTCGGCGCAGACGGGGCTTGCTTACACCGCTGATCACATCTTCATGACGGTGGGAGCGGCGGGGGCCATCAACGTGGTGCTCAAATCGCTGCTCGATCCCGGCGACGAAGTCATCATCCTGGTTCCCTTCTTTCCCGAATACCAGTTCTATATTGAGAACCACGCCGGCCGCATGGTATTGGTCGAAACGGATGACACGTTCCAACCCGACCTCGGACGCATCGCCGCCGCCGTCACCCCGCGCACCAAGGCGATCATTCTCAATTCGCCCAACAATCCGACGGGCGCGGTCTACTCCACGGAATTCCTGCTCGGTTTGGACGCATTGATTTCCGGCCTCGATCACCCTGTAACGGTCATCGTTGACGAGCCGTATAAATCCATTATCTTTGATGGGCTGACGCTGCCGGTAATTCCCTCGCTTATTCGCCGCTCCGTGGTTACCTATTCATGGTCGAAAGCCCTGGCGATTCCCGGGGAGCGGATCGGTTACCTGGCGCTCTCGCCCCGGTTGCCGGAACTGGAGGCGCTACGCGACGCCTGCACCTTCGCCAACCGGATCCTCGGTTTCATCAATGCTCCCGCTATCTGGCAATGGGTCATCGCTGAAGTCGCCGACCTCCAGGTTGATCCCCACCCCTACCAGGAAAAAAGAGACCTGCTATGGGAAGGCCTGACCCGCATGGGCTACGAGGTCACAAAACCCCAGGGGACTTTCTACATGTTCCCCAAGGCGCCGATAGCTGATGACCTGGCCTTTGTGCGGACCCTTATGGATGAGGGCGTCCTGGCCGTGCCGGGTTCAGGTTTTGGGCGGGCCGGGTACATCCGCCTGTCGCTCACAATTCCTCGCCGCACCGTTGAACGCTCTCTCCCCGGATTCGAGCGCGCCCTGCTTAAATCGTAGCCACTGGAGCGCGGATTCCGAGCCGGATACCAGAGACGGCGTTTGCAGTGATCGCTCCTCGGTAGTGGCCTTCCAGGAAGCCGGTGCGCGCACCGCACTCGAGGCGGTTGATCGCAGGTATCGCCGTAGTTTGAGCGATCATGCCGCAAATCCAGTTCCAGACTACCCTTCCCCTTCTACTGGCCTGTGACTACTTCCGCAACACTTGGGTTTGGACCCCCTCACCCGTCCCGCCCCGGCTGATGAAAGCGCCGGTTGCGGTCCACCCTCTCCCCCAAAGGGGCGAGGGAAGTAAATTCAAATTACCTCTCCCCTCGCCCCTTTGGGGGAGAGGGGCCGGAGGTGAGGGGGTCGCAAGGCTTGCCCACGAGCCCGTGACTAACCCAACTTTCGCAGTTAGGGCCGGAGACGGAGGGTAAGTAGTTTATTTTCA
>CAYTMD010000141.1:0-13466 GCA_964438685.1 uncultured Acidobacteriota bacterium
TCACCCCCCGCCTTGCGGTCCCCCCTCTCCCCCAAGGGGGCGAGGGAAAATGTATTCTTAGTTTCGATGTCGAATTCATGATGGCTGAGAGCGGTCCCGCGTGGTCCACTGGGAGCGTCTGCTAATTTGGACAACAGTGACCCTGGATGTAGGGGGCGCATGGCTATGCGCCCCTCCAACGTCAAGGACCCCGGATCGCCCGTGTAAAGAATTAGCTGGGGCGGCACACTCGTACCTCATTTTCACCCTTGCGGCGTGCGGTGCTTTGCCTGTTCCATAGCAATCTCGTTAATGTGGGTCAGCGCCCTGGCCCCCGAAGCTCCCTCAATGGCTTTCACGGCAATCTCCTGCACTTGTCGCTTCGCCTCTTCGAGCTGCTTTTCGAGGGCGGCCATCTGGGCCGACTGCCGCGCCAGGCTTTCCTCCAGAGCCTTAATGCGGAGATCCGCCAGGCGTTTCTCACCTTCGCTGTCCTTCCCGAGAAGCAGCATTCGCTGTTCAAATTTCTGTTCAGTGACGCGCACAGCCTCGGCCGCCGCCTTCTCGGATTCCCGCTGGAGCCGGGCGGGAAATTCCGCTGCCTCCTTGCGAAGACTCTTGAGTTCTTCTTCGCTCGCCTTCAGGGCGGCTTCGCGCTCACGCCAGCTCTTGTCCAAGGTTTCCTGCTTTTCCTTGTTGGCTCTTTCCTGGAGCTTCAGGTCCTCTTCGTATTTATCCTGAGCCTTTTTGCGGTCCAACGCCTTGCGGTATTCATACTCGTCCGTTTCGCGCTGGCGTTGTTTCTTGAGGATCTCGTCCAGTTCTTTGCGGTCGCGCTCCGTCTGCTTCTGCTCCTCTTCCCAAGCCGTCCGTTGCGCCGCGATTTCGGCTTCCAATTGTTCCTTTTGCCGGCTGTAGTCCTGAACGAGTTGGTCAAGAGCGGTTGCCGCGACGTCGATCTTGTGCAGCCGCTCCAACTCTTTTTGTTCGAGCGTGACGGCTTCCCGAACTGTTGCCAGGCGGTTGACCTCCTGCGCCAGTTGGTCAGAAAGCCCGGCCAGCGACTTCGAGACCTGGAGGCCCAGGTTCGAAATCTCTCCCACCACAGTCTCCACTGAAAGTCCTTCGGCCGATGCCCGGGTTTCTGATTCCCTGGCCTTTCGGACCTCTTCGGCCTTGGGCTCTGACGTTTCGCGGGCTGCTGCCAATTCTTCCTGAATCTCAGTAAACTCCTGCTCAGTCTCCACCTTCGTGCGCTTGGGGCGCGCGGCGGTTTTCGTCGACTTTGTCGCCATGGATACTTGCCTCCGTTGGGATAATTGAGGGATAACGTATCATATTTGAAGCCCATCGGTACACGGGACTCGCAACCAACGTTCACGATTCACATGGCCGCGGGATGATGTATCCTCCTTCGAAGAGGATCGGACGATGACCAACTCCAGCAGGGCAATTACACAGGCAGATGTCGCGAGGTACCAGCACCTTCGGGAAAGCGATCGAAAGTTGATGACGCGGATCATTGAAATGAAAACGATCCCCCGTCGTGCTTTTGACGAAATCGGAACGGCCTTGGGGATTATGGTGAAGGGTGTACTGGTCTTGGACACGATGGACGTCAGCGCGGTGCTTACCGATTGCTGTCTGCACGACTGGATAAGAGATGGTCAGAACCTGATTGCGAGATTCCATCAGGAGCATCCACCCCATCCGGGCACAGATGAAGATTATCTTTTACGTGCCCATCAGCAAGCACGGTTTCGTATACTGATTTCTGAGAGGATCGCCCGCGGCGCAGGTGTGGAGTGCGTGGATATCCTCGGCGAAGAGCGTTTGTTCCTTATGGATATCGCCCTGGCGGACCATGCGCCGGCCGATGTGTCACTGGCGCTAGCGACCCGAACCATCCCCCTCGATGGATATTGGGCGACCACAGGGGCCGCACTGCCCATCGCCAACCAGAAAACTTGCGACGCTCTCATGCAGACGTACGAGAGGCTCAATCAATCTGCAAGTCCGGTCGATCCTCATAAACTGGCACTAACGATGATCCGGACATGCCTGGATTCCGGGGCCGCTGAGCATGTGTGTTACAAAGGAGTGAACGAAGACGAGGAAGACGACGGCGAACTTCAGATGTCCGGGGCTCCATCGCACCCCTCTCGAGTAAGGGTAGGCCGGAACGACCCTTGTCCCTGTGGGAGCGGCAAAAAGTATAAACGCTGCTGCCTTGAGAAATGAGGCTCCCAGTTCACCACCTCGACACAAGCGATTGGTGAATGGGATACAGTGGGCCGAGGCTCGGCGCATGCTGTCTATGGTTTTCCGTTTGGTGCTTGGCGCGCTCGTGCCTTGCTGATTCACAGAGGCTTCCGAGAGTGTTACATAATTGCCGTGGGCGGCGCGGGCTCATCAGGGTTGCCGGCATTTGTCAACGGAACCAGCACCAGGGCAATGATGAGCACGATGATCGCGACCAGTGCGACCACAAAGGGCGGCGCCCATTTCAACAGGGTCACATTGTGGCCAGACCCCACCAGACCGGCAATGACCAAACCACACAAAGCCTCGCCAGCGATAAGTCCCGAAGCCGTGAGCACTCCGGCGTTGTCCACTCGCGCTTTCTGGGCATCGTTCAAGCCCCGCCGATCCCGCAGCTTGTCGGTTAACCAGCGGATGACGCCACCAAGGAAGATTGCGAAGGTAGTTCCCAGCGGGAGATACATGCCGACGGCGAACAGCATCACGCTTCTAACTTCAATCATGATCAAGGCGAAACCCATCAGGATTCCCACAATCACCAGCGGCCAGGCCATGTCGCCGCCCACAATGCCTTTGGCCAGCATCGCCATCAGTCCGGCTTGTGGCGCGGGCAATGCGGCGCTGCCGAAGTGGTACGCCTTGTCGAGAATCGCCAGCGGGAAGAAAAGCACCAGGGAAGCGACCACGATGCCGAACAGGTCCCCAACCTCCATTTTGGCGGGTGTGCCGCCCAGGATGTGGCCCACCTTCAGGTCTTGCAGCATCTCACCTGCTACAGCGGAGGAGACGCAGACCACCGCAGCGATCCCGAGCACTGCCGTGACGCCACCGGTGCCGGAGACGCCCAGGGCCACCATCAGCAGAGCAGCAATAACCAGCGTGCAAAGCGTCAATCCCGAAACAGGATTATTGGACGAGCCGATCATTCCCACCAGATTTCCTGACACTGCCGCGAAGAAGAATCCGATCACTACCATCACCAGCGCAGCCACCACCGCTGCCGATATCACCTTCGAACTAGTCAGATTTCCCGCATGGCCGATGAAGAAGTAATACAGCGCGATCATTGCCAGGAACACAACACCCACGCCCGCGAAGATCGCTTTGGAACTCAGGTCGCGATCCGTGCGGTTGGTGGCGGCATGCGCAGAGGCCGATTTCTTCAGGTCCGTAATGGCGCGCGCCATGCCGGCGCCTAGTTGCTTGCGCATTTTGAACAGGGTGTAGGAAGCGCCCACCAGCATTCCGCCCACGGCGATGGGCCGCACAATGGAGAAATATATCGCCTGGGCCAACAGCGTCCATGAGAGCGGCGCACCGCCGGCGTGAGAAGCCTGAATCGTCGGTCCGAGAACAAACGTCAGCAGCGGAACCAGCAGTCCCCAAGCCAGCACGCCGCCGGCAAAATTCAAAGATGCGAGTCGCGGCCCGATGATGTAACCCACTCCCAGGTAAGCCGGGCTGACGTCAGGCGCGGTAAAGACGGTGGCGCCGCCGGTCGCCGTGGTGGCAACGCTGGGATTCGTGCTGGTGCGCAGCAATAGTTTCTTTCCCAGGGCGCTGATGCCCACGGGAAATGTGTTGTTTGCGGAAAAAACGTTTACCGCACCCAAAAGGTACATGAGTCCGCCAAAGCCCATATTGGCGAACAGAATCTTGGCCGCCTTGGAGCCTTGCTGGCCAGCCTTATGGATTTCCGAGGCTGCGACCGACTCCGGGAAGGGAAGTTCTGTGTCTTCCACCATAACGCGGCGGAGAAGCGTGACGAAGAGTATTCCCAGTGTCCCGCCGATCACCATGAGCGCGACTGCGGTCCAGTATTTCTCGTGGGTCAGGCCCGGCCACAAGCCCGCCATCACAAATGCGGGTATGGTGAACACGGCGCCCGCGGCGACCGACTCGCCAATTGAACCGACGGTTCGGGCAATGTTCTCTTCCAGCAAAGAGCCCTTCATCAATCTCAGCAGAGCCATCCCGATCACCGCAGCCGGATAAGTTGCGGCGATGGTCATGCCGGCTTTCAAGCCAAGATAGGCATTGGCGGAGCCGAGGATTGCCGTCATCACCAATCCGATCAGCAATGCGCGGAGGGTGAACTCTTTCATTTCCATGGTTTCAGGGACGTACGGAGTGTGCTTGCTGGGGGAACTTCCTGGGTCGGGCATGGTTTGAGTACTCATAGATATATTCCTAAGAATGGCTGTTTAGGAGCAATTTCCTTCGATGAAGAGAAACCTCACCATAGAGGCATAGGGACGCAGGGAAGATACTTCTACTTATGCGGATAGAAATCACGGTTTCCTGTCTGGTAACCGACGGCATTTTCGCAGTAGACTCTCTGTGACCTCTGTGGTCTCCGTGGTGAATTCCTTTATTGGGTTGCGGGTCGGTCGCGCCAGCGTCACACGTCAGGCACCCAGCTTGGCCCGCACCTTTTCGCTCACTTTCTTTCCGTCGGCGTTCTTCCCTGCCAGTTTGGCCACGGCTGCTTTCATGGCCTTGCCGAAGTCCTTCGCTGTGCTGGCGCCGGTTTCCGCGATGGCTGCCGCTACTGCCGCATCGATATCTTCCTCGCTTGCCCCAGCCGGCAGATATGCCTCCACGATCTTGATCTCGGCCTCTTCCTTGTCTGCCAGGTCGGTCCTTCCACCCTTGCGAAAGGCCTCCACGGATTCGCGGCGCTGCTTGGCAAGCGTCCGCAGCACGGCTAGCGCTTCCGGGTCGTCAACGGCTTTTCCGTGCTCCACTTTCTTGTTCATCAGCGCGGCTTTAACCATACGCAACACGGAAAGCTTCAGTGTTTCCTGTGCCCTGAGGGCCGCAACCAGATCCTTCTCGATAGTTTCGACAATAGTCATAAATGCTTCCCCTTCTGGATTTCCCCGCGACTATACCATAAAGACCGCGCCAGTGGACCGGGTGACGAGTCGCGGGCGTAAGACAACTCACCTCCGGGAAGCCCACAATCGCCCTCCTTCTCAAGAATCGCCGGTTCTTTATGGAGCGATTTCGGGTAGTGGGTTAAAGTTGCGTTGACGGGATATAGAAACCTCTTGCTGTCTGATGCCACTGGTTCTACTGTTGAGAAATGAAAACCGAATCCAACCGCGCCAGTATTGAAGCCTTAAAAAACCTTATCACCGAGACGGACCTGATTTTATCAACCACCGAACCATTGCCACAGAACCGGACTCCACGGTGCCGTGAACTTTTAGGTTCGGCGCTGGCGCTCGCCGATGACCTTCTCGTGCAAGGAACGGTATCCCCTGCCGTTACGCTTGGCCACCAGGGCGGAAGCACTACCGCACGACGCCACGGCTCAGAACACTACCGCCAGATGGCCGCAGCTAGGAAGACCCATGCTGGCGGAAGACCCCGCAAGAAATCCCAATAGCCTCATCCCAAAAACAACTGTAGAATAGGCGCCCTGAAAACGAAAAGCCCGGCACGATGGCCGGGGCTTCTTCGATGGGACTGGATACCCTCATCGTAGCCCCTCATCGCGCCCGAATGCAAGGAAGCAATGGACTATCCAGAAGGCTTCCCGGAAGATCTTAAACTTCCAATTGAGCGTTCTATCGCCGAAGCGGAAGTTGAGTTCGCAACACGTAACACTCGTCGCACACTTGAGCCGGTTTATACAACCGACCAATTGATGTACGTGTACGTGAAGAGTGTTTTCTTTGTCTTTGCAAGACAAGCTCTTGAAGCAGCAGCGAAAGGAATTTGGACATTGGAAAGGGTTAGGAAAGAGGTGGAGGACTATTTTCAGCCCTTGATTGCCGACGTTTACAGTAGAAAATGTGATACTCCGAGTAATGACGGCTTTGAGTTTTTCAGGGAGCACGCCACCACAGCTATCCAAATTTCAAAAGAGTGGATACGACACCAGAAAGCTTTGGCGGCTTTGGCAAAGTCAATTTCCGCTAACGAACAACCCAGGGCCTATAAAACTCCGTCACCGAAAGAAGATGCAGGAAGCGGAAACACGATAGCCGAAGATCGAAAATCGCTGTTAACAGCATATAAGGCCGATGGAAGACAAAAGGGTATTCGGATTACCGACGAAATGCTTGCCAAGGCTGCGAAACCTGGACACTGGAATGATCGAACAATGGTAACGTGGTGGAAGCGGGACGACCCACGGTGCAAACCGCCTCACGACAGAAAGATTCGAGCAGTGCTGACCCGCGACCCATCATCTGTTTGGCCTAACGGTTAAAGATTTCTCCCGCAAATACCGCAAATACCGCATTTCGATACCGCAAAATACCGCACCAATTTTTCTTGACATCCTTCATGCGGGAAATTTGATGATTGCTGCGTAGAAGGGAGGGTGCGATGCCAAGGGTTCATAGCCCGTGCTGTTCATGCTTACCGACAGTGCGGGCCAAAACACGAAGGCCCGCTCTCTGAAACCTAGCCGGTTCAGGGGCGGGCCGTGGTAACCATTTATCAATGTACATTGCCGTTGACCACGAGTCAAGTCCTAAATCATCAACGCAATACGATTATAGGTGGATAACATCAAACTCATCCTGTAATCTATTACAAATAAACATGATAAAATTGAATTATCAACGCACTTTTCTCTTGACAAACAACTAACGATAGCTGTATAATATTCTCATGATGAGCCAAACAAAAGACGCTCCCTTGATGACTTGCCCGGATTGCAAAATCGAGTGTGTACGGTTCGGATTTCATCGCAATGGCCTTCGTCGCTTTCGCTGCCAGAAATGCCACCGGACCTACACCGAGGCCCACACTCAAACCTTGGGGGAGATGAATATCTCTTGGGAAAAAGCCCTGCTTGCGCTCCAATTGCTTTTGGAAGGTAACTCGGTTCGCAGCACCAGCCGAATTACTGGACTCGATAAGAACACCATCCTGAAAGCCTTGGTGCTCGCTGGCGAGCGCTGCGAGAAGATTTCGGAAGATCGTATTAGGAACGTCCCGGTGGGCGAGATTCAGGCGGATGAGATTTGGTCGTTCATCGGCAAGAAGGAAAAGAGAGTTCAATCCCGGGATGCGGCCACCATGGGTGACGCCTACACATTCGTCGGAATCGAGCGCAACAGCAAGTTGGTTCTGGCTTGGCATCTTGGACGCCGCACGACCCGCGATACCGAGGCGTTCACCGAGAAGTTGAACGAAGCTACGGCGGGAAACTTCCAGATCACGACGGATGGATTCGCGGCCTACCGCGATGCGGTCAGTTTCAGCCTTGGAACTCGGGTTGATTTTGCGCAACTCATTAAAGTGTACGCGTCCAGCCAAGAGGAAACTCGCTACTCTCCCGCCGAAGTAGTCTCGACGGAGGTGGTACCAGTCATCGGAAATCCCAACCCGGATAAGATTTGCACCAGCCACGTTGAACGCCAGAACCTCACTATGCGGATGCAGATTCGCCGATTCACCCGCCTGACGAACGCCTTCAGCAAGAAGTGGGAGAATCACTATGCTGCGCTCTCCCTGTACTTCGCCTATTACAATTTTGTGAGAATCCACACCACGCTTCGCGTTACCCCCGCGATGGAATCCGGGATTACTGGCCATATATGGACATTGAAGGAATTACTTTCTCAAAAATAGCGGCGAATCCGATTAGAATTTGATATTGCCATATTGAGACCAATGGGTTACTATTCATTAGGAGGAGTGTTCGCTTTTAATTCGCCCCCTTGTGCTGAGAGTGGGGTTACATCGTGAATTTTGAATTCGACATCCAGAAAACCATTGCGGCTGTTGCCTTCCTTATGAAGAAGGAAGGTGGTGAGCTGGATATGTTCCTTGCTCTAAAGATGCTTTATCTGGCCGACAAAGAGGCATTAATAAATTGGGGGAAGCCGATAACCGGAGACTCTTTCGTTTCTTTGCCAAAAGGACCAGCTCTCAGTAAGGTTTATAACTTGTTCAAGGGAACGGCACGAAGAGATCACCAAAAACAATGGAGTATATTCGTCAGTGAAAAAGTCAATAACTCAATTCACCTTTTGAAGCCTGTCGATATCAACATCCTCTCCGAAAGAGAAATGGAAATACTGGAATTCTCTAGGAAGAAAATCCATGAGGTTGCTCCTTGGGAGGTCTCAAGGTGGTTGCATGAAAGTTGTCCTGAATGGCAGGACCCCAAAGGTAGTTCAATCCCAATCCATCCAAACACAATCCTCAGAAACGCTGGAAAAACAGCCACAGAGATTAAGACTATCGAAGAATCAAACGAAGCCTATAACTTCGCTAAAACCACTATAGGTAGTCTTTGAGGTAATAGGATGAAGCTTGGGGATGCTTTTCTGATGCCTGTCCCCGATCAAGACTGTGACCATTTATGGTTCGTTATTTCAGACCCTACTAAACATGGAGGAGTGTTCATCATAGTGAACATTACAAGTGACGAGCATAGGGCCAGCGGGGAGTGCCCGCTTGGTCCAGGAGATCATAAATGGATAAAGAAGAAATCCTTTGTGAGTTTCGGCGACGCAATAGAAATAACACCGGAAAAAGCGAAGAAAATCCACACTCTTGTAGGAAAGACAATCACACTTCAACGCAGTCTAACCCCTGAAGTGTTATCCAAAATAGCTAAAGCAGGGAAATCCTCTAAGGCCATTCCGCTTTCTTTCAAGAAATATCTTTAGTTTCGGCGCTAAGCCCCCGTCAACGCAACTTTAACCCACTATCCGATTTCGACGCTCATTGAGTCCCTTTACAAAGTATGATTAGCCACGATGGAAGCATACACAATATTGACATGGTGCCGCGCCCGTGCCAGACTATAGGTTGGTTGGGAGGCGCATGCCTTCCACTTCGCACCGCATCGTGTGCGCCCGTAGCTCAGCTGGATAGAGCACTTGCCTACGAAGCAAGGGGTCGGGTGTTCGAATCACCCCGGGCGTACCATCATCCTCAACAATTACAGAATGACCCGCATGTAAGTATCCCCCGACAAAGCCGGAGGCTTTACGATGCTGGCCCCTCAAGGGTGCCGGACAGGCAGAGACCCCTCACCCGCCTGCGGGCCGAAGCCGATGTCGTGAACTTCCTGCCAGTGCCCCTTCAGCGGGCAAAGGCCCGACCTCGTCCCCTGGGGACCCCCTCCCCAGCCTAGCGGGATAGGAATCACAATCCCGCGGCAGAGAATCGGCAAGGCATTTTATGGACCGCCCTGAGCCGCCGTGAAAAGTGAGAGAAGTTGCCGCAAGCTTTCGGGAAACTGCGCACCGAGCAGGGCCATCAGCGGAACGGCAATGTAGAGAATCGCTCTAATCACCAGCTCACGGCTGAAATTGACCTGGCCGGGGATGGTATCGTTCAACAGGCTCAGAATCGTGTCCCGGTCCATCTGCACAAAAATCCAAAACACGGTCCCCATAAAGGACAGGATTATGACCCAATTGAAGAAGAGGAATTCATTCCGCGGCTGAAACGGGTAGGAAGTGACGGCCAGCAACATGAGCAGCAATCCGGCAAGGACAAAGAACCCCAGATTTTGAATCAAGGGAAACACGATGGCCAGGAAGTTAACCACGCGGCCGGCGATGAACTCCTCAACCTGGTCGAAAAATTCCTTGATTTCCGGTGCGACAGCCGCCGGTGCGCCCTCCGCGTGAAGGGAGGTCCAACGCTCTTCCATCGGTTTTCCCAGGGATTGCAAGAGCCGGAACAAGGCGTGGTGGGCCTGGCAACGAGACTTAAGGGACTGCCGCCAGTTGCCTTGGATGCGGCTGGCGCGCTTCTTCTGCCCCATTTCCGTGCGGGAAGGCGACTCGGTCCGGGAATTGTCCGCCCATTCCAACCGAAGCGCCTCGCAAAGGTGTGATCCGGCGCTTTGAACATGGCCTTCCCATTGGGGAATCGATTGCCGCAACAATTCGCGCCAACCCTCGCCGATGTCCGGTGCCAGCGCCAGGGAGTTGGCCGCGCGCACCAGGCGGCCCGCCTGATCCACCGAGGATTCCAGGGCGGCAAAGTTGGATGGCGGATGGGTGAGGTTCATCTTTGCAAGATTCGGCCGGCTGCCCCGATAGCGCTTAAAGGCGGCGAGCAGGGGATGCCAGGAAAGGCGTTGCAAAAGGAGGTGCAGGCTGCGCCAGGCAAAAACCAGGCGGAGAAATTCCATGAGCAGGGCCCAATAAACAATGATGAACGCCGCCTCGAATAGCCAGTAAAAAGGCCGCGTTTCCAGCGCCGATACCAACCGCGTGGCAAAGAAGTAGTGGCCTACCAATAGAGCAACAGCAATCAACACGGAGTACCACCCCAAGGAAAGGACCGAGGAGCTTTCCAGAATGTGCTTCACGCTGTTCTCAAGTTCGCACACCCCGCTGAAGGAGCGCACGTTGAGGGACACGAAGCTCAGCCAGGAATGCGGCTTCTCCACGGTCCCAGTGGCGCGCAGGACGTCGAGCAGCCGCAGGCGGCGGAAGGAACACAACGACCAGAGGCATGCCCCCATGGCCACACAGGAAAGCGGTAGAAGGGGTGACAGGCCGCCGGGCAGGTCAAAGGAGCGTAGATGAACGAAGAACCCGCTGGCGGGCCATGCTTTGACGCCCTCAATCCAAGTAATTCCCAGAAGCCCGGCGAGGATAAAGATAAAAACGCTGCTGAAAAGTGCAGAGATAACAACCTCGGGAGCAGATCCGCGCTGATCGCGGGGCGCCCTGCGGAAGGCGGATACAAGCGTGTGGGTGGCCAGGAGCAACAACATAACCGTCGCCACCGAGATGCCGGCCGCGATTTTAGGGGTTGCCGTGGTTTGAAGGCTGCTGCCCAATTCTCTCCCTGCCATGAAAGGGAGACAGAAGGCTGCAACCACCACCACATAAATTGACAGCATGCTCATACAGCCACAAAGCAGGAACAGGCGGCATTCAGACCAATACGCGGCGGAGGCCGTATCTCCCAGCAGGGCGGAAATCCGGGTTGTTCCCCTTTTTTCGGGCCGCCAGTATTGACTGACTATCAGTAGTGCAACGGCGGCAATACAGATGCTGATCGCGATGACGGCGACAACGGAATTTTCCGCATAGATTCCGCGGCCTACGCTGGGCTTTCCCCGGCGTTTGTTGGCGCCACTCGATGCCGCCGGTGCATACGTGTAATTGCCATTGTCTTTCCATGCCATTAACCTGACCGGAAGGGCCTCTCCGCTTCCGATCGCCGTCACCCACAGAGACGGTTTGTGCTCTTTGGCGCCCTGAGTGTTGGTGCGCGCCGCCAGGGGCGTTCCATAATCCACCAATTTTTCATCATGATGAAGAAGGGCCAACGTGGCGTTATAGACGCCCTCCGCGGCCTGATTCGCGAACTGAAGACGCGTCTTGTCGCCTCCGTAGGCATAAGTCCAAAGCTGCTCGAGATTAAAGAGCGGGTAAGGCGTAACAATAATCATGCCGCGAGTGGCACTATTGACGTCAGGGTAGGCGTAAAGAAGGTCTGAATTAAGCGTGAAGAGAACGGTGGCAGGGCAATGCTCCCGGACTTCACGGGCGAGGAAAGTTGCGTCGCGCACATCGGTGGCGACGATTCCGACATAGCTGTACTGCTCGCGAGCGATGGTGGAGAGCAGATTTGAGAGGGTCAATTCCGCCGACTGTACGCTCAAATCTGAATAGGTTGGAATGACCTCGCGCGGCTCAACCCCTTGTTGCGCAAGATGGCGGGGAAGCGGGTTGGTGCTTCCGGCTTCGGGACCGGTTGGAGCCGGCGGGGGTGTTACGCTGTTGACGGCGACGCGCAGGCGCGAGATGTCCAGGGGGAAAGGCAGGCTTAGTATGTCGGGAATGCTTCGGCCGTTCCCGCAGCTTCCCTGGTTTTGATTATTTGTTCCGTTCCCTGCCGAAGCCTGATTCGTAGCGTTCTGCCCGTAGGCGGTGTTGCTCTCCGTTAGAATTGCAATCTTCGTATAGCCAAGTTGACCGATGTAGCAGGCCACGGCGCGGAGCGTTTCATCGTCGGGCGGCACGGTGGCCTGGAAGGTCGCATGGCCTTGGGCAGCTTGCGAAAGCCAACCGCTATCGATAGCCGTGGCAGTCCCGGAGATGATTTGAAATCGTACCTGGGAAGCATCGCTGCGAGACTCACTCCACCGGTCGAGGACCGAGCGTAATGACACCGCCGACCCCGAGAAAGACGGTCCCATGACCCTAAACGTAGCGCCGTCGGGAACTTTTACCGCCGACGCCGGAGTGGCAACACCTGCTGCGGTTAAGCCCGGCGCTACCTGGGGAAATCCTGCCGGCAACTCCGCGTGTTTAGGATCCCAGGGATAGAATTGCGCCATCTGTTCGAGCGCGGAAAACATGGCCCGCTTGTGAATTCCCGTGGTAGGGGTTTCTCCCACCAGAAAAATCAGCAGGAGCTTGCGGTCCTGCGGATCACGGAAAAGAATAAGGCCCGGGACGGTCTCATAGAGGGTTTGATGCCAAGGATGAGCGTTGTCACCCGCTTCACGTTCCTTATTGAGCCAGGGCAAGGCAAAGCGGTCAAGCGTGTAACCGGACGCTTCCGCCGCGCTCTCCATGGATTCAGCAAAGCTGTCGAAAAAGTGGGGTAAGCGGGAGCTGACAGGGTCAGGCACCGTGGCGATGAGAAAATCGATGGTATAGTCCGCCTCCGAAGGGCGACCCGATGCTGCGGCTTGAGTCGCTTCGCGGCTAAAAAGAAACTCGGAGACGAGATCCTTGGCGCTGGGGAAGTCCGGACGGGCGGGCTCTTCCCCTGTCGTGCCTGGCTTGCCTAGGGATAAATCCGATGCCGGCGCGGGATTCTTTGCGGGCGAACGAGTGGCCGTGGTAATCGGCAGGAGAAATGCCAGTGCGGCGACAAAGGTGAAGACCAGCGGCGCTGTTCGTCGGGATTCCATAGTTCATGCCAGAAGGCGGGTTCGGGTCCGGCGGAATTCACCACAGAGCGCACAGAGACCACAGAGAAAAGCACTCTTGCTTCCGCAAATAGTGATTAAGCATTCATTCGTTTGTTAACCTACAGTTCCTAACTCCGTTTTCTCTCCGCGCCCTCTGTGGTGGGTTTTCTCTTGGGGGGGGCCGTACCTCCTCTAGCCCCAATCCTGTTTACTTAAGCCGCTCGGTCCCACCTGGACCCCCTCACCCCCGGCCCCTATAGGCGTCAAAATAACGATTGGCAATAACCCAAGCCCGCAAAGCGGGCGATGTCATCTAGCCCACGGCGAGCCAGCCGTGGGATAAAGCGCCCTCCTC
>CAYTMD010000142.1:0-13466 GCA_964438685.1 uncultured Acidobacteriota bacterium
GGTCCTTCTCTATTTCTGCCGCTACTGGCTGGAAATGATCAAGATGGTGTTGGCAATGAGCGGAGGCAGCAACGGCGCTCCGGCCAAGGCGGGGGCGGTAACTCTTCTAGGCGAGAATCGCCAACTCTTCTGGTTCCTTGTCATCGCCACGATTCCCGGGGGGATAGCGGGGTGGCTCTTTGAGCGTGCCGCAGACGAGAAACTGCGCTCGCCTTTCGTCATCGGAACGGCCCTGATTGTCGTGGGCCTGGTGATGTGGGCGGGCGAACGGGTAAGAGGCGAAAGCCATAATCTTGGCCAGGTGGGGCTGCTGGATTCCATCATCGTTGGCGTGGCCCAGGCGTTTGCCGTCATTCCCGGTGTTTCGCGCTCGGGCTCCACCATGACCGCGGGTCTTTTCCGGGGCATGAACCGCGAGACGGCAGCACGTTTCTCCTTCCTCCTCTCGACACCCCTCATCGCCGGCGCCTGCCTCAAGAAAGGGTGGGAGATCCACCACGCCGGGATGACCGCTGACATGCGCATGCCCTTCCTGCTCGGAATCATCGTTTCGGCGGTAGTGGGGTATGCCGTCATCGCCATGTTGATCCGCTATTTGGAGCGCCGAACTTTCACCGTTTTCGTTGTTTACCGGGTCATCTTGGGCGTGATATTATTGGCGGTTGGATGGGGATTGCGTCACTAAGAAGAGCTGTGACCAGTGACAAGTGACAAGTGGCGAGCAGGAAAGAATGATCTTCCCCGCCAGGCAAGATCATTATTGCTCGCCAGTCGTCACTTGTCAGTGGCCTCTTTAGCGCCGGCTCGATAAAGAACAGTGAAAGGCAGCAAGTGACAGGTAAGAGCAGCCGCTTCGTCGAGAGGCGGAGTCGTTTGTTCGCCACTTGTCGCGGGCCAATGATCACTGTTTTTGAAAGTGAGGCAACCCATGGGAAGCCCGTCGCCGGCATCATCCTCGAAAACCAAGGAAACAAGCTCCAAGACTTCAAAAGGTTCGCTGCTGGACTCGCGGCGTCTTTACGAGTTGATGGGTCTGTTCACCAGCGTGGCAGGCTTGCTGATCCTGCTTAGCCTGGCATCTTACCTGCCTGAAGACCCTTCGCTGAACACAGCCGTCGCCACCGGAACATTGCCGCACAATTGGATTGGCCCCGCTGGCGCGTTTGTGGCGGACGGGCTTTTTCAAGTCTTCGGCTGGGTGGCGCTATTGCTGCCGCTGGCCCTGCTGGTAATGGGCGCACGGTGGCTGCTGGTTAAGCCCTTTGAGGCTCCCCGCACCAAGATGCTGGGTGTCGGGATGCTGTTGGCTTCCCTGGGAGCGCTGCTGGAACTCTTCCCCTATACGCCGGCCATCCGCGGAATATTAAGAGGCGGCGGGCTGCTGGGTTATCTGGCTGCGGCAGGACTGATCCACACCTTCAACCACGTAGGCGCCAGCATCGTGGCCGTAACGGCATTCCTCACTTCCCTCTTTCTGGTCACGCGATTCTCTTTCGGCTGGGCGGCGAAATTCCTGCAAACTCGTTGGAGCGAGGTACTGACTCCCCTCAAAGCGCGCTGGGACACCTGGCAGGAGGCGCGTGCCTCCAAAGCCGCTGCCCGCATGCGCAAGCAGGTGGAACAACAACGCGTGACGGGGAAACCGCCCGTGTCACTGCAAAAAGTTGCTGCGCGATTTGCGCAGCCGGGGAAACCCATCACCATGCCGCCCCCCAGCGTTCCCGAGGCGGCTGTCCCGGCAAAAGTGGAAGCTGCGGAGAAGCCTGCGCCTCCACCCGTGGTACGAATGCCCAAGTCTACTCCCATCGGCGACGTGCCAAGAATCGCAAGTCGTGCCGGGCAGAATTACAAATTGCCGAGCGTCACGCTGCTGCGGCCTCCTGAAGACTCCGAAGGAATTGACGAAAATGAATTGATTGTGCGCGCCGCCCGGCCCACCGAGAAGTTCCTCGAATTTGGTGTTACGGGAACGATCACGCAGATCCACCCGGGGCCGGTGGTCACCACTTACGAGTTCAAGCCCGAGGCAGGCATCAAGTACAGCCGTATTACGAATCTCGTCGACGACCTGTGCCTCGCCATGAAGGCGGAGTCGATTCTGATCGATCGCATCCCCGGCAAATCCACGGTCGGCATTGAGGTGCCCAACCTGCGCCGCGAGATTATTCACCTGCGAGAACTGGTGGAGTCAAACGAGTTCATGGGGTCAGCATCCCGGCTAAGCCTGGGCCTGGGGAAAGACGTTACCGGCAAAATTCGCATTGGTGAACTGCCGCAAATGCCCCACCTGCTGATCGCCGGCTCCACGGGCTCAGGCAAAAGCGTGGCGATTAATTGCATCGTTGTTTCCATCCTTATGAAGGCCACGCCAGACGAAGTAAAGCTGATCCTGATCGATCCCAAGCGCCTGGAGCTGAGCCTTTATGAAGGCGTTCCACATCTGTTAACACCCATTGTCACGGAACCGAAGCGGGCTGCGAATGCCCTGCGCCGGGCGGTAATAGAAATGGATGACCGCCTGCGCAAGCTGGCTGAGCACGGCGTGCGTAACATCAGCCAGTACAACAAGCTGTTTGAGCCGGAATCGACCCTGAGCCTGTTCGATAATAATGGCGAGCGCGAACGTCCACTGCCCTATATCGTGATCATTATCGATGAACTCGCTGATCTGATGATGGTTGAGCCACAGGGCGTGGAAGAGGCCATCACGCGTCTGGCCCAGATGGCGCGCGCCGTTGGGATCCACCTGGTGCTGGCCACGCAGCGGCCCTCCGTCGACGTCATCACGGGGCTGATCAAAGCCAACATGCCCTCACGCATGTCGTTCCGCGTTGCCTCCAAAGTGGACTCGCGAACCATCCTGGATGCCAATGGCGCTGAAGCCCTGTTGGGACGCGGCGACATGCTCTTTCTGCCACCCGCAAGTTCCCGGCTCCAGCGCTTGCACGGAGCACTGATCACCGAACCGGAAATTGACAAGGTGGTGAGCTGGTGCAAGTCCCAGTCGCAACCTCAATACAACGAGGAGTTCCTTGAACCGCTTCAGGACAAGGACCAGGTGGATATTCCGGCGGATGAGGAAGACACGTCCGAGTTGGATTCTGTGTACGAAGATGCGGTTCGCATTGTAGTGGAGTCCGGCAAAGCCTCAACGTCCCTGCTCCAACGGCGCCTGCGGCTCGGCTATGGGCGCGCGGCCCGGCTGATTGACATGATGGAAAAGGACGGCATCGTGGGCTCTCCCGACGGTTCGCGCCCTCGCGAAGTGCTGAAGCGGCCGGAGTGGCTTCAGGAAGTGGACCAATCTCTCCGCTGACGTCGGGCCTCGAATCTCCTCCCGGGGCTATTTTGTTATCCAGAGCCGGGATTGTCTTCCACAGAAGCCGTGGCGAAGCCCTCAGGGGAAGTGGTTCCTCCACTTTTTTAGGCTTGAGCCATTGGCCGCGCCAGTGGTATGAGGTTATGCTGTACTTGGTCCTAAGCGCCGATGGGATTGCACACCCTAACTAATTCCACGCCGGCAAAGGACGGAGGACGCTCATGGTTACCACCCCACCCACTTCCGGGCAGCGGCGGTCTTCACGGCTCCAGTTCCGGTGCCGTGTGAAGATCAGCGCAATCGATGCCGAAGGGAATCTATTCAGCGAAGAAACGGAAACAATCAGCATCAGCAAATTTGGGGCATCACTCAAAACCGCCCGGCAATATTCGATGGGCCAGATACTCTCGGTTAACACCCTCGATCGCGACCATACAGGACATTTTCAGGTCGTATGGATGGGCCAACCCGGAACCCCCCAGGCCGGACAGATTGGGATCGAATGGCTCGATGCGCGCAGCTTTTGGGGCATTCAATTTCCCCCGGAAGATTGGGGCGCGCGGTAATTCTTGCGGAAAAACCCGATGTAAAGCCGCATCGACACCAAATTGATCGCCATCCTTTGGGGCCTTGCGGGTTCATTTCTTGACAAGGAACGAAATCCGTCTGAAAATGATGGCACGGACTTAGTCGCATTGCGGAGACCAGCTTTCCGCGTGTGGTGGGAATTAACCCGGTCCGGCCATTAACGATTTAACGTGTGCCGCGGTAGCTCAGGTGGTAGAGCGCAGCCCTGAAAAGGCTGGCGTCGGCGGTTCAACTCCGTCCCGCGGCACCATAATTCCGAACACTTACAACCGCCTGAAACCACCCGAAGGGTGCAGAAGCCCCCCCCGTAATTGTTGACGAGTGCGGTTCCTTCGAGTAGCCTTTTACATTAATGCCGCGCTCACAACCCATCGGGCGATGGTGAGCCAAGGTTGTGCTCAGGCCGTGGTGGCCGCTCGCCTTTTCTACAAGCTCCTGGCAAGAAATGATTGCGATGCGTGGCAGGGTCACGATATTCGGGGACGGACCAATTCCGCAATCCCCCCGGTGGAGAGTAAGAATGGCTTATACCAAAGAGTTTCTCCTTTCGCTTTATCGCAAGATGGTGCTGATCCGGAAGTTTGAGGAACGCATCAAGTACCTGTTCTTGGAAGGCATCATGCCCGGCACCATTCACCAATATCAGGGGCAGGAAGGCATCGCTGTGGGTTTTTGCGGCGCGCTCGAGGCGGGTGATGTGATTACCAGCACCCATCGGCCGCATGGCCACGCGTTGGCGCGCGGGCTGAGCACCGAATCAATCCTTCACGAGCTGTTTGGGAAAAGCACGGGCTGCTGCAAGGGCAAGGGCGGTTCCATGCACATCGGGGACCTGGAGAAAGGCATGGCCCCCGCCATCGCCATCGTGGCAGGAGCAGTACCCATGGCCACGGGCATGGCGCTTGCCTTCAAGATGAAGAAACAGACACATGCCGTCGTTTGCTTCATGGGTGATGGCGCGGTAAACGAAGGGGCTTTTCACGAGGGGGTAAACATGGGCGCAGTCTTCCAGGTACCCATCGTCTACGTCATCGAGAATAACCTCTACGCGGCGTCCACTCCGACCTTTGACATGGTTCGCGTCAAGAAGCTTTCCGATCGTGCTGCCTGCTATGGCATCCCCGGGGCAACGATTGATGGCAACGATGTGCTGGGTGTACTCGAAACTGCCAGGGAAGCCCTGAGCCGCGCACGCCGAGGCGAGGGGCCCACACTCGTCGAGTGCATGACATATCGAATTACTGGCCACTCGCGGCGCGACCCGTGCAATTACCAGCCGGAAGAGGAGCGCAAGAACGCTCTCCAGCAGGAACCGATTGCGCGCTTTCGAACGCACCTGATTTCAAACCAGCTTGCCAATGAAGCTGACCTCAATGCGGCAGACCAGGACGTTGACGCGGAAATCGAGGCGGCTGTGAAGTCCGCCATGGCCGCGCCTGACCCTGCCCCCGAGGACGCATTGAACGATCTCTACGTGTAGGAAGGGAAACAAAATGGCGCGACTGACGATTGCTGAAGCTTTGCGCGATGGGCTGCGTGAGGAAATGGCCCGCGATGAGCGTGTGTTTTGTTTGGGTGAGGATATTGGCATTCGCGGGGGGTGGGGTGGCGCGTTTACCGTGACCCTGGGCCTGGAGAAGGACTTTCGCGACCGTATCATTGACACTCCCATGTCGGAGGCGGCATTCTTCGGCGCATCGCTGGGCGCGGCCATGATGGGGCTGCGACCCGTGGTTGACGTTCAATATGGGGATTTCCTCTTCGTCGCCATGGATCAAATTGTGAACGAGATCGCCAAGATGCGTTACATGTCAGGGGGAAAGATTACTGTGCCCATGGTCATGCGCGCACCGGTAGGCGCAACGGGGCGCGGCGCCCAGCATGCACAGAATCCTGAGGCCATCATGTTCAGCGTGCCCGGCATCAAGATCGTGGTTCCCGCCACGGCCTATGACGCCAAGGGCCTGCTGAAGGCAGCAATTCGGGATGACAATCCAGTACTGATTTTCGAGCATAAACTCCTCTACGGATCCAAGGGGGCTCGCGCGGAGTCGGGCACGTTCGATGCTTCCAGCGAGATTCCCACGGAGGACTATGTGGTGCCGATAGGTAAAGGCATCGTTCGCCGCGAGGGCACCGACGTTACGATCATTGCCACGCTCCTGATGATGCATCGCGCCCTGGCCGCCGCCGAGCGCCTGGCATCGGAAGGCATCTGCGCTGAGGTCATTGATCCGCGCAGCCTGGTGCCCTTTGATTGGGACTTGGCCAACACCTCGGTGATGAAGACAACTCGCGCCATAGTGGTGGAAGAAGGTCCGTTGCAGGGTGGCTGGAGCGGCCACATCGCGGCGACCTTGGGGGAATCGCTGAGCGATTACCTCACGGCACCCGTAACTCGAGTGGCGTCACCTGACATTCCAGTTCCCTTCTCTCCTTCCATGGAGAATTTTTACCGGCCCACCGTGGAGCGGATTGTCGCGGCAGCAAGAAAACTGGTAGGCAACGCATAAACACAAGGATTCGATTCGAGGGGAAAAACAACGATGGCCATCGCAATCAAACTTCCCGACATGGGGACAAATGTTGAGGAGTGCAAAGTCCTTGCCTGGAAGGTCAAAGAGGGCGATCCCGTAAAGCGGGGCGATGTCATTGCCGATATCGAGACCGATAAAGCAGTGGCAGATCTGGAATCGACTGCGGAAGGCGTCGTGCTGCAACTCCGCGTGGCTGCCGGCGCTACAGCCAGGACAGGTGAGATTCTGGCTTACGTCGGCCAGGCCGGCGAATCGATTACGACCGAAGCAGCGGGTGCCCCAGCCGGAGTAGATGGTCACGAGCGACAAGCCTCCGCACAAGAAGCACAACTCCAGACCGCCGCGACGACGGGGTCTGCGCGCGTCTCGCCCATTGTGCGAAACCTCGCTTCCAAGTTGGGCGTTGATCTGAACACGGTTATTGGGACGGGAGCCAACGGCATCATAACTCGCGAGGACGTGCAACGAGCCCACAACGCTCCTCCCACTTTGCAAACGACCACTCCCACCGCCGCGGAACAGCTTTCCCGAATGCAAGCCGCCGTGGCGCGCGCGGTACAAAAGAGCTGGCAGGAGATTCCGCATCTGAGCATCTCCGCGTCAATCGATATGAGCTGGGCAATAGCTTTGCGCGAAAAGAGCCAGCCCGACGGTTCAAAGATCAGCTATGATGCCATCTTCTTGAAGGCGATGGCCCTGGCGGTGGCGAAACATCCGCTGTTCCTGGCGAAACTGGAAGGGGAGCGAATCGTCCGTCCCCAAGGCATTCACATCGCACTCGCCATGGGCTTCGGGGATGAACTGCACCTTCCCGTTATCCGCGATATCGACCAGAAGAGTCTCTCCACTCTGCACTCCGAAATAGCCAGGCTGGCAGAAAGCATCAAAACACATACACTGAAAGCCGACCCGTTGAGCGGCGCGACCATGGCGCTTAGCAACCTTGGGATGTTCCCTATTGAATCCTTTGACGCCATCATTTTTCCCGGCCACAACAGCATTTTGACAGTCGGCTCCATTCAAACAATTCCCTTTGTCATCGACGGCAAAATTGAAATTCGCCCCAGAGTCGTCGTGAAGCTCGCCGCGGATCATCGCCTGATCAATGGTCGCGCGGCGGCGGGGTTCCTTACCGCAGTGAAGAATACGATTGAATCGGGAAATCTCACTTAGCCTCCAATGGCTGTTGGTCTTTTCATCAATTCCGTAACGCCCGGCTGAATAGCTCCCTGTTGTGTAGAAGTTCGCGACAACACTCCAAGTTTGTAATCGAGGGTCGTATGACCAGACGCGAGATGTTCGAACTGATGGGGAAATCGGCAATCGCCAGTGGGCTGGCGGGCATCCCATGTGCAACCGCAGGTGCGGAAACTCATGGCATGGATGCTCCACAGGCGCTGTCCCTTTCCCAATTGGCGGGCACGGAGCCTCTGACGGCGCAGGGCGATCTGGCAGCAGAAATGGTTGACGGAATTCACCGCTACCTGATCCAGCAAACCAATGCTTCCCCGGAGTCGCGGACCGCGCGATGGAAACCGGATTACTCATCGCACGCCGCCTACGTCGCATCGGTCGAGCCTAATCGGGAACGATTCCACCAAATCATAGGATTGATCGACAAGCGGATTCCCTTCTCCGCCCCCAGCCTTGAAGCCACTCTCGGAGGCTCGTCCGTCGTCGCCACTGGCTTGGGATTCAAGGTCATGAGCGTGCGATGGCCCGTGCTGGAAGGCGTCGATGCTGATGGCCTGCTGCTGCAACCTACTGGCATCCCGGTGGCGCGTGTTGTGGCCCTGCCCGACGCCGATTGGACACCGGAAATGCTGGTGGGTATCACCGCCGGAGTTCCCGCCAAGGCTCAGTTCGCGCGGCGGCTGGCGGAAAATGGCTGCCTCGTGATGGTGCCGACGCTGATCGATCGCAACGATGAGTGGTCCGGCAACGCACAACTCGGCAAATTCACCAACGAAACGCATCGCGAATACATCCACCGCATGGCTTATGACATGGGCCGCCATACGATCGGCTATGAGGTGCAGAAAGTATTGGCCGCCGTGGACTGGCTTGCGCAATGTGAGCCACCACGCCCGGTGGGGGTAATGGGCTACGGTGAAGGAGCTTTGCTGGCCCTCTACAGCGCCGCTGCAGACACGCGAATCGAGGCCGCTTGCGTGAGTGGGTATTTCCAGCCCCGCGAAGGCCTGTGGCAGGAGCCGATCTATCGAAGCATTTGGTCCCTCCTCCTTGAATTTGGTGACGCCGAAATAGCCGGGCTGATCGCCCCGCGCACCCTGGTGGTGGAAGCAGCGCGAGGAGTGGAAATCTCCGGGCCGCCGCCTGCCACCAATGGCCGCTCGGCTTCCGCTGCGCCGGGGCGGCTTGAGAGCCCGAAACTCTCCGATGTGCAAAAAGAAATAAACCGCGCCCAACCTGTCTTTGAAAAGCTCGGCGCCGGCGGCCATTTGGATTTGGTCGTGAGTGGTGACGGGCAGGGCAACCCAGGATCGGACCAGGCAATAATTGCTTTCCTTCGTGGGCTTGGCCTTCACGGGGGCGTAAAGCCCTCCGGGCCAGCGCCACATGATTTGCATGTTGGCGTCGATCCATCTGAACGCCAGCATCGCCAGTTCAAGCAACTCCGCGAGTTCACGCTCCGCAGGGTGATGGAAAGTGAACCGGTCCGAACAAAGTTTTGGGCGCAGGCTGACGCATCGTCGATTGACACGTGGAAACATTCGACGGATTTCTACCGCCAATACCTTTGGGAAGAAATTTTCGGCAAGCTGCCGGCGCCTTCCCAACCGTTGGCAGCGCAGACCCGCAAGATTTATGAAGAAGTGAATTGGACAGGCTACGAGGTTCTGCTGCCTCTTTGGCCTGACGTCTTCGCCTATGGCATTCTGCTGCAGCCCAAGGCCATGGATGCTGGGGAACGCCGGCCCGTGGTGGTGTGCCAACATGGACTCGAAGGGCGGCCGCAGGACTTGATCAAACCGGGAACCGAAGGAGAGCACTACTACCATCGTTTCGCCGCCGACCTTGCCAATCATGGCTTTGTGGTTTACTGCCCGCAAAACCCTTACCTTGGAGGCGACAAATTCCGCAGACTCTTGCGGATCGCCAATCCCCTCAAGCTCTCCCTGTTCTCTTTTATCCTCAGCCAACATGAGCGGACTCTGGATTGGCTCTGCACGCTGCCCTTTGTTGATGCCAGCCGCATCGGATTTTACGGTCTTTCGTATGGAGGCAAGACAGCCGCGCGCGTGCCGCCGCTGCTCGACCGTTACGCACTTTCGATTTGCTCGGGAGATTTCAACGAATGGATCTGGAAAATCAGCCGCGACGATGCCCCATTTAATTACGTGTTGACCCATGAATATGAAATGCTTGAGTTCAATCTCGGCAATACGTTTAACTATAGCGATATGGCCAACCTCATGGCGCCGCGTCCATTCATGGTGGAACGCGGGCACGATGATAGTGTCTCGTCTGATTCCTGGGTAGCATATGAGTACGCCAAGGTTCGCCGTCATTACGACAAGCTGGGGCTGGGGGATCGCACCCGGATTGAATTCTTCAATGGTCCCCACACCATCCATGGCGTCGGGACGTTCGCGTTTCTTCACGAGTTCCTCAACTGGGGTGAGCCCTTCCGCCCGTAACGGTGGCGGTTACCTTTGCGCCGCGTTGCAATACCGTAACTTCTTGTTTTCTTGGCAAACATTTTTGTGTCCTTGTTGAAAGTGGGAGGTAGAGAGAAGAGACCCCTCATCCGCTTCGTACCTCAGCACCTTCTCCCCTGGGAGAAGGTTGGTTGTTAAACTGCCCTCTCCGAGGGGAGAGGGCGTCCCGATGCATCGGGACGTGTGAGGGGTCTCTTCGTCCGCCCACGATAATTTGGTTGCGGCTCCGCCACGCTGCGCTGCTCAAGCGAGCCTTAGAAATAGCGCCATGTAGCGGTCGAGTTTTGGCAAATTGATGTGGGTCTTCCCTGCCCCGGCCATCAGCGGAAGATCAAGGGTCTTCGGCCAGACCATTCTCGCTTCCGCAATTTTCAACTTCGATGAGTTTACCGCCAGGCTGAGTCTGGGCGCGTCGCGGTATTCGCCTCGGGTAACGATTTCAATGGTGTTGAGCACCTGCACCAAAACGTACTGGCCAGTGCGGTCATAGAAGAAGGTTCCGTGAACATATTCCGAGTGGGGCTCCAATCGCAGTTCCATTAGGGGATTGGGCACAAGCTGCCGCAACAGATTCGGAACCCATTGCCGGATCCAATAAGGCCGGTCCTTCATTGCCCAGAAGATCGGCGCGCCAATGTAAATCGCCTGGCCCTTTCCAAATTTGTTCCGCGTAACCGCAGGCCCGGCGGTTTCTGCTCCCGGCGGAGGCGCACCCCAGTTGTACCATTGCTGATGGGGAATATCTTCCACCATAAAAGGCAATCGGTACCGCATCACCTCTTGCGCCGTGGTCGGCTTCACATGCAGGAAGGAACCCGGGAGTCCCACGGTTTTCTTTCCAAACATCGCGGCGAGTGGATGTCCACTTGATTCCAAATAGGTCGTGATGGAAGTGGGACGTGGTGCGTCATCCCCCGCGTAGGCGAAGCGGCGCTCCTCGCTTTCGTAATTAACACCCAAAGCATCCGCCAAGGGGAAATTCTTCCGAGCCCGGTGTTTCTCGTCCTTAAGCCCGCATTTGTAACTTGCCACCAGCGTGCCGCCTTCGCGAACCCATTGCGCAATCATCGCGGCGTGGGCATCAGACAAGCAATCCACTTCCGGCAACACGAAGGTGTCTAACTTATTGAGGAGTTCCGGCGTCAGGCGGAATTCCGGCAGGCTCTCGACGGGCCGGCCTGAGTAAGTAAGATTCTCCAGTGCCCCCAAAATGGAATACCGGAAATCCCGCGGACGTTTTTGCGCGGCCATTTCCTGCATCGTGGGTTGACTGTAAAGCGCTGCCGAGCTCAGCACAGGTTGCAGGCCCGCAAGAAGGCAATCCACGTTGCGCACGTCGGCGAATGCTTCCCGCGCCCGATCGAACCATCGCACCGAGTAATTCACGCCGTCCGCATTGGATACCAGCGGAGTTTCGCCCACAAAGAAAACCCGTGAGTTCTGCACCAGAAGGGCATCCGCCTGAACCCGAAATGGTGCTTCAGGAAGCGAATCGAAGTACGGCGCCATGGTGAAGATTCCGGCCTGATAATCGGGCCGGCCCCAGCCACGCAGGATAATCGACCCTAACGCGATCCCGGACACAGAGGGCAGCGGTTCAGCATACAGGAAGCCCACCCTGCGTTGAATCTCGTCAGGAAACACTTCCGGACCGCCATTCAGGGCGATGATCAATTTGGGATTGTGCTTGCGAGCTGCTGCCGTAATCTCATCGAGCATGTCAACCATGCTTCGCTGCTGATGCCAATGGTAGCGCCGCTCCCAGCCTTCGCGAGAACCGAACCCTTGGCGATAATCATCGCCCGGGTGCTCGCGGTTCCAGGCATCCTCCGTGTATTTACAGAAGCAGAAGGGATTATCACCGCGGCTGTGGTAGCGATAAAACTGAATGCCAAAGATATCGATGAATAATTCGCCCACCTGGTAGCGCGAGCAAACTTCCTCAATCATGCCCAGGGCATACTGGCGGTAAGGAGTGTCCAGGCAGGGAGTGCCCCACCGCCCCGGCATGGGCTCGCCCTTTTCATCCACCCAGCCCCAGTCCGGGTGTTTCATGATGATCTGGTTGTTGGCCTGCAAGCTGTAATACGCCACGGAGGACATGCCGTTCTGGCGCGCCAATTCCACCTGTTTCCCGAAAAAGTCGAAGGTGAGGTTGGGGTGGCGCACGCCAACGTCACTGGGGTAATGCGCGTATCCCCAATGGTCCTGGGCATAGAACAACACAGATTCCGACCCCACTTCCCGCGTCATCTTCATCGCGCCTTCCAGGTCGAAATCGAATTTCGCCTGAGGCGGGAAATGCAGTGACCATTCCATCATGCGGTAGGTCTTGTCCGGTGGAATGATGCCGGCCTTCCCATGGGCATGCCGTAATTGCGCCAAGTCAGGGAATTCGTTTGGTACGGGGACACCATGACGTGCCTCTGCATGAGCCAACTCAGAAGTAAGTCCTGCACCTGCCACGGCGACTTTCAGAAACGTTCGCCGGTCAGGTTGCCATTTTGTTTCGTTGGACACGGGTTCCGACTCCTTTTCCATGTGTGCGGTCAAATACACTCACAGCGGCGGCAGTCCATGGTCGGGGCTATACATATCGGCTACTGCACCGCGGGGTGAACAGATTGTTCTGAGACTTTACGGTTTTCGGGGCGAGTGTCATTGCTGCACTTTTTGAATAACCCCTTATGTTTTCATCAACATCGCGAGACTTACCCGCAATTTTTCATCCCCCTTTTTCTTGCCCTCATCCGCGCTGAATCCCGCTAACCACTTTAATTTCAATAAGTTGACGTCCTCCTCGCGCCCCGGCAAAGGTCGCTAACGGCCTTTGTTATCATAAACATCGCCAGAGATTGCGGCGTCTGTGGCATGGCAGCGCGGCCGTCCCAGGTAATTTTTGCGATGAATCGACGGCCATCTCGAATCCCCGAAGTAGGGACACAAGGCCTTGTGCCCCGACAATGCCAATGACCTTCGTCGCCCGTGCAAAGAAGTAGCGGGGACGGCACAATGGCGCGGACCCCATGCCTCCCGGGAAGCTGCCGGTTTTTACTTTTGCCACACAGGGCTTTCTCAAGGCGTGCGTCGGGAGGGGAGGGGATTGCCAGCGTCGCGGTGTACCGGACTTTCATCGCAACTCTAGCCTATGCTGGTTGATTGACAATGTCAAGATGGCAAATTATCCTCAAACCCCTCCCCGCTATCCAGATTAGCAGACGCGCCGTGTAGCGAACGTGGTTCTGCTCGTGCACGGTCACGGATACGACACCAAACTGACGATTCATTTCCCCTCGCCCCCTTGGGGGAGAGGGGGGACCGCAAGGCGGGGGGTGAGGG
>CAYTMD010000143.1:0-13424 GCA_964438685.1 uncultured Acidobacteriota bacterium
AGTTCGCACCATAGCCGCCCGGTTCTGTGCTGGGGATGGAGTCGCGCAGATACTTGCCGGTGATGGTCAGCTTGCTGCCGAAGGTGTGATCAATCTTGATCATATCTTCGCGGAAGTTATAGATGCCGACCAGATTCGAAACAATGTTGGGAGTGCTGCTGGTGCCCGCGTTGATGGGCGGGAACTTCGAATAGATGTCTTTGACATAGGCCGTGGCGACTGGGCTGATGCTGGTGCTGGGGATTTGCGTCCCGTAACCCGCGCAGGCGCCGGCCACGCCGTTGGTGTTCGTCCAGTTCGTACACACGGGATTCGGGAAGGTTCCGCTCAACATGCCGGTGGTGGGTACACCCGTGGCCGTCGCCGTCGAGTAGAGGAGCGTGCGGCGAGCTTCTTCGGAGAAAAAGAAGAAGGTCTTGTTGCGTTGCTCGTAGAGGTGGGGAATGTAAACCGGGCCGCCGATGGTGCCGCCAAAGTCGTTGTAACGCAGGATGGGGCGGGCAACACCCGTGGCGTTGTTATACCATTGGTTGGCGTTCAAAACATTGTTGCGGGCAAACTCGTAAACGCCGCCATGCAGGTCGCTGGTCCCAGACCGGGTGACGATGTTTACCTGAGCGCTGCCGGAGCGCCCCAATTCAGGATCGTAGACGCCGCGAACGATGCGGAACTCCGAGATGGAATCCACGCTGGGGAAGGAGAGCAGAGTCAGGTTGCTGCCGCGATCCATGTTGTCCATGCCGTCGACCAGGAAGTTATTTTCCTCCCGGCGGCCGCCGTTGATCTGAAAACCAGTGGTGTTGGTGGCGGAGCCGCCGAACGGATTGGTGGCGCCGACATAGTATTGATCCGTGCTATTGCTGTCGCTAATCCCCGGCACCAGAGTTAAGAGTTGTTCCCAAACCCGGTTGTTCATGGTGAGCTCGCGCACCTGCGTGCCTGTCACCACGCCGGAGGCCACGGCATCCTGCATATTCACCTGGAGGGGAGCGGCTTCCACTTTTACCACTTGAGGCGGCGCCCACCTCAAGGGTGGGAAAGAACGTCAGCTTGTCATTTACGTTCAGGACAATACCAGTCTGCTCGAGCCTCCGGAAGCCCGACGCTTCAACCGTGAGGGAATAGTGGGCGACGGGAAGCTGCGGAAACGAGAAATCGCCGGTGTCGCCGGTCTTGGCCGTGCGAACGTCAGTGTTCTTTTCGATGTCCCTGAGGGTTACCTGGGCGTTGGGAACTACCGCCCCGCTGGGATCTTTCACCGTGCCGGAAATCGAACCGGTTGTCTCCTGAGCCCAGGCACTCGCACAAAGGAGAAAACCGGCAATTGCCACCAGCAGCGCTAGTGACACATGAGCCTTCTGTGATCCTGCGTGGTCGAAGATCATGATCGTGCCTCCTTTATTCGTTTTTTCCCGTTTTTCCCAACGCTCGGAATTATTCAGTGTTCAGAACTTCGCCTGCGGCCTCTCGAAAAACTCCCCAGATCACCCGCGCATCAATTTTGAACCCGAACAAACCTACGATTTGTGATCAAAGGATATCGTTACCGGGGCCGCACTTGCAAGCTCGATAAATATCGCAATCTTTAAACGCCGGGCCGGATGAGACGACTGACAATCTTGTAGCGGTCAGCACGATACCGGCTCTTCACATACTCGACCGGCTGTCCATCGGAAAGATAAGCAACACGCGTGAAAAGGAAGAGTGGGCTGCCTTTGCGAATATGCATAAGGCGGACATCTTCCGCGCCCGCCAACCCTACTTCCACCGTCTCGTCCGCAAGCTGGATGCGGATGCCATAGCGTTTCCACAGCGTTTCGTAGAGGGAGTCTCCCGGGCTGAAATGGTCGACGAGGTCGGGGCAGAAGTGGCGGGGTAGGTGACTCAATTCCAGCGCCATCGGAAGCGTGACGGCGATGCGCAGGCGGCGCAACCTGATGAGTTCCGAGTGGGGAGGCAAGCGGAGGGCGGCGGCAATCTCCGGTGGCGCCGGCACCACACCCAGCGAGAGCACCTTGGAACTCACGGCATGTCCGAGGGCGCCCATTTCCTCCGTAAAAGACTGCACATTGCGGAAATTGATTTCGAGTTTGATTCCCGATACGAACGTGCCCTTTCCCTGCTGGCGATAAGCTACCCCCAGCTTGCAAAGCGACTCCAACGCCTGGCGCGCGGTCATTCGGCTGACCGCGAACTGTGCCGAAAGCTGCTGTTCGGAAGGTAATGGATTGCCCGCTTTTAGCCGGCCGGACCGGATCTCTGCCAGCAGGTTCTCACGAATCTGGAAGTAGAGCGGCACGACACTTGTGCGGTCGATGGCGAGGGAAAGCACCAGACCTCCAGTTGTATAGACAACTGGTCGTATACCCTACCTTTGCCGGAGCAGGGTGTCAAGTCATTTTTCGGTGGTATTTGCCTGCGGTTTTCCTGCCCGCCTTCGGCGCCCGCTGCACGGAAATGCCGCGCCTTTTGGTGGCACGTGCCCCCGACCCAACCCGCTCGGCGCGAAGGTGAATTTGAACTTACTTCCCTATTCGCGATTCACGAATCCTTCATGCTCTCCCAGACCTTGCCAAACAGTTCAATGGACCCGGGCCCGAAGCCGGCGTAATGATTGTTGAAGTACCCCATCACTTGAATACGCCGTTTGAGAAGTTGGCGGATGACCGGAATCCAGGTCCGCATCTCCTCTTCCCGGTCCACGACGATGCGATCCCAATGCTTGGTTACCTCCTCAATGCCTTTGCGGTCGCCGAGCCATCGAACGTAGGCAAAGTCGGCGGTGATCAGATCCAGCTTTCCCATCAATTGTGCAATGGGCGTCATCCAGGGATGATCGATCAGCGCCAGAGCCACGCCCTTCTTCCGCAGGACGTCGAGCAGTTGTGGATTTACCCAGCACTTATTGCGGACCTCCAGTGCGTATTTGAAACCGCCCGGCAATTCCTCCAGGAAGGGAACGAGACGCGCGAGGAAATCCTCCGGGCGCGCGAATGCCTTTTTGCTGAAGTAGGGAAATTGCAGAAGCAAGGGACCCAAGCGGTCTTCCAACAGGCCCATGGTTCGCAGGAAATTTGCCAGGTCCTCGCGGCAATCCTGCAGCACTTTTTCGTGAGTGATCACTTGCGGGAACTTGGCGGCGAAGGTGAATCCCGGCGGCGTACGGGCGCGCCAGTTCCGCACCATGGATTCTGAGGGAATACGGTAGTAGGTGGAGTCCACTTCGACGGTGTCGAAATGCTGGGCGTAGGCAACAAGGAAGTCGCCTGGCTTGGTGCCGGGCGGATAGAAGATTCCCACCCAGTCGTCACTGGACCAACTCGAAGTACCAAGGCGCAAATTGGGGATGTGAGGATAAGTCATAGGTGCCAGGTCTTAGGTGCCGGGTGTCAGGAAACCCTGGATTCTGCCCTCGCACCTGACCCCTATCCCATGCCGCACATTCCGCGTTGGGCAGCGCCACAGGAGCCGCAAGGCCCCGATTCCATTGCGGATGTGGAACGCGACGATCCGCCTACCGCAAACACGGACAACAACTTTTCCACCTTGGGGCTTTCACACTTCTTGCAAGCCACCTTGGTGGTGGAAGAGGGCACGATCTTTTCAAAGGTCGCCCCGCATTCCTGGCACTTATATTCAAAGAGTGGCATTCGTTCCTCCCATGGTGGCGGATCGGCGAAGCGAGGTGGCGGGTTCATGGCACCAGATGGCCGCCCAAAGCCGCCTCATTGTCAAACTGCCCCACCAGGCTCCGTTCAGAATATAGCCAATCGCCTGCGGATTTGCAATCAACCACCCGCGAATTTGGCTGGTCGCTTGCATGTGGGCTCCACCGCAGGTGCATTTTTTGTGGCTTTTTCGGATGCGACCTCGCTAAAATCACTTGACAGCTCGATGTTAATTGTCTACATTGAGGCCGTTGTTCATGGCATGGTTTCATTCTAAAAAAAACAAGCAGTGCGGAGAGGAGCAGCAAATGGCGAAAGTCATGACTAAATCCCAAGTGGTATCTCACCTGGCAGAAAAGATTGGGATTCAGAAGAAAGCAGCGGCGGGGGTTCTTGAAGAGCTCGTCGCACTCGCAACCAAAGAAGCAAAAAGCTCGGGCCAATTTGTAATCCCGGGTTTGGGCAAAGCCGTAAAAGCAGCTCGGAAAGCACGCATGGGCCGCAACCCACAAACCGGCGAACCAATCAAGATCCCGGCCAAGACCGTAGTAAAGTTCCGCTTGGCCAAAGCGTTCAAAGACGCTGTTGTGCCTCCCAAAAAGAAATAGTGTTTGAGCCGCGGGGCGCAACTCGCGTCCCGCGGCGCCTCACCAGCGGCGATAGTCACACGACGAATCCGATGAGGGGGAAGACTCTCTACACATGCATGGCGGAAGCGTAGGAGAGTTTCCACAAACAGGGTGTCTACCTCTGTGCTCGGACGGTTGATGGATTGTAGCCGCGCTGCGGCAGGCTTTCTCAAAGGGGCGCTCCTGGCCCTTACTCCTGACTCCCTCCCCAAACTTACCTCGTATAACGCGTCGGCTTTGGGCCTTCTTCCAGCTCTTGCCGGTCCCAGATCATGCCTTCGCGCGAATAGTTGGCGATCTCAAAGTCCTGCGTCAACTCCAGCGCGTCAACGGGGCAGGCATCCTCGCACAACCCGCAGAACATGCAGCGCGACAGATCATAGGTAAACGTGGTCAGCCGCTTTTTGCGATCCTCCGTGCGCGCCCAACCCACCACAATCAGGTTTTCCGGACAGGCAATTGAACACAGGTTGCACGCGATGCACAGCGTCTCCCCCGATTCGGGGTGATTATTCAGGCGCGGTGCCCCCCGGTAGCGCTCGGCCACTGGAGGCCGCTCCAGGGGATACTGCTCCGTATAAGTGGCCCCCGGGCGCTGATAGGAAAACGTCAGCCGCAGACCCTTAAGGAGATCAATCAGAAAAATCCGCCGGAGAAAATCTTTCCAGTCCATAATCACAACCCCACAGGGCCGCAGGAGGGAGGCTCATTTGCACTGAGCCGCGGCCGCTGAGCGTAATCCTGCCAGAATCCGCTCAGGCTGAAAGGTACCGTGCCGCTCCTGATAGGCCAAGGACTTAAGTCGGACGGCAAGGTGGCACAGGCACTCTTGCCTGTACTCAACCCCGATGCATCCCATGCATCAAGCACAGGCAAGATTGCCTGTGCCACGCCTCGAGTTCTCCTCACTTTCCCAAAATGATCTTGGCAATGGTCTGAAGCTGCATAAACGACGTGCCCTCGTAGATCTTTCCGATTTTCGAGTCGCGCAGGAATTTCTCCGCGGGATAATCGCGGGTAAAACCGTAGCCGCCGTAGACCTCCACGCACTCAGACGCCACCCGCTCCGCCACCTGCGAGGTAAAGTACTTGGCCATGGCGGCTTCTTTCAGGAAGGGCAATCCCGCATCCTTCAATCGCGCGGCGTTATAGGCCATCAGGCGCGCGGCCTCCACGTCGGTTGCCAGTCGCGCCAGTTGGAATTGGATCGCCTGGAACTCGGCGATGGGCTTGCCAAACTGCTTGCGCTCCTGGGCATAGTGGATGGCATTCTCCAGCGCCCCGCGCGCCACGCCCACCATCTGTGCGGAGATGCCAATGCGGCCTTCGTTCAAAGTCTCAATCGCCAGTTTGTAGCCCTTGCCGACCTCACCCAGAACGTTCTCCTTGGGCACGCGGCAGTCTTCTAGAATCAGTTCGCAGGTGGACGACGCGCGAATGCCAAGCTTGTCCTCTTTCTTCCCCACGGAAAAGCCGGGCGTGCCGCGTTCAATCAGGAACGCCGTGATGCCCCGATAGCCCGCCTCCGGGTTCACGTTCGCAAACACGATGAACAGGCCCGCTTCCTTGGCATTGGTGATCCAAAGCTTGCGTCCGTTTAAAACGAAGTGATCGCCGTCCTCGCGAGCCCGCGTCGCCAGCGCAAAAGCGTCACTGCCGGAATTGGCTTCGGAAAGCGCATAGGCGCCCAGCGTGTCGTGCACCAGCCGGGTAAGGAATTTCTGCTTCTGCTCCTCGCTTCCCCATTTCTTCAGCGCGTTGTTCACCAGCGTGTTCTGAACGTCAACCACCACGCCGGCGGAAGCGTCAACGCGCGAGAATTCCTCAATGGCAAGAATCGCCAGGAAAAACGTGCCGCCACTGCCGCCGTAAGCCTCGGGTACTTCGATCCCCATAAAACCCTGGGCAAAGAAATTCTGCAGCAAAGCAGGGTTGAATGCGCCCTCGCGATCCATCTCTTCGGTGTGGGGAAGGATCTCGTTCAAGGCGAATTCGCGAGCCATCGCCTGGAACATGCGCTCCTCTTCCGTCAAAGCGGTTAACGGGCCATTCGAAAGATTGTCACCGGATTCAGCCATCGTAACCTCCTGCTCTCCAAACCAGGTTCCAGCTTACTTCCTGGAGGGGGAACAATATCATTAGTTCGCCAACCGGCGGATGAAACCTGATGTAGCCGGAACCGCCCACACCCTGGGGCCCCATAAAACGGGCTCGGGAGATCTGTATTCCCCCGAGTTTCGGAATTCCAAGTCCCTCGCCATAATTCTTTTAACTACCTTTATTTTCATAAATATAATGGAAGAAATACTGTAACTATATTGTTTTCATCAATATAATGGAAAGCCGAAAAAGTGACATTTTTTATACATGTGTTTTCAATGGCTTAAGGGTACTGACCATCATAATTTTCCCCCTTTTTTTCTTAGAGGCGTCAGCATTGGAAGGAGATTAACTTGTTCTATTTCAACGACTTGATATTTTATATGAATCATGATGATTTTCGATAAGTCCCTTTTTTATCATGAACATAATGGAAAGTCGCGCATTGTTCCAGATTGCTGATCGAGGGCATGCGGGAATTCAAGCGCCCTGTTGCGTGGCCCCGACCGGCCCGGCCCTTTATCGTTATAGCCTACTATGTAGTCAGAATTTTGTCAAGATGGGAAATTGTCGCTGTTCGTTCCGCCGCGGCGGCCGGCGGCGACCCCGAACGGATTTCACCACGGAGGCCACAAAGGTCGCGGAGGAAAGACGCTGACAAAAATGCGGGGCGACAGGCAGTGCTTATGAGTCTTAGCCTTCTCCTCTGGGGAGAAGGTGGCTGACGGAGGAGGCCGGATGAGGGGTCACTTCCCCTTCACTCGATTCCGCGCGAGTGCCGCCCCCTACGATCTCTAGCGGCGGCGGAGTTTATCCCGATTCTATAGGGATGCGGCAATTCTTACGAGTCTTGGCCTTCTCCCCTGGGGAGAAGGTGGCTGACGGAGGAGGCCGGATGAAGGGTCACTTGCACTTTACTCGGTTCCGGACGCGTGACGGATCTGTAGAGGCGGGTTTACCCCGCCATCCTGCAATGAAATCATAGGCGAAATGGCGGGGTAAACCCGCCTCTACCTCGCGCCCGCCGGTTTCGGAGTGCGGCGACTCGCCGCCGCTTTCCCTTGCCGCGACTCGTCGCGGCGAACGACAAGCCGCTGACCAGTCAGCGGTCGAAAAAGCGGGAGCAATCTCCCGCACTCCGAACCTTCAGACCGCCTTCGCGATGCTGGAATTCGCTAATTTGGACAGACCTTGGCCGCCCCGAACCCTCCGCCAGGCCCTTGCGACTTCGGACATCTCGTTACGGCTTCCGATCCCTTCAATCTGGCACTGCTACGTGGTTCGTTCTCGCGACTTTCTGTCTCTTGTAATGTTTATTAAGAAGGTGTAATAGGTTTCATAGCTAATGTCTTAGTAAGAATCATGTGGTTGATATGGAGTGCTGTTCACCCTGCGCACATTGCAAACGATGGTATGCATGCGACCGGGCAGACGGTCAGATGGTTACTTCGGGCCGGCCTAAGAATCAAAATGGAAATTCCGATTCATTGGAGATTACGTCCGCACACGGAGGGCACTAAAATGCGATGGCGAATCACAGTAGCTTTTCTGACTGCTCTTTTGTGCCCCACATCAAGCGTCCTAGGGCAAGCATACCGCGTCGGGGTGGACCCTCGCGTCGAACTCATGAGCATTGTATTTCGGCTGGCAGGCAATAGCGAATACACCCAGGGTCGTGTGCCTTCGTATCTCGATGCTATCGATCGCCACTTCGGGCCTTACCGCGATCACAAGGCCATCCAGATTGCCCGTGACTTGGCGAAAACCGGGGTGGGCTTCGGTGTGCCAATGAACCTGGCTGTCCGCCTTAAAGATGTGGAATCGCTTTCCGAACGGGTCCCGTTCGACCGCGCCGATTCAGGGTTAAACAGCGAGTGGCAAGGGGTGAAGGCACGCGCATTCGTCGATGCGCTGCGAAGCTTCGTGACCGACACCCGGTTTAACGAATTTCTCAAGTCGCAGCAACCGATCTACGACGTGACTGACAACCGTTTGCGGAAGTTCGTCGAAACCAATCTGGATTTGACCTGGTACACGCGATTCTTTGGGGCACGCTCACCCGTAAGGTTCATCATCGTTCCAGGACTCGTCAATGGCGGGCCCAGCTACGGGGCGAGCGTCGTCGCCGAGGATGGGGTCATGGAGATGTATGCGATCCCGGGTGTGGTCGAGGTCGATGCTGAGGGGCTCCCACGCTTCAGCAGCGGCGACTTCCTGCAAACAACCGTTCACGAATTTATCCATTCCTATTCCAACCCCTTGGTCGATAGGTACGGTGCACAGTTGGCGAAGGCGGGAGAACAACTCAATGAGCCCCTCCGCGAGGCGATGGGCCGGCAGGGGTACCGTACAGGCAAGACGCTGCTTTACGAATCCATGGTGCGCGCCGTGACAATTCGCTACATCTTTGACCATGCCGGGCCGGAGGCGGCAAGGCGCGCCGAAGAAGCGGAGCGGACTCGTTCGTTCCTTTGGATCGGCGATTTGTGCGACCTGCTCGCGGCCTACGAAAAGAATCGGGAGGCGTACCCCGCACTGGAATCCTTCATGCCCAAAGTCGTTCAATTCTTCAACGACGAGGCGCCACGAATCGGAGAACTGAAGAGCTCGTATGAAGAGTCACGACTCAAGGTCGTCTCGATGAGCATTACCAATCATTCCCAGGTTGTTGATCCCGGCGTCACCGAGATTGTCATCCGTTTCAATCACCCGGTGCAGCAAGTGCGCAATCCACAAAGCGTGCGAGATCCCAGGTTCGGTCCGGGCCGCTTCGATAAGACCGGGACCGTCCTGAGCATTCCCGTTGCTCTCGAACCGGACTGCCAATACAGATTCCCGCTCACATGGCCCGGGGGCGACTCGTTCGTCAGCGCCAACGGCGTGCCAATGAACACGTACAAGATCGATTTTCATACAAAACTTGTGGTCGCGGTACCAACGCACCCGTAGCCTGTCAATTTATAGTGTGCGCTCGCATTGGATTGCGCTGAACATGGGCCGCTCCGCCCAACCCGCGGGGGAGTACAATGGTGCGCACTGATAAATGGAGGTGTGCATGTCTGAAATGATTATTCGTCCTACTTTGAAGCGGGTAGCAGAGTTTGTGCGGTTCAAACTCTGCGGCTCTAGTTTCGACGAAGGTCTAAATGTTGGTTAGCGTGTGGATTCGATGTTTTTGTGCGAATCATGGCTTCGCAGAAGGGCGGGCCTGAAGGTCGAGTCGCGCCGCCCAATAAGGCAACGCACCACAGAGTTTTTGAAGGATAGCTGATGCCGCAACCAGGACCGCCAAATCCCATTCTTCTCTACCGCTTGGTGCACGTGGACAACCTTGCCACGCTGCTCGCTCGCGGCGCGCTGCATGCAACAAACTCGACGCCAAATGACGGCCTGCCTTACCGTCCAATCCACAATGTAAGTGTACAGGTGAGCCGCCATGCCAAGCCGATTCCTTGTGGTCCTGACGGGACTTGCCACGATTATGTGCCCTTTTATTTCGGCCCTTTGTCGGTAATGCTGTTAAACCTCAAGACAGGAAGGGTGCAAGGTTACAGCGAAGGGCAATCGCCTCTCATCTATCTTGTAACCAGTGTGGAACGGGTACAGGTTGCGGGTTGCCAGTTTGTGTTTTCGGATGGTCATGGGCTTGCCGGATATACAGGCTGGTATGACGATTTGCAGAAACTCGACGAGGTGGACTGGAGCATCGTCGGGGCGCGCTACTGGAACAACACGCCGGATGACAATGACCGCCAGCGCAGGAAGCAGGCGGAGTTTCTGATCTTGCAATCGGTTGATTGGACGCTGATCGAAAGGATTGGAGTATTGAATGGGGAGGCCAAGGCCGGCGTCGAGGGCGTCCTGGATCAGTTCCCCCATTTGCCCCGCCCCCATGTGGCAATAATACCCGCTTGGTATTACTATTAGGAAGGCTGCCGATGATCGAAATCACCAAAGGGAATCTTCTGGAAGCCAACGCTGAGGCGCTGGTGAATACGGTGAACTGTGTCGGGTTTATGGGCAAAGGCATTGCGCTCCAGTTCAAACAGGCTTTTCCCGCAAATTTCAAAGCCTATGAGGCTGCCTGCCGCGCGGATGAGGTTATGCCGGGAAGAATGCTGGTCTATGACAACGGCCGGCTTCTCAACCCTCGCTACATCATTAATTTCCCGACAAAACGCCACTGGCGCGGCAAGTCGCGGATTGCCGATATCAAGTCGGGCCTTACGGCGCTAGGGGAGGAAGTCCGGAAATTGGGGTTGCACTCTATCGCACTGCCTCCACTGGGTTGTGGACTGGGCGGATTAGATTGGGGCGAGGTGCGCCCGTTAATCGAGGAAGCGTTCCGCGAATTGCCGGATGTCCGCGTGCTTCTGTTCGAGCCCGCGGGAACTCCCGATGCCAAAGCGATGCCGGTGGGGACCGCGCGCCCCCGCATGACTCCCGCGCGTGCAATGTTCATAAAGCTTATGGACGCATACGCGGCCTTGGACTACAACCGTACGTTGCTGGAGGTGCAGAAGCTTGCGTACTTCCTTCAAGAAGCCGGAGAACCACTGCGGCTCAGATACGAGGCGGGCCACTACGGCCCCTTTGCTCCCAATCTAAACAAAGTTCTGGAAGTGATGGAGGGCCATTTCATACGTGGGTACGGCGACAGCCAGAAACCGGATGCGGAGATCGAACTCCTGCCGGGCGCTGTCGAAGAAGCATCGACTTTTCTTGCTGACAAGCCGGAATCACTTCGTCGCCTCGACCGTGTGGGCCACCTGATTGAAGGTTTCGAAACTCCTTACGGCATGGAGTTGCTGGCCACAGTGCATTGGCTCGCACTCAGGGGCGGACCCAACGGTTCTCCGCCTGCCACGAGCCCCGAAAACGCGATTGATGGGGTCCGCAATTGGAATCCACGCAAGGCTACTACCTTCAAGGCTGAGCATGTCCGCGCCGCATGGAAGCAACTCGAGCAGAACAACTGGTTGAACTGACCGGTCAAACCACAGTTGGCCCCTCCTAAATCAAAGTTGTGTATCAAGGTCTTTTCTTTCCGCCCAGGAGTACAATGGTGCGCACTGATAATTGGAGGTGTGCATGGCTGAAATGATCATTCGTCCTACTTTGAAATTCATTTATCTTGGATACGCGGTGGTGGCTGTGATCGTGGTAGCTTGGGCGGTGGCGGCGACGCAGATCCATTGGCCGGCCGACGTTCCGCCGGCTTTGCAAACCTGGATTCCCTGGCTGCCCGTGCTCCTTCTGCTGTGGCCCGTGAAATGCCACCTTCGCCAGCACTTTACCAAGCTATCGATCTTCGATGACCTGCTGCGGTACGAAAAGGGCATTCTCGGGAGGACCACGCGCACCATCCTGATCTCGCGTGTGCAGGATGTGACGGTGCGTCAGAGCTTCGGCCAAAGGATTTTCGGGGTGGGTGCTCTTTTTATTGAAACCGCGGGCAAGGAGAGCTGGGAGGCAATTCCCAATATCGACCGCCCAAAGGATGTTGCCGACCACATAAACGTGCACACCCAGAAGGGACCCGCAAAAGACCAACTCACCTAACAGCGGGCGTCGCAAAGCCGAAGAGAAAGTCAAAAGGCAAAGGGCAAAAGTCAAAAGGCAAGAGTTAAGGCTGGGGGCGCAAACAAGGGGAAAGGGTTAAGGTTAAATTAAAGAGTAAAAGCAAGCGACCCCTCACCCACCCGTCAGCAAACGTTCACCTCGAGTTTCCACATTTTCGGTTCAGCACCACCCCGGCGCCCATGGCGCCACCCCTCCTCATCTGAGGAGGGGAGTCTTTAAGAACTCCCCTCCTGATTCAGGAGGGGTGGCGCGCCGAGCGACGGGGTGGTTACCGGCATGCGTGGCGGAGGTCCACGCGGACCGAATCGACTCTCTAGTTGCGACCGGATTCGTCGGAAACCTCGACATCGCGCCGGCCATACCGCTGGCGTACCACCAGTGCGTAATGGACAGCCGAGGCCAACGTCAGAGCGGCAGCAAGGTAAATGAAGATGGTGACAGCATCATCCGCGAAGAAACGAACGCGAGCCTGGTGGCAGACCGCCGCAAAGAGGGTTGCCACTTGCGCGGCGGTGGAAGCTTTTCCCAGCAGGGAGGGAGGAAAGGGCCGGTAACCGGCGACGAGGCAGATCAAAAGCGCGGTCATGACGATGGCCACATCCCGGCTTAGCACGATAATCGTCAACCACCAGGGCAATGCTCCGCGAAATGCCAGGGTGATATAACCGGCCGTCATCAAAAGCTTGTCGGCAATCGGGTCCAGCGCCACGCCCAGCGCGCTCTCCTGCTTCAAGAGGCGGGCGACGGTGCCATCCAGGATATCCGAGAGGGCCGCCGCCATCAGGACCGCCAGCGCGGCGCGATAGTGCTGGTCCAGGATCAGGATCGCGAATACCGGCACGAAAACCAGCCGCAGCAGCGTGATCTGATTCGAAGGTGTTAAGAGTCGGGTGACCATGACCAGTCAGCTAATTTAGCGGCTTCGGTGGAAGGCTGTCAATGCGGGCTTCTTGGCCTGCCTTTTAAGCCTTTCCTGCACGGCAGGGCTTTGGAGTTCGCGCAAAGCGTCAGAGGCAATCCAGCGGGCGGCGCGGGAATCCAGTTGTTGAATCTGGCGGGCCGCAGCAATGGCCGCCCGGTTCAGCGCAGGGTTCCGTTTTCCGATCTGGCGAAGCGCCCAATTCACGCCTTTCTTCACCCCGTTTCTATCATCCATCGCGGCACATTTGATCAGGGGTATAAACTTTATAAAAGCTTTGTCAACGGCCGCCTTGTCGGCAACGGTCAACCCCGCCATCAAAGAAAATGCCGCCCGCTTAACGAACTCTTCCGGCCGCGTGCTCCACTCCACACATTTCTGATGAGCGAATTTGGTGTAGCGAAAAAGGTTGATGCAAGCGCCGTCGCAAATGGCCCAGTTGTCAAAGTCCCTGGCCCATTTAAGCATCTGGCGCTCAGTAACCTTCGCGGGATCGTCGACCAAGGTTGCCAGCACGCGTGCCTC
>CAYTMD010000144.1:0-13399 GCA_964438685.1 uncultured Acidobacteriota bacterium
CGAGGTAAAGATCATAAACCTTGGTGACCTTGCCGGCTTGATCGGTAATGGTCGCCTTGTACCCGAAACGCTTCCAGACTCCAATGATTTCCGCGCGTTCACGGGGACTGCTGGCTTGGACGCGAATGGGCAGGCTGCCCCGGTTCAACCGCACCACTGTGACGCGGCGCTCTTTAAGGTCGAAGTGCTTGTAGACGACAAACGAAGAATCTTGAGTGACGACAAGGGCGTCGCGCTGCAGGACAATTTCCTTGCCGTCGGAATTGGTCTGATAGATGGTGTCAGCCAGCAGCGGTTGCACCAGGAGGGCCAGGCACGAGCAGATCAACCAGGGAACTTTCATCTGAAATCCCTTTCAATGAAAAAGCCCCGCAGCGCGGCTGGAGCCGAAGCTGCGGGGCCGGGGTTCGGAAGAGTCCGTGCAAGAAAAACGAATCGCCGCGGCGGTCTATGACCGTCGTTTCGGCCCCCATTGAGCGCCGCTACCGCGCGTCAACCACGGTTTTCACGAAGCCTCTGAAGAAAGAACTATTTCTTCTTCTTCGCGGCTTTGTACTCCAAGCTGGTCTTTCCCTGGAGTGAATCAATGCTGGCTTGCGCCGCCCCTGCCCATTGTCCGGTAGGCGCGAGCTTTAAGTATGTCTGGAAGGCTTCAACGGTGCCTGGGGCCGGGATCATGGTCCCATCGGGCTTCACCTGCGCCTTACCCATCAGCGCCATCCCGTACCAATACCAAGCCAGGGCGTTGGTGGGGTCAAGCTCGGTAGCCTTTTTCAGTGCCGTTGCAGCTTCATCCATCTGTCCCTGGTTCACCATGATGGCGCCCAGATTATAGTAATAGCCGGCTGCATGGTTGGGATCCAGTTCCGCCGCTTTTTTGAATTCCGCAGCGGCATCCGCCGACTTGCCCATATTGGCATACAGACTGCCCAGGTTGTTGTGAAGGCTGGCATCATTGGGATCAATAGCGAGGGTCTTTTGATAGTAATCGAGGGATTTGGCTTGATCGGCCTTCCGCGTGTCAGGATTAGTCTCAATGCTGGCGGCCTTCCCCCATGTGTCAGCCAATTGGCTTAGCATGATCGGGACATTCTTATCCTTGGCCAGAGGCAGCGCCCTCTCATATACTGCGGCCGCTTCAGCGTACTGCTTCTGCTCGTAGAGCGCATGCCCCTGGTCGAACAACTGCTTCAAACCGGCACTTTGCTTTTGTTCGGCCACTTGCTTCTGATATTCGGGGTTGGCTTCCTGCGCTTTTTTGGCTTCCTTCACTGCTTGCCCCATGTCAAAGTTGACTTCCGTGGGGTCGCCAATCCCCACTTGTTTCTGAATGAAAAACATGGGCTTGCCATCGGGACCCAGGAGAGAAATTTTGTACATCCCAGGCGCCAGACCAATGTAGTTGTATTCCCCCTTCTTGTTGGTCTTGACCTTGGAAGTCCACTTCATTTCGACGCGATCAACCAGAAGCGTGTAGCCGACCAGCGGCGCTCCTTTTTCTCCCACGACCTTACCCGTCAAGCCTCCGGTTTGCGCGAAAGCCGGGATGCAAGTCAAAATCGCCGCGAAGACGATCGCAACCCCCATCACTCTCCGCGTCCAAGAACTGAACATAAGTGCCTCCTTCATTAATCTTAAATAGCCCACATTCTATCTGTTTGGAGCCTGGGACTCAACAGGTTCGCAGCTTTTTTAGCATCCTCGTGATTTCTGCTTCCGCGAGTACTGCGGGCGTTGAAGATAGGGGATGGGATCATCCAATCCCGCTTCATCAAAAGCCCGCAGACGCAAGGCGCAACTATCGCACACACCGCAAGCCACCTCCTGGCCTTGGTAACACGACCAGGTGAGTTCGAACGGCGCGCCCAGTTCACGCCCACGACGCACAATCTCACTCTTCCGCAGGTGAATAACCGGCGTCACGATTTCGAGCTGCGTCTCGGGTTTCGTTCCGATGGCGATCACCCGATTGAACGCCGCATAGTATTCCGGGCGGCAATCGGGATAACCGGAACTGTCTTCCGCCACAGCCCCCACAAAAATCTTCTTCGCTCCCAAAACCTCGCCCCAGGAAACCGCAATGGAAATAAAATGGGCGTTGCGAAATGGAACGTAGCTCGAAGGAATATCCTGCCTATCTAGATTCGCGGTTTCAACTACTATTTTGAGGTCAGTCAAGCTGGACCCGCCAATTTGTCTGAGATGGTCCAATCGGCAAGCCATTCGATGCTCGGCCTCATAGAAATCCGCCACGGCGTTGAAAGCGCGGAGCTCACGCGCCTCCGTTCGCTGCCCATATCCCACATGCAGCATGGCAAGCCGATAGTCAATATTCGCAATGGCCGTCGTTACGCAACTGTCCATGCCGCCACTGGCGAGGATGATGGCCAATGGCTTGTCCGGAATCCGTGGTCCGTTGTCCGAAATCTGTCGAGGGTTTTCAGTCATCGGTTGTCAGCCGTCAATCTGCATTGCGCCACATGGTTCGGAATTCACCGCATGTTTATCCGTGTCCCGTGTCCCGAATCCCGAGTCCCGTTTCTCACACTCCGTGTGTGGCCGGGTCCCAGATGAATTTGTGAATCTGGAGACCAAGGCGGACGTCCAGTCCGTCCCGCAGAATCCACTCGGCGAGTTGCCGTGGGTGCAATTGCCCAAAGACTGGCGAAAGGATGATCTCATTAACCCGCCCGCCAAGATCATGCTGCGCCATAAAATCGCAGGCGAAGCGGTAGTCATTCTCGTTTGCAATCACAAATTTAACTTGGTCTTTTCTTTGCAGAACTCCCAAGTTATCGGCGCAAAAGGTACCCCCCTCGCCGCTCCCAGGGCACTTAACATCAAGCACTTTGATGACCGCTTGGGGCAGCCGCCCAACGTATCGCTCCCCGCTGGTTTCCACTAGGACCCGGAACCCCGCGCCCAACAATTGCTCCGTCAGCGGGTAAACATCCTCCTGGAGCAGCGGCTCCCCGCCGGTCACCTCCACCAGTTTGCACCGCAACTTGTGAACCTGCACCATGACTTCATCAACGGTCATCTTTTGACCGCCGTTGAACGCGTAAGCCGTGTCACACCAATGGCATCGCAGATTGCAACCGGTAAGGCGCACAAAGACACAAGGCAATCCAGTGAACGTGGACTCTCCTTGAATCGACTTGAAGATTTCCGTTATGACCATAAAATCGACAACTCACCTCTGTCCTCAGACTCCACCAAGCATTTTAACCTAATTTCCAGTGTACGGTGGACGCCAGGCTGCGGAGAACCACGGGTCGAAATGGGAACACATGTTCCAAATTGAGCCAAACTACGTGCAAAAAGTCAGTGACGCAATTTGACTTTTGACATGCATCAGACTTTTTGGCAGCCCCTAATCAATTGAATCTAAGACGATTCACATTCCTGCCGATATTGTTTATATGAGGGGTGCAAATGATGGCCCCTATGTTGCATCGGATTATGTAGTTGAAACGAGGGAGCTGGTTATGCTGAGCCACGACGAACTCGAAAAGATCAGGGAAGAACGCGAAGTAATGGAAACCTGGCGGAGTGTCTCCCGGCATGTTGTCGCCGACATGCTGGAAGCTTGCGCCATCTGCGGAACTGTTCGCGAGAAGGTCGAGTTGGGCCGCTGCCGCTGGTGCGAAGACACCTATATCTGCAAGGACGGTGTCTGCGCCCAGAAGCATCAGGCAGAACTGCATCCCGCTGTGGCGTTCTGGACTTGGTAGCACACGGAAGAACCCAGGAACTGGGAGCCAAAACCATACTTCGCCTTCGCGTTGGCCGTTGCATCATCTCGCTATTTGTTCCTGGCTTCTAACTCCTCACTTCTAACTTCTAGTTCCTTATTATGGTCGGTAGGTGGCTGAGGTCGTATCCGTCTCCCATATGGTTACGGCCTGAACACATTGGCCCCGGCTCTTAATCTGAGGATCCATCTCATCAAAGAAATACTTGGCAATATTTTCCGCCGAAGGATTCAGCTTGTCGAAGGGCGCGAGGTCATTCAGAAAGTGGTGATCCAAGCGCTCCACCAGCCCTTTGATCGTTCTGCGTATCTCCACAAAATCCATCAACAACCCTGTTGAATCGAGTTGCTCGCCGCCCACGACCAATTGGACCCGGTAATTGTGTCCGTGGACATTTTCACATTTTCCTTTGTATCCACGCAGGGAGTGCCCTGCTGCAAACGTATATTCAACTGAGACTTCAAACATGTAAACCTCAAAAAGGAGTCAGGAGTCAGGAGCCAGAATTCAGGAGTTGGAAGTTAGGATCTAGAACCTAGAAGGCAGGAGCCAAGAGTTAGAAATCAGGAATCGAAACCACAATTCGGTGATTGCACTGCTCCTTCAAGCTTCTAGCTTCTAACTCCTGTCTTCTGACTCCTGACTCCTGTCTCCTCAGTTTTCATTCTCGCATGAAGGCCTTCACGTCTTCCAGCCGATTCGTCTTCTGGTAGGGAGGAAGGCTTTCCAGGAAGACCCGGCCATAAGGCATGCGCATAAGGCGTTGGTCAAGCATTACCAGGATGCCGCGGTCGGTTTCACTGCGGATGAGCCTGCCGAACCCTTGTTTCAGGGTGATCACGGCCTGCGGCACCTGGTAATCCGTAAAAGCGTTGCCGCCCTCATCATTAATCTGGCGGATGCGTGCGGCGGTAACGGGGTCGCTGGGCACGGCGAAGGGCAAGCGATCGATCAGCACTGCGCTCAACTGCTCGCCCTGCACGTCTACGCCCTGCCAAAACGAACTGGTGCCGAATAGTACGGCGTGGGGGGTTGCGCGGAAACGGTCCAGCAATTCCGTCCGCGGCATCGAGCCTTGCATCATCATGGGATAGCGCAAGCGTGGCCGGATGCGTTCGTAAACGTCGCGCATTTGGACGTAGGAAGTAAAAAGTACGAAGGCGCGGCCGCGCGTGGTTTTCAGCAGTTGCACGATTTCTTCCGAAGCCATGCGGGCAAAATCCGGCTGGCGCGGGTCAGGCAAATGCATGGGAGTATAGAGCAGCGACTGGTGAGCGTAATCAAAGTGCGAATCAAAAATACGCTCCTTGGCGTTCTTGACTCCCAGCCGGCGTTTGAGAAAATCAAACGTTCCGCCCACGGCCAGCGTTGCCGAGGTCAGGATGACGGTTTCCACCTGGTCAAACAGGCGCTCGCGCAGCAGCGTTGAGACGTCGATGGGCGTGGCTTGCATGAACACACCTCGTCCACGCCGCTCCCACCAATACACCATGTTGCGCTCATGGCTTTCCAGCACGATTTCAAGAGTCGCGCGCAATTCCTGGGCACGCCGCATCACATTATTGATTTCTTCCGGACGCTCGGGCACACGGCTTAGCTCCGTTTGTAGAAGCATCATCGCGTTGGACAGGGCCGAGTAGGGGCCGCGATTGACTTCCAGAAAACTGTCGCGGTTATCGAAATTGGAGCGGCCTTCCGTGCGCGGGAAAAGCTCGAAGAACAAATCCGCGCGCCGTCTGAGTTCTCCGACGGCGGACAGAACCTCGTTGTTCCTGATGCTCTTCATGCGCAAAGTTGCTTCCGTATCGCGCGCCAGCTCTTCCACACGGTAGCTGCTGACCTCCACGCCGAAGTACTGCGTGGCCACATCTTCCATCTCATGGGCTTCGTCAAACACCAACGCGGCATAATCAGGCAGCAGCGCGGCGTAGTCCATTTGCCGCAGGGCGAGGTCGGCGAAGAACAGGTGGTGATTCACAATCAGCAGGTCGGACTCCGCTGCCCGCTGGTGCATCTGGGTAATAAAGCAATTTTCGAACAGTGGGCACTTTTGCCCCGTGCAGGCCTCGCGGCGGGCATCAACCTTCTTCCAGAGCTCGCTCGCGTCCGGCAGCCAGCGCAGTTCCGCCCGATCACCGGTTTCCGTGCTTTCCTCCCATTTTCGCAGCTTCGGATATTGCTCCACTTCGTCCATACCGTCGAGGACGGGCTGCTTTTCCATGTCGTGGAGCTTCTGCCGGCAGAGATAATTCTGACGCCCCTTCATCAAAGTAACGCGCATCTGCGGGAACAGTTTCTTGAGAAAGGGCACGTCCTTGTAAAAGAGCTGTTCCTGAAGATTCTTGGTGCCCGTGGAAATCACCGTGCGCAAACCGCTGCGCAACAGGGGCACGAGGTATGCCAGCGTTTTGCCCGTTCCTGTGCCGGCTTCCACTATCAGGTGCTGGCGGTTTTCCAGCGCCGTTTCCACGCTTTCCGCCATCTCGAGTTGGCCGGCGCGGAATTCGTATTTCGGATGATGGTGCGCCAGCCATCCCCCCGGAGCAAAGACTTTGTCGAGGGGGAGTTTGTCAGTCGTCTTTTGGTTTATAGAAGCCATAGGATGCATGCCGCAACTAACTATCATAGTCCATAAGCTCAAAATCAAAAGTTTAAAGTCCAAAGGGTAAGTCGAAAAGGATTATGCCCTGGTGATGGCGCGGTGGAAGGCAATCAAGTCAACAGACCTTCCGGCCCTGAACCGCCAATTGAGCGGAGCCGGGCTCGCGGTAATCCAACTGAAAGCCGATCCGGAACCCGCGTCGGAGTCGGAGAATGAGGAGTGAGGCCGTCAAGACTGCGCGCTACGAGTGCGCGGGTTGATATTCCGCAGTGTGATTGCCGCTGACAGCAAAATCCACAAGGGCGCGACGCACAGCATCCGGCTCACGGTCAATGACGGTAAGGAATGCCCGTGCCGCCCCTGAAGGCACTGCCCGTCCTTGCTCCCATTCCTGTATGGTCCGGACGCTTACGCCAAAATATGCCGCAAACTGGCTCTGGCTCATTTTGATTTTCTTGCGAATCCGCGCCGTGTCTATTTCGTTGGGGATGTGGACAACGCAGGCGTTATTCTCGCCATTGGCGAATTCCAGGGCCTGCTTGGCACTGGCAATCATGCGTTGTCCTGCGGTCAGTTTCTTGGCCATGGTCATTTTCTCCTTCGGTAAGCATCGGCAAGGGCAGCAAGTACGGTTTTGAGCTCGTTCCGCTCTGCCTGTGACAAGTCGGCCTTCTCGTTCTTTGCAAACACGTTCAGCAAAAACACGGGGATATCTTCACCACTATAAAAGGTGATAGCCCTGTAGCCACCGCTTTTGCCTTTGCCCTTACCAGCAAAGCGAACTTCGCGTGTACCTCCAGTACCCCTGATTTCGTTCCCGGCATCGGGATTCGCCGCTATAAAATCCGCGATTCCCAAACGTTCATTGTCAGTTACTCCCGCCGCCTTTGCGTCTCGGAGATAGGACTCTGTTTCGACGACGGTTTGCATGGGCTAACTATACGTTAGAAACGGATACTGGTCAACAGTCGCGTGTTGAGTATGAACATCGATAAACAGGATGGACAAGATAGGGAATTAAAGCATGAGTCGGATACTGAGGTGCGCCTGGCGCGCAGCAAAGCGCTGAATCGCCGCCTCTTCAGCGGCCCGTGTCCTTCTTGTAGCGCGATGCCGCCGTTCGCGCCGCCTTATTGGGGGTGGGCGGGGCCAGGATGGCGTTTACGAATACTCCTCGCGCTTCTTCCCGCAATGTGAGTCGATTCGCTCCACGGAGTTCTTCCAGGGCCGTCCGGTGCAGTTCTTCACGCACCTCCTGTTTGTTTTCTGTAACGCTCGCAGGACCCATCTTCGTTTTTAGTTCCTTGTAGTTTCGTTCCATAGCATTACTCCTTGGTTGCACAGGATCACATGCTCCCGGCATCGTCCCTTTCTCCCGTATCCCGTGCCCCGTGCCCCGTGCCCCGCCCTTTCACTCCGTCCCCGTTACTTTCGCCAGCCACTTCTTTGCGTCTCTTGCCGCTTGCCGGGGCGGGCCTTTCATCAACCAGTCCATCACGGGCGCTCCGGAAAGTTGGCGGAAAATTTTGGCGCGTTGGGCTTCATCGGGGACGGTAGCCATGACGTGTTTGCGAGCCTCGCGGAGAAACTGCAAGTAGGTGCGATATTCGCGCCCGAGGGTGAGCTGAAGCTGCCGGCGCAATCGCCGGGCCAGTGCCGGACTGGCTCCGGAAGTTGAAATCGCCACCAGCAGATCACCTTGCACAAATGAGGCAGGCACAATGAAATCTGATTCCCTGGCATCATCGGCGGCGTTCACCAGCGCCCGGAGGGCTTCCGCGTCCTTGCGGACGGCCTTCTGCGCTCCGGGATCATCCGTGGCCGCAAACACCAGCACAGGGGGGATGCCAATTGCTCCCACCTGCGGCGCCGATGCCGGCCCTTCCAAATCCGTGGCGCGGTAAGCGCGGGGAGTGAGCTGGATTTTCTTGCGCGCCGCCAGTAATGCCAGGCGGGGCGTTACCGTGGGACTGATCACGTGCACGCTGGCGCCCGCCCGCAACAGCGCCTTGACCTTGCGCTCCGCCACCAGGCCGCCGCCCACCACTGTGCAATGCCGTCCCCGCAGGTCGAGAAAGATGGGATAATAGCGCATCAGCTTCATGTCCTCGGCGGGAAGTCTAACTCACACCTTTGGCTTATCTTGCGCACAGATACGCGCACATCGCGGTGCGACATTGAGAGGATAACATACCGGCATGTCGCCAAATGCGCTGTCCTATCCCTGCCAAGGTGTGAGAGAATCCCGGAACGAGCAAAAGCATTTCACGCAAAGACGCCAAGGCGCAAAGGGCGCGAAGGAAACACAGAGAATTTGTGCTTTGCGAGTCTTTGCGCCTTGGCGTCTTTGCGCCTTGGCGTCTTTGCGTGAAATTGCTCTTTTCTTCACACCTTCTGCGGCGTAGGGTCGGCGTCACTGGCGCTTTCCTGGCTGCCTTAGCTTAGGACAATTCGAGCCCACGGCTGGGTATTGTCTGTTAAGATGGGCTTGGCCGGTTGGGGTGGTGCATGGCAATCAAGTCAATCAGGGTGAAGAACTTCAAGAGCTTTAAGGACGTGGAAGTCCATCTGGGCAACTTCAACGTTCTCATCGGGGCGAACGCCTCGGGAAAGTCGAATTTCATCCGGGTTATTGAATTCCTGCGCGACGCTCGGCGCCACGGCTTAGAAAACGCCGTTTCACTCCAAGGCGGTCCCGAGTACCTCACGAACTTAAACATTGGCCCTCGCGAGAAGCTGTTTGTAGAGGTTGTGTTTTCGGCAGACCCAGACACCAGGTCGCCTGTCGTCGGTACATGTCGAGACAGGTGGCTGGCTTTCAAACCAAGTGAAACCCGGTACAGTTTCGCAGTCGGTTTTCCCGCACAGCGAGCGGGCTTCGAAGTCATTGACGAGCGCCTGTTTGCCAAGGGTGAGTTCGGCGTCGCGGAGCGGAGCGGCAGGCCCAGCACCCTGCAACTTCAGGGCCTCGGGGAGATTGTCGTTGTTCGAGAAGGGGATAAGGCAAGCGTGAAGTACACGACGCCCGAGGGCGTGTCGCTGGAGGAGTTTGAAATCGAGCCATGGCTTGTGCGGCAGAACGTTTCTGACCGCTCGCTCATTCTGCAAGGCGGCCACTTTTCAGTCGACGAACTGATGGAACAAGCTGCCATCTACGATTTCGACCCCAAGTTGCCGAAGAAAGGAACGCCGATAACCGGCAAGGCTGAATTGGAAGAGGACGGCAGTAACCTGGCGATTGTTCTGAAGAGGATCATGGAGGACGAGTCGGCAAAACGGAAGCTTGTCAATCTTGTCCGAGATCTGCTGCCCTTCGTGAGCAATTTGGATGTTGAGAAATTCGCGGACAAATCGCTCCTCTTCAGCCTCAGGGAGGCTTACGCGAAAGACAAGGACCTTCCTGCCTCATTGATTTCGGATGGGACCATCAACATCACGGCGCTGGTCGTAGCTCTCTATTTCGAGAAGAAGTCCATTGCCGTTATTGAGGAGCCGGAGCGGAACGTTCACCCTTACCTGATCTCTCGCATTACCGCTATGATGAAGGATGCTTCCCGACAGAAGCAGGTTATTGTAACGTCACACAACCCGGAGGTAGTAAGAAACACGGATATTGCCGATGTCCTCCTGGTTTCAAGGGACGCGGGAGGTTTTTCAACCATTTCCAATCCAGCGGAGAGGGAAGATGTAAAAGTATTTCTCCAGAACGAAATGGGTCTGGAGGAACTGTTCGCCCAGAACCTTCTGCACGCGTAACATGCCCTATACAAGACTTTACCTCCTGGTCGAAGGTGACGATGACGAGCGGTTTGCCAATCGTGTGGTCATCCCGCGGCTGAGTTCTCATTACGATTACCTCCAATCGTGGAAGTACGCGCAGCAAAAGCGAGAAAAAGTGGACGCGTTCCTGCGCAGCATCAAAGCTATGGGCGCGGATTATTTCCTCCTCGCCGACATTGACGAGCATCATTGCTTCCCGGAGAAAAGGAAAGCAGTCCTTCAAAAGTTCGCAGAACTGAGCCACGAGCAAACTCTGATTGTCGTCAGGGAGATCGAGAGTTGGTATCTGGCAGGGCTGCCGGCCGACAACCTATGGGGTCTAAAGGTGCCCGCAGACACAAGCGATGTGTCGAAGGAGCAATTTGATGCTGCCATTCCGAAGGCTTTTGATTCTCGGATCGACTGCATGATCGAAATGCTTAAGCTGTTCGACCTAAACACCGCAGGGGCAAGAAATGCGTCATTTGATTATTTCGCCCGTCGCTGTGGGCTTCTCGGGTAATGATTCATTTTGAGGTGGCAAAGCCACCTGGCCGTGACTTCCCACAAGAAGGAAGCCCGTGCGACTTCCAAGTGGGTCGTGGCGGCTCACTGCTGGTCCCCCGCCCCGGCTGATGAAAACGCCGGTTGCGGGCCACCCTCTTCCCCACAGGGGCAAGGGATGTGAAGGCGAATCTACACCCTTTTCATCCTCTTGGCGGCGAGGGTTGTAAGTCCAAATCGATGCCCACCTGCGACCACAACGACAGAGGGGCACTGCCCAAGATTTGAGTTGACCGCTGATAGCTAAGCGCTGACCGCTCCTTTACACTTCACCCTTTAACCCTTAAACTTCAATTCTAATGCCCAACCTTCCCCGTATCGTGATTCTCGGCCGTCCCAACGTTGGCAAGTCCACGTTGTTCAATCGCCTTTGCAAACAACGCCGCGCCCTGGTGGGCAATGAACCCGGCATGACTCGTGACCGTCTGTACGCCCGCGCCGAGTGGCTGGGCAAGCCCTTTGAGGTCATCGACACGGGGGGAATTATCCCTTCGGACAAAGAACTGATCCCCATTGAGATCTACCGCCAGGCGAAGGTGGCCATTGATGAGGCGGCGCACTTGGTCCTGATGGTGGACGCCCGCGAAGGCGTGGTGCCGTTGGACGAAGAGTTGGCGCAAATCCTCCGCCGCACGGGGAAACCGCTGACCGTGGTTGTAAACAAGGTCGATGCGGAGCAGCACAAGGCCCTGACAGGGGAATTTCATCGCCTCGGAATCAAACACATCTTTCCGATTTCCGCCGAGCACGCTTTGGGGTTGGATGATCTGCTCGATCATCTGACGGAGGGATTCACCCACGATGCCCTTGAGGAGGATGAATCGGCTGAGCCTCGCCAGAAGCACGGGGCACTCGCCGGATCGGCAGCGGAACCTGAGGCTGAGGGCCTGCCCACTGAGGAAGCGGTCAATGCTCGTCCAGTCTCCGGCTCCGCCGAAAACCCGATTCATGTGGCCATTATCGGCCGGCCCAACGTGGGTAAGTCCACGCTGCTCAACAATCTATTAAACGAAGAGCGCTCGATTGTCTCAGCCATTCCCGGGACAACGCGCGACGCCGTGGACGCGGAATTCGAGCGCGACGGCCTGCACTTTCGCTTTGTGGATACGGCGGGGATTCGCCGCAAGGGCAAAACCAAGTTGCTGGCGGAAAAACTCAGCGTCATCCAAGCGCGCAAACACCTGGAGGATGCTGACGTGGCGCTGCTGATTCTGGATGCGCAGGAAGGCGTCAACGCGCTTGACACCCACATTGGCGGCTACGCCCACGAGAGCCGCCGCTCCGTCATCATCGTGGTGAACAAGTGGGACGCCGTTCACAAAGGCCCCACCACCGCGGAGGATTTGACGGCGCAAATCCGCGATCGGCTGAAATACCTGGATTATGCGCCTATCGTTTTCATCTCGGCGTTGCAGGGCCAGCGGCTGGGAAACTTGCTAAAGGCCATCGCGCAAGTTGCCGAAGCCCGTCAACATCGCGTCAGTACGGCGGAGATGAATCGATTCCTGGCGGAAGTGGATTTTGACAGGGCTTCATCGCCCTCGGGCAAGCCCACCAGGCTCTATTACATGACTCAGGGGGGAGTAGCGCCCCCGATATTTATCGCCTTTACTAACCGCTCGGGGAAGCTGCATTTTTCCTTCGAGCGTTTTCTTGAAAACCGCATTCGGGAAAAGTTTGGTTTCGCCGGCACACCCATCGTGATCAAGGCCAAAGCTAAGGAGCGGCGTTAAGGCACAGCGGATGCTCATTTCTAAAAGCGATGTTTAGCTATGAGTAAACGCCCGTGCGTTAACTTGCTTTGAACCCGCCGGGGGGAATGTTATACTCCGATTGATCTTTAGCACTCATAAGTGGGACCGGTATGGCCATGTCTGCACTCGTGAGCTGGTTCCAGAAGGGGGGTCAAACCTCATGTCGTGGGAAATGCGGGGAATCCGTGTCATTTTCGTCATCGTTACGGTTGCGGCTTCCATACACCTTAGTCCTTTTGGTTTGTCCACATTAAAATCTGCCATTTTAGGATTAGCCCTTGGGGTTTTCGTAATTCTCTTTGAAATGCGGTTGGAGCGAGCGAGCCTGAAAACCCTGATCGGCGCAGCTTTTGGTTCGATCTTGGGAATCCTGGGAGCCCTCATGATCAGCCATCTGCTGAGCTTGACGGCGATCCGCAACGTCTCGTTTTTTCAGCTGACTTTGCTGCTGTTGATGGCTTACGTGGGATTGGTGCTGGGCGCCAACAAGGGTGACTTGCTCAACCTTGGCGCGCTGGGGGGGCTTTTCAACACCGAGAAGCAGCCTCGCAAGAACTACAAGATTCTCGACACCAGCGTTATTATCGACGGCCGCATCGCCGACGTTTGCGAAACCAGTTTCGTTGACGGAACCCTGGTGGTCCCGCAGTTTGTGCTGCGGGAATTGCAGTTGGTGGCGGACTCCTCCGATCCGCTGAAGCGCAATCGCGGACGCCGGGGTTTGGACATCCTCCAACGCATGCAGAAAATGACCAACATTACGGTGCAGATTGTTGAGGAAGATTTTCCCCAAGTCCGCGAAGTGGATTTGAAACTTATTGAGTTGGCTCGGGTTTATGAGGGGAAAATCGTTACCAATGACTTCAACCTCAACAAGGTTTCCCAACTCCAGGGCGTCCCGGTGCTGAACATCAACGAACTGGCCAACGCCTTGAAACCCGTTGTCCTGCCCGGTGAGATTATGC
>CAYTMD010000145.1:0-13339 GCA_964438685.1 uncultured Acidobacteriota bacterium
GCCCCAGAGTTTTTGACCCCCTCACCCGTCCCGCCCCGGCTGATGAAAACGCCGGCTGCGGGCCACCCTCTCCCCCATAGGGGCGAGGGAAGCGAGTCTCAATTCTTCGTCGAGCATGGCGCTTTTCACTTTTGCATTTTGCCTTTTGCGCTTTGCCCTTTGACTTGCCCTTGCAGCCCTGCGACACCCGTAGTTTCAACCCCCTCACCCGCCCCGCCTTGACCTAGCGAAAGCGCCGGTTGCGAGCCACCCTCTCCCCCATAGGGGCGAGGGAAGAAAAATCTTAAGGCATTGCCTCACTACCACGACGATGTCAGGCGCGAGGCCTTGGCCGGGGTCATGTACTGAGCCGTCAGCGCTTCTGAGAATTCGTGCAGGTTCACTTTGAGCCGCTGCAGAACCGCTTCCAACGCTACAAAGCGTCCTTCACCATCGCGATGGGCAAGCTCGGCCATGGGCGCCACATGAATTTCACGAAGGCACTGGGACGCCAATTGTTCCATCTCAGGGTGCTCAGCGTCGAAGTGCTCGCCGAGCGAATCAAACTGCTCGACAAGCGCGGCCAGTTGGAAGCCGATGGACCGCGGGTTCGACTCATCTGCCAGCAGAAGTTGCAACACCAGGTCGGTGCGCAGCACGCTGAGGTATCGGGTGCGGTAGGTAATGGAACTGTCTGCCACGTGGAGCAGAATGTGGAGGTAGGGTTCAGCGTCGCGGGGAATTTCCGCAATCCCAGCGCGCATTAATTCCCCCATTTGCAGCGCCCTCTCCGTGCGCCGGCCGATTTCCAGAAACCGCCAGCCCTCGCCGCGCGTAGTGTTTTCCATCAGCAAACCGGCGAAAGCGGACAGCGTCATCACGGCACGGTCGAGCACACCAATGTGGGCGATAAACCGGTGCTCCGGATTGATGGGCACGGGCCGGGAGAATTCCGCCTCCAATTGCTGCATGACGCGCCATGTATCGCTGGACAGCCGCTCCTTCAGTTGCCAGGCCACACGCCGCATCTCCTTCAGGTTCCACCCCAGGCTGGAAATCTTCGAGGGGTCATAAACCATGTCGGTCAGGAATCGCTGCACCCGCCAATGTTGCTCGGCAAGCGAAGCGGTGGCATCCTCCGGCGGCAGGAAGTGCAGGCCCACCAGAATGTGCGCTGCGGTTTCGAGGGTAACCGCACGCCCAAAATCGGCCTCGGCGGAGAGCGCGGGTAATAGAGCCCGGAGGAGACGAACATTGGCTTCCACCCGTTCGGAGTATCGGCCCAGCCAAAAGAGATTGTCGGCCACCCGGCTGGGCAGCGTGCCGCGGATGGAATCAGTACCAATAGAAATAGCCGGCTGAAAGGGCGCGGGGGGTGAGGCTTCCACGCCTCCGAGCACCCAGGTATCCTTGCTCGCCCCGCCCAGGGGTACGGGAAGCCGATGGGAAGATGTTTCCGTGGTAACCCGCGTCAGCCCGCCCGGCATTACGGTGTAAGAGTGGCCGTCCCAAACTGCGAAAACTCTCAGGATCACATGCCGGGAAGCCAGTCCCGCTTCGGGCCGCGCCGGAGCGGTGGACAGCGCAATTCCCTCCTGCGCCACGTACTGTTCCGGGTGGGCCTTGATTCTACCGATCAGCCGTTCGCGGGCAGCCGCGTCCATCGTCGCCGGATAATCCAATTGGTTGCCGAAGCTGGGAGATGAAGGCTTGATCACCAGCTCATCGAGATGGTCCAGCACGTACTTGCGAGGCTCTTCCTGGCCGCACCACCACGTGGCCACGGACGGCATGTGCAGGTCTTCGTCGAGAAGTTGGCGGCAAAGTCCGGGCAGGAACGCCAGGTGTCCCGCCGTTTCCACCAGGCCGCTGCCCAGCGCATTGTCAATTACCACGGTGCCGTTGCGGACTGCTTGCACAAGGCCGGGGACGCCCAATAGCGAATCACCGCGCAATTCCAGGGGATCGCAGAAATTGTCGTCGAAGCAGCGCATAATCAAGTCGACCGGTTCCAGCCCCGCCAGCGTTTTCAAGAAGACGCGGCCGTCGCGCACCGTCAGGTCGTCCCCTTCGACCAGGGGGAAGCCCCAATAGCCCGCCAGAAACGAGTGTTCAAAGTAAGTGTCATTGTGCGGCCCCGGCGTCAGCACCACCACGTGAGGGCTGTCGCCATTCTTTGCCGCAAGGTTGAAAAGCGCGTCGCGGCGGATGTCAAAAAACCTTGCCAGTTGGCGAACGTGGTATTGGCTGAAAACGGTGGGCAGCGTGCGCGCACTCACCAAGCGGTTTTCCAGCGTATAGCCCATCCCGGCGGGCGCCTGGGTGCGGTCGGCAATCACCCACCAGCGGCCGTCCGGCGAGCGGGCCAAATCCGCGGCATAAGTGTGCAAGAGCACACCATCAGGAGGCGTAATACCACAACAGGGCCGCAGGAATTGAGGGTTGCCGAAGACCAGCGCCGGGGGTAGGTGAAGTTCGTAAAGCAGCCGTTGCTTGCCGTAAAGATCCACCAGCATGGCATTAAGCAATGCCGCGCGCTGGGTTATGGCCCGGTCGATTTCCGTCCATTCATCTTCCGCAATCACCAGCGGAATGGGATCGAGCGGTAAGGGACGCTCATTGCCCCAGGGGTCGCTCGCAATATTGCTCGAGATGCTGGTGTCCCGGATGAGCTGTACGCCCGACTGCCAGTAGCGATTGAACTGGCGGAAGCCCATCCGCCGGATGGCCACGGTAAGCTGGCGCCAATGGCGGCGAGGGAAACCGGAGGGCAGCACGGCCTCGTCCCAGAAGCCCTCCGCGGGAGCGTACTTCCACTCCTCACCCTGCGTTTGAGTTGGTACCAGCGATGTGTCTCCCATCAAGCTTCCATTATTCACATGGATCAGCAGGATCAACAGGACAAAAATGCGGAACAAGAAGATCTCTTATACTCTTAGTGCTTAGTGGTTGCTTCTTTTCCCCATCCTGTCCATCCTGCTCCATGTCTAGTCCGTCTTTCGGCGCAAATCCAGCGTTGCAGGGAATTCCGGATTCTCTTCCAGCGGCGGCGCTGTCTTGAGGTCGGGCGTATGACCAAAGGGGTAAAAGCGGGCCCTTCTGCGGGCTTCCGCCTCATTGGAGTTTACCGGAAAAGTCTCGTAGTTCCTCCCGCCGGGATGCGCCACGTAGTAGGTACACCCTCCCAGCGACTGCCCGGCGGCAATGTCAATCAATTCGACAATCAACGGAGTGTGAACGGGGATGGTGGGATGCAAGCAATGGGGCGGCTGCCAGGCGCGATACCGCACGCCACACACAAAATCGCCGTGCGTGCCCGTAGACTGCAAAGGCAACCGGCGGCCATTACAGGCCAGGGCGAATCGTTCGCTCACCAGTCCGCGCGCACGCACCTGCAAGCGCTCCAGCGAGGAATCGACGTAGCGGGTGGTGCCACCCGCGCCCGGTTCCTCTCCCAGGACGTACCACGGTTCGATGGCCTGGCGGAGTTCAATGTCAACACCGTCGTAGCAGACTTCACCGTAAGCCGGGAAACGAAATTCCCACTGCGGAGTGAACCAGGCCGCGTCCAGAGGATATCCGGCGCTGCGCAAATCGTTCAGGACATCGCCAAAATCCTGCTCCACAAAGTGGGGGAGCAGGAATCGGTCATGCAAGCGGGTTCCCCACCGAATCGGTTTCTCCTCGTACGGATGACGCCAGAACCAGGCCACCAGCGCCCGGACCAATAGCTGTTGCGCCAAGCTCATGCGCGCGTGCGGCGGCATTTCAAAGGAGCGAAGTTCCACCAAGCCCAGCCGTCCCGTGGCGCTGTCGGGAGAATAGAGCTTGTCGATACAGAACTCCGCGCGATGCGTATTGCCGGTAACGTCCACCAGCAGGTTACGGAAAATTCGATCGACCATCCACGGCGGACACGCGCCCGCCTCGCTGCCACGCAGAAGATTGAAGGCAATTTCCAGTTCGTACACGGCGTCGGAACGGGTCTCATCCACGCGCGGAGCCTGGCTGGTGGGGCCCACAAAAACCCCGGAGAAAAGGTACGAAAGCGAAGGATGATTCAGCCAGTACCCCACCATGCTTCGCAGCAGGTCAGGTCGCCGCAAAAACGGGCTGTCCGCCGGAGTAGGCCCTCCCAGCACCAGATGGTTCCCTCCCCCGGTGCCCGTGTGGCGGCCATCGAGCATGAACTTCTCCGTCCCCAAACGGCACATGCGCGCATGTTCGTAAAGCGTCGTGGTGTTTTCAACCAACTCCGGCCAACTTGCCGCGGCATGAATGTTCACCTCAAGCACGCCGGGGTCGGGAGTGAGCTTGATCTGCCGAAGGCGAGGGTCGGGAGGCGGCGGGTAGCCTTCAATCACCACCGGCATGGCGAGTTTGGTGGCAGTGTCTTCAATAGCGGACAGAAGGTCGACGTAATCCTCACCAGTATTCACCGGCGGCAGAAAAACGCACACCTTGCCCTCGCGAGATTCCACCGCCAAGGCCGTCCGCACGACAGGGCCGGGATCCGCAACGGCAGTCGGCGGAGTTGGCTTAGGCGCGCGCTGCTGCTCTCGCAATTCGACCGACGGCAAGTCCATAGAAACTTGCCGGGTAGGACTGGGCAAAGGGCTCAGGTGAGCAGTGGGATCAGCCAGCCAGACCTTTTGACGTTTCTCGGCAGGCTCCCAGACCAAGGCATCAAGGGGCAAGCGGAAGCCCACGGGCGAATCTCCGGGAACAAGGTGAAGCTTTTCGGTTCGCAGTGCCCACGCGGAACTTTGCCACCCAAGACCGCTTTCATTCTCAACCCGGCGCAACGGCAGCACATAACCCACCGGCACGCCAAGACCACGCTCAAACACCTGGCGTAACCGCGCCCGCTCCTGAGGATCCTCCAACTTGTTATCCAGAGGGCTTACATTGACTGGAAGTCCACTTTCCTTCGCGAGGTAGACAGCAGGGTCTTCGTAGGCAGGGATGACAAAGTTGGGCCCGACTTCCAACCTGCGGGCCAATTCCGCGGCAAACTGCCGGGCCGTATCGACCGTGAAACCATAGTCGTGGTCAATCTCAGCCAGCCAGCGAGCATCGTTCCAGAGCGGGACGCCGTCCGTCCGCCAGTAACAGCTAAAGGCCCATCGCGGCAGAGGCTCGCCGGGATACCACTTCCCCTGGCCATAATGGACAAAACCTCCCTCGCCAAATTGTCTGTTGAGGCGGAGGAGTAGCTCTCTTGCGAGGGCTTTCTTGGCGTATCCCAAAGCTGCGGTGTTCCATTCCTCCCCATCCATATCATCGATGGAAACGAACGTTGGTTCACCACCCATGGTCAGTCTGACGTCGCCTTCAATCAACTCCACGTCAATTCGCTCACCCAATCGGTAAAGCCGCTTCCACTGCTCCTCCGAATAAGGCTTGGTAACGCGGGCGGGCTCGAGAATGCGCTTGACGCGCATTTCATGGTGGAACTTCACTTGGCTGGGACTGACCAACCCGGTGACAGGCGCGGCCGAGCGTGGTTCGGGAGTTGCCGCCAGCGGAATGTGCCCTTCCCCGGCCAGCAGCCCGGAAGTGGGGTCGAGTCCAATCCACCCGGCACCGGGCAGATAAACTTCGGCCCACGCGTGCAAGTCAGTAAAATCTTCTTCCGGACCAACCGGACCCTCCAAGGGCTTCACATCTGGCTTAAGTTGAATGAGGTAACCGGAAACAAATCGCGCTGCCAACCCCAGGTGACGGAGGGTTTCGACAAGCAGCCAGCTTGAATCGCGGCATGACCCGCTGGCGCGTTCAAGAGTCTCTTCCGGACTTTGCACGCCCGGCTCAACCCGAATCAGATAATGAAGTTCATTCTGCAAGCGTCGATTGAGTTTGACGAGAAAATCCACGGTTGGCGTCGCGGAACGGTCAACCGAGTCCAACAGTGCCTGCAAGCGCGGCCCTGCTGGTGTGACCTTTAGAAGAGACTCCAGCTCGTGCTGCTCCCAGGATTCATATTGGAAAGGAAACTTCTCCGCATAGGGTTCGAGAAAGAAATCAAACGGATTGATGACCGTCATCTCGGCAATCAAATCCACTTCCAGCGAAAAGCGACGGGTCGGACCGGGGAATACCAGCCGTGCCAGGAAGTTTCCCTGCGGATCCTGCTGCCAGTTGATGAAATGCTCTTTGGGCTCGATACGCAGCGAGAAGCTGCTGATCGGGGTGCGCGTGTGCGGCGCCGGACGAAGACGAACGGTTTGCGGCGAAAGGGTCACCAGTTGGTCGTATTCATATGTCGTCTTGTGATAGAGCCCCACCCGGATCCCCATTAAACACTGCCTCCCGCCATCACCGGCTGCATGATGGGAGCCCCGGCAAAGAAATCCCGGCCCAGGTTGTCGTCAAGGGTGTTCATCCGAACTTGCAGGCTGTCCAGATATTCGTGCAGGCCCTGGCTGATAATCCTGTCCACCGAGGTGTAATCGAGTTCAGCGCGAAGCGGGGCCAAATTGCGCTCCGAGGGATACTCGCAGGATCCCATCGGCGTTCCGGTAATCGCATGCAGGGATTCATCCGCGGCGCGCAGGCAGTGCCGAATCGCCCGGGGAAATTCACGATTGATCACAAGAAAATCCACGATGTTGCGGGGAGTGATGCGTCCATGCTTCTTGCGGTACATCTCAAATCCACTAACAGATTTCAAAACCGCCGACCAGTGAATGTCATCATACGGGGTTCCAATAGCATCCGGGGACGGGAGCAACATGAAGTACTTCACGTCAAGGATGCGCGATGTCTTATCAGCCCGCTCCAACTGCCGGCCCATGCGAAGGAAGTGCCAGGCCTCGTTGTAGCTCATCGTCGCGTCGGTAATGCCTTCGAACATGTGGCAGCCCAGGCGAATACCCCGCAGCACCTCCGCCAGGCGTTCGGAATCCGCCACCGCCCTCTGGGATTGAATCTTCAGGTACATGCCATTCACTTGCTCCCACATCTCGGAAGAAATGATTTCGCGAATGGAGCGGGCATTCTCGCGGGCGGCACGCAGGCACGAGCAGATGGAGTTGAGGTTGTTGGTGTCCCAAACCAGGAACTTGATCACCGTGGACTTCTTGGCCTTGCCGTGGCGCTCGCGAAAGACCTCGGCGTCACCACTAGTGTCAATCAGGGGTTGCCATTGATGGGCGGGTTCCAAAGGTAAATCGAGCTGCAGGTGCAGATTGACATCAATGAAGCGCGCCACATTTTCCGCGCGCTCAATGTAACGCGCCATCCAGTAAACCGCTTCGGCCGCCCGGCTGAGTAGCGGCGGGGCGTCACTGCTCATTTGTGGCTCCTTCCTCGCTCGGCGCGAGAACCCAGGTATCCTTGCTTCCCCCACCTTGCGACGAGTTAACCACCAGCGAGCCTTTGCGCAAGGCCACCCGCGTCAGGCCGCCGGGGATGACATTGATTTCCTTGCCATAGAGGATGTAAGGACGCAAATCCACGTGGCGCCCTTCCAGGCGATCTTCCACCAGGGTGGGAACGCGCGACAGTGACAGCGTAGGTTGGGCAATGTAGTTTCGCGGCTTTTCGGCAATCTTGGCGGCAAATTCTTCGCGTTGGGCGGCGGTGGAGTGCGGCCCCACCAGCATGCCGTACCCGCCCGCCTCATTCGCGGATTTCACCACCAGCTTGTCGAGGTTCTGGAGCACGTGCTGGCGGTCCTTATCTTTCCAGCAGAGGAAGGTGGGAACGTTGGGCAGAATCGGTTCGGCGCCTTCATAGTAGCGGATCATGTCAGGCACGTAGGCGTAAACCACTTTGTCGTCAGCCACGCCATTGCCGGGGGCATTCGCCAGAGACACGCGTCCGGCGCGATAGACATCCACCAGACCTGGAACGCCCAGCATGGAATCGGGGCGAAAAACTTGTGGGTCCAGAAAGTCATCGTCAATGCGGCGGTAGATGACGTCCACGCGGCGCAGGCCCTTGGTGGTACGCATGCAGACCCAGCCATCCTGCACCACCAGATCACGGCCTTCAACTAGTTGAACTCCCATTCGTTGCGCCAGGAAACTGTTCTCAAAGTAGGCGGAGTTGTACATTCCGGGGGTCAGCAAGACCACGGTGGGATTGTCAGCCGCGCGCGGGGGTGCAATGGCTTCTAAAGTCTCCAGAAGTTTACTGGGGTAGATGTCAACGGGACGAACCCTGAGGCCGGCAAACACACGGGCAAAAGTCCGCTTCATCAGGTCGCGATTCTCGAGCACGTAGGACACACCGGAGGGCACGCGGAGATTGTCTTCCAGAACGTAGATTTGCCCATCACTGTGGCGAACCAAATCCGATCCCGTGATGTGGCACCAGACTCGCCCGGGAGGGTTGATGCCGCAGCACTGCGGACGGAAGAACGCCGCGGACTTGATGATCTCCTCGGGAATGATGTTGTCTTTCAGGATTTTCTGGTCATGGTAAATGTCGTCGATAAACTCGTTAAGGGCGTGGATGCGCTGCTTGAGGCCGCGCTCAATCCAGTCCCACTCCTCGGCGCGCACGATGCGGGGAATCAGGTCGAAAGGGAAAATGCGTTCCGTGCCGGCGGAATCGCCGTAAACGTTGAAGGTAATGCCCATTTGGAGCAGCAGCGTTTCCGCCACCCGCTGGCACCGCAAAAGTTCCCCATCCTCCAGCGATTCGATGGTTTCAAGCAACAGCCGGGCCTCGGGGCGCGCCTTGCCTTCCGAGTCGAAAACTTCGTCAAAGAACCCCTCTGTCTGATACGAGCTGAGTTGCATTCAAACCTTCCGGCCCTGGGAGTCGTCGTGCCTTTAACCTGCATTCCTCACCAAAGCAATTGGAGGTCAAGTCCTCAGAGTCTCCTCGAAATTGTGGCGCGTAAACATGGAAGATACCGCCACGAAAACGGTTCCGTCCCCGCGAGTGTGCGACGCTTGGAAGGGAGGGCTCCCGCTACCAGCGGCTTTCCGCATTCTGCCTGGTGCCCTTTGTTGACCGCCTGCTGCTTTGTGTTTTTTCCCTGCTGCCTGCTGCGCTCCGCCCACTACCCACTACTCTATAGACTAGCGCCACCCACCAAGGGCGTGTCAATAGGAGTTAATATAAAATCTTCCTATGGTTAGCAGAAGAATTTTAGAAGGGTGGGCAATTGCCAGCCGCCAGTCGGCGGAGAGGGCCCGAACCAACAGATCGTGAGGCGGGAAGGGCCTGCGCCAGCGATAAGGAGCCAGCGCTGGCAGTAGCTAGGACGCGGCAGCGGACGTTTTGCACGTAGAGTGTTGCCATTGTATGCTCCTTGGCAAGCACTGGCATGGCTCGGCGTATGGGCATGCGCAGGTTGCGAGTGGCTTCCCTACACTACGCTGGCGGCGGGCTTTACCTGCCTCGGATGGAATTAACCACCTTCCAACAGGGAGATTCCACCTTGGGAAAATCTTCCGGCTGGGCGCCACAACTCGTCATGAATGCCCTGCCAGCCGAGACCACGCAGGATTGAAACCCGTGAGTGGCCGTGCCGCCCTGCGAGTAAACCTCCTCGATGACCAGGCCGGGCAACCCATGGATTTCTCTTCTCTCGCTGTGGAGGACCTGCATTCCCGGCGATGCCTGGACCCCGGCGACAACATCATTCAAGGCATGGTCGCTTGATTCGCCCGGGTTAAGATCCGTCTCCTGCAAGACAACGACGATAATCGGCCGCGGGTTACCGAGGGAGCCTTGCAGGTTTATGCGATTGCTCGTCCGATTGATCTCTGAGACCTCGACAGGAACGTGCACGGTCATGGTGCCGCCCGGAAAAGTTTCCAGTTTGAAACCTGCCGGGATGCTTTCCGGGGCAAGGACATTGCCCGGGACCGTAGCTTCCTTGGGCTCCGTGGCTTCCTTGGGTTCTGTAGCTTCGATTTGAGGCGTACCCTGTGCGGCGCGTTCGGCGCGCAACCGCCGCGCAATGTCGCCGAGGGAAGCCCCTCCGCCGGGGCTCGCGGCTGGAGTCGCTGCCGAACCTGTTGAAGCAGTGCTGAGGGTCGAAGGCAGAGATTCTTCGAAGGTAGTCAAGTCTGCATCGAGCTCCGGTGACGCGGTTGCCGCAACCCGCCTTGCCGTCACCTCATATTCCCTGTCCACTGTGAATAGATTCTTAGGAATCCGTATCTCAACATTGCTGTCCCCGCTCTCGGCGCTGTAACCAGTTTCAGTCCGTATGGTCTTATGCAGGAAGCTGATCTGATGCGAACCCAAGTCGAGGAGGTACGTCCAAACCCCGGCAGCGAAAAATCTCTCGGATGTTCTGGAGGTGTCCGAATCGGAAGGCACCGAGTGGGATTGGTTGGGGACATTCATCGTCAATCGCAATTCCGCGCTGGGGTGGCGAGCGAGGGGGATGTCAGTAACGTAGTCAGTTACGACCGTCAACTTCATGCCGGGTTTCACCATGCCGGGTATGGGGAAATCCGTAGATTCAATCTGCTGCCCCGGTGCAAGGGGTTGACTCGAAATCCGTGAAATCAGCACGGCCTGGGCAATGGAATTCAAATCCTCAACATCAAGGACATAACGATCCGGGAGGGGATGAGACGGCATTTCCGATAGTGCGAGGTTGCCGTCGGCTGCCGTGGACACGGTTAAGGGAGCGGATTCCAGCAGACGCAAGCGCGCCTCCAAGTCGGCAACATTGGCGGTGGAAGCCCAATCCTTGACCGTGAGTCCATGGAATTGGACGGACCCATGCAAGGGTTCACCGGGCTGGGTGGGAGCAAACGTTGCGACAATCCCGCCTTCAACCGTATACTTACGCGGGGTGAATCTCAGCAGTGCGTCGCTGGAAACGCTTGGCTCAACCCGGGTTGTCAGATTCATCCTGAGAGAAAAAGTGTAGCGCACCGTCTCTCCGGGATGATATTCGACACCGAGTAACACGGGCGTGGCGGTGGCGGCCGTGCCCGGAGAACATGCCATAAGAATTCCCCATGCCGGGAGAAGTGCCATTAAGGAGATGTGATGGAGGGTTCGGATAGGTTTCATTTTTCATCCTCACAAACTGCGGAGAGTTCGAAGTAGGGACCCTAAATATCTTCCATAATTGCGTTGGCAGGCTGGGCAACCCGCTCTACTCCCGCCGCAGTTATCGGTCATTTTAGGCATATCGACAAACCTATTTGATAACGTCGAAAATCCGGTACTACTCCATCACCCGCTGGCCCTCCAACTGCTAGATAAATTCAGTTCGGGGTTGCGTGAAATCCGGACAAAAAGGACCACATCATGGAAATTCGTCGCAAAGACACTTTGGATTATCACTCAAAAGGCCGCAAGGGCAAAATCGAGGTTACCCCCACCAAGCCCTGCCACACCCAATGGGATTTAAGTTTGGCCTACACTCCCGGCGTGGCTGAGCCCTGCAAGGAAATCCAAAGGGACCAAAGCCTTTCCTTCGAGTACACCGCGCGCGGCAACCTGGTGGCGGTGGTTTCCAATGGTACGGCCGTCCTGGGACTTGGCAATATCGGCGCCCACGCTTCCAAGCCGGTAATGGAAGGCAAGGCTGTGCTTTTCAAACGCTTTGCCGATATCGACGTCTTCGACCTGGAAGTGGGCTCGCAGAACCCGGACGATGTCATCAAATTCTGTCAACTCCTGGAGCCAACTTGCGGCGGCATCAACCTGGAGGATATCAAAGCCCCTGAGTGCTTCTACATTGAGGAAACCCTGCGGCAGACGATGTCGATCCCGGCGTTTCACGACGACCAGCATGGTACGGCCATTATCTCCGGAGCGGCGCTGCTGAATGCGCTCGAAATTGTGGGCAAGAAAATTGACGAGGTGCGGGTCGTATTCAGTGGTGCGGGCGCGGCAGGTCTTGCCTCTGCCCTGCACTATGTACGACTGGGAGTGCGCAAGGAAAACATCACCATGTGCGACATCCACGGCGTGATTTACGAAGGCCGCACCGAGGGCATGAATCCCTACAACTCGCGCTTTGCCATCAAAACCCCCATGCGCCGCATTGCCGAAGCGCTGGTGGGTGCGGATGTATTCGTGGGGCTCTCGGCCGCCAATTGCATAACGCCCGAAATGATCCAACCCATGGCCGCGAAACCGATCATCTTTGCGCTGGCGAATCCCACTCCCGAAATCAGTTACGATAAGGCCAAGGCCGCGCGGCCTGACGCCATTGTGGCCACGGGGCGTTCCGACTTTCCCAATCAGGTCAACAATGTCCTGGGCTTCCCCGGAATCTTCCGCGGCGCGCTGGATGTGCGGGCGCGGGCCATCAACGAAGAGATGAAGGTGGCCGCCACGCACGCTATTGCCGCCCTGGCCAAAGAGGATGTGCCCGATTCCGTATTGCGGGCGTATGGCCTGGGCCGATTGCAATTTGGGCCGGAGTACATTAATCCCAAACCCTTTGATCCGCGCGTGCTGATCTGGGTTTCCGCCGCGGTGGCGGAAGCTGCCATGCGCACCGGTGTGGCGCAGGTCCAAGTCGATCTTGCCACTTATCGTGATGAACTGGCCCGCCGCTTGGGCCGCACCTATGAAATCATGCAGAACGTACGCCACCGCGCTCAAGCTGCTCCCAAGCGCATCGTCTTTTCCGAGGGGGAGCACGACAAGGTGCTGCGCGCCAGCCACCAGATCATCCAGGAACGCATTGCCTACCCCATTCTCCTCGGCCGTCCCCTGGTAATTGCCAATCGTCTCAAGGAATTGGGGCTTGAGGACATATGCCCGGAGGTTATCGATCCGAAGAACTCCCCTCGCTATGAAGCCTATGCGCAGGAATTCTACCGCCTGCGCCGCCGTGGTGGCGTGACCCAGAGCGACGCTCATGAGGAGTTGCTGAACCCCAATTTCTATGGCGCAATGATGGTTCACATGGGAGATGCAGACGGGTTCCTGGCGGGCGTAAGCCAGCACTACCCAGACACCATTCGGCCCGCGCTGCAAATCATCCGGACCCGGTCTGATGTCCATCGTGTGGCCGCAGTGTTCGTAATCGTCACCAAGAAAGACGTCTATTTCTTTGCCGATACCCACGTCAACATCGACCCTACGGCGGAGGACTTGGCGGAAATTGCCCTGCTGGCGGCGGAGGTGGCTACGGAATTTAATATCGAGCCGCGTGTAGCGATGCTCTCGTTTTCCAATTTCGGCAGCGTTAATCATCCCCTGGCCGAGAAGATGCGGCGGGCGACGGAACTGGTGCTCGAGAAAAATCCGGAGCTGATGGTGGACGGGGAAATGATGGCTGACACCGCCCTGGCGCCGGAAATTATCGAGGAAGAGTATCCCTTTTCCCAACTCAAAGGTGGCGCCACCGTGCTGATCTTCCCCGATCTGGGGGCAGCCAACATCGCTTACAAAATGATGATGCGCATCGGCGGCG
>CAYTMD010000146.1:0-13281 GCA_964438685.1 uncultured Acidobacteriota bacterium
GATGGCATCGATGGCGCGGCGATGGCTCTCAACGGCGTATGCATCCTGGCGCTGGCGGGTGATGCCGTACTTTTCCGCCACCAGTTCGCCCGTCATGCCCATGTGGAAGTCCTCGTAGGCGTCCCAAAGGCCGTCGGTGATCATGGAGTCGAGCACCTTGCCGTGCCCAATCCGCATCCCCGCGCGCGCCTGGGGCAGAAGGTAGGGGCTGTTGGTCATCGATTCCATGCCGCCTGCCACCACGATTTCCGCATTGTCCGTTTGAATCGCCTGCGCGGCCAACCCCACGGCCTTCAGTCCCGAACCACAGACTTTGTTGATGGTCATCGCCGCGACGTGATTGGCCAGGCCGCCTTTCAGCCCCGCCTGCCGCGCGGGATTCTGGCCAAGCCCCGCCGGTAGCACGTTGCCCATGATGATTTCATCCACCAGGATTGGCTCGATTCCCGCCCGGCGCACCGCTTCATGGACAGCAAACGCGCCCAAATCCACCGCGGAAAAAGGTGTAAGCGAACCCTGAAATTTACCAATGGCTGTTCTGCAAGCTGAGATGATGACGGTTTCTTTCATATTGCGCCTCGCTTTCTAGAATCGTGCATCGCCGGTAAGGGTCTTGTAGTGCCCCCTTTGGTGCGGCACATGCCGGGCCAAAGTCCGCCGCTACGACATCAACAACGCGGATCAAATACATCCTGAATTGCGGCGCAGTAAACTCGACCCATCGAAGCTTGGGGAGATCCCGCGCGTAGCGATGCATATGATATTCCTATCGATGGCGGTTCTCACCGATTATCTTGCTCAGGGATATTAATACCATCGGGGTACGCACTGCCGCGGTTTTTGGTAGCCTGACTGGTACGGGACGGGTAGAATGAGGCTCGTGTTTTGACGAATAGGCATCCGACGGCGACTCGGCATTGGAAACGCATCGGTGGAAGCGGCCATTGAGGAGGACACATTGAGATTGGCAAGTATTGAGTGGAAACCTGCGTTGATTACGCTGATGGCGCTGATGGTGATGTCTCCCTTGGTGGCGGCCGCCCAAAAGCCCGCAGATCCCGCGAAATCCGGGGCTGCGGCTACTCCTCCCGCATTTGCCAACCTTCCCAAAGTCTGGCGCTCCGAGGCCTCGCACAAGGACTTTCGCGTGGAACTGACGAATGATCTGTTTCGCGCTGAGTGGGTGAATCTGCCTCCCGCCGCCGCCAAGCAAGGCGCTTATATTCACACCGAGTGCCGCAAGGCAGGATCAAAGTGGGTGGGTTCTTCCAGCATCTACCAGGGTATCGCCGTTGGCGGGGCACCTGCCGGGAAAGATGTCAAGATGTGCCATCTCACCGTGAGATTTGAAGTGGATTCGATTACCCCTCAGAAGATCACCTTCCACTCAGAAGCCATGCGGAACTTCGACCCTGCCAAGTGTCAGCTTCTTCAGACTGCCTGGGAGGAGTTTAGCTGGGCTCCGAAGAAGTAAGTCAGGAAGGAAGTGAGCGGCGCGGACCTGTTTTTCAGGCGCGCGGATTCTCGCTGTCGATAGGAACAGGCCGCAGACTTCGACACGGGGTTGCGACGGCCCAAACTTCAGTCTGCCGCCCCATCCGCGCGCCCAGGTTCAAACCTGATCAGCAAGCGAGTGCCAGTAGCCCGCGCCAGGCGATCGAGGGTCCGCATCGAGGGGCGCGCACGCCCGCCTTCCAACCGGGCAAGAACCGGCTGAGTTGTCCCCATCTTCCGGGCCAATTCGGCCTGTGTGAGGCCGACCCGATTCCGGGCCTCGATCACGGATTTGGCCAGATCGAATTCTCCCTCAAGGGCTTCGTACGCCTTCCGGTACTCCGGCCCTTTCATCCACCTTTTGTGCATGTCAGATATGCGTGCCACGGGTACACCTCCATCAATGGACCATTTTCGCACGGGCCAGGGCCAATACAATTTCGCGGCGCGGCGTCTTCTCGGTTTTTTTCACGAAGACACGTACAACTATGACTCGAAAGCCAGAGGCCGCCACATACAGCACCCGCGCAATCCCGCTGCGACCCTTGAGCCGCATTTCCCAAAGGCGGCCTTCAACGTGCTTCACGTGCGGCTCACCCACATGCTCGAGACCCATTCCTTCAATGAGATCGGCAATCCGCGCTAACCTGGCCCGCATGTCCGCTGGCAATGCTTCGACCTCAGCATCCACCGTTTCATTCAGAGTCTCGACCGTCCATTTCATATTTCAATATACCATAAACGATATAATTTAACAACCCGACTTCCTCATTGGTCCGCTGCGGGATTTGTAATGATCGAGAGGAGAATGCCGACAGCTAATCGAGTGAGTGATCGATAGACTCATGGAATCTCAATTCCTTGGCGCTCCAGCCAATTCATCCACGTTTTGCGCGCGTCAGATATTCTCGCAATAAGTTGACGCGGAGTTGAGATCGTGAAGCGCGTTGCGCTCAGTGAAAGGCAGGGAAGCATTTATTCGTGAAAGCACAATCTCGGCACTATTCGAAAAGACCGTTCGCTTTCAGAACAGCATGATAGTCCGAAATGCGGAAGAAGGGCCACACGGGGGCGTTACCTTCCGGCTGAGCAAGATGTGCGGCTAACTTCTCGTCCAGAGTGACCGGCTTGTGTCGTCGGCCGAGGCGGAGAATGTCCAGTATGTGAATCCCCATACAGATAAAGTTGACTTTGCGCCATTCGTACTCGAAATCCGACTTGAGAAATAGTACACATCTCCTGCTTATGGCACGAGCTTCTTGGGGAAGCTGATAATAGCCCTCCAACCGATGAGTGTCGAAATCGTCGTACCAGTTCCAGGAAAAATCGTCGATTGCCCAGATCGCAGGATCTTTCCCTTTCCATCGAAATTGCCCGGGGGAGGGATACTCGGAAATGTAATCTTCGTTGGTTGTTTCGCAATCAAGGAAGCGCTGTACTGCCTTAGCTGCCTGCAGGCGGGCATCGCGGTCGATCATGGCCGAACGGGCCTCGCATGAATTACGGACTCAGTTTTGCAAGTTATCCCTACAACAACGAGCGCAGATTTCAGAACAAATTTGGTGATGAGCGCCAAGGAATAGAACTTACGCTAACTTTTCGCATGAACTTACGTCGCAAGCAATCAGGAGATTCGCTGTCAATACGGACTGTAAGTGGACCTTTACAGGGTCCGCGCAAACTCACTCCTTTCCGCCCGTCTTATGCTTTCACCTTCTTGATTTCCTCGATCAGCGGGGGGACGATTTCAAAAAGGTCGCCGACGATTCCATAGGTGGCGACTTCGAAGATCGGCGCTTCCTTGTCCTTATTGATCGCCACGATCGTGTTGGATCCCTTCATGCCCACCATGTGCTGAATGGCGCCGGAAATTCCCAGGGCCACGTAGAGCTTGGGAGCCACGGTTTGCCCGGAGCTTCCGATTTGGCGGTCCATGGGCAGCCAGCCGTTATCGCAGATGGGACGTGACGCGCCAAGCTCCGCTCCCAGGGCATCGGCGAGCTTTTGGGCGAGATCCACGTTCTCCGGCGCCTTGATTCCGCGGCCAACGGCAACAATAAGTTCTGCCTGGGTCAGGTCCACTGCTTGTTTGGCTTCTCGGAAGCGTTCGCCGGGTTTGGCGCGAATCGCGTCTGCGGCAAGCTCCACGGTTACTGGCGTAATGGGGGCCGCGCTCGTACCTCGTTGCACAGAATCTTCTCGAAACGCCGCCGCCTGGAACGATACAAAGTAGGGCGCTTCGCCCGCGCATTCGACGTCTGCGCAATACTTGCCTTGGAAGACCTGGCGAACGAAGATCAGCTTCCCTTCCTCATTGCGATAACCCAGGCAATCGCTTACCAGGCCACGATTGAGGGCGGCGGCAAGCTTGGGAGCGAAGTCGCGCACCTGATAGGTGTGGCTAAACAACACAAAACGCGGACTTTGCTGCTCGATTACGGCGCGCAAGGCGAGCGCATAACCATCCGGCGTATATTCGGCCAGTAGGGGTGTGTCAATGGTCAAGACTTCCTGAACCGCAGCCGCCGCAAGGTCCGCCGCGAGCGACGCGAGATTGCTTCCCAGCAGCACGGCGGAGACGGTGGTTCCCACGCCTTGCGCCAGGTGTTGGCTGGCCGCTAGTGCCTCCCAGGTGGAACGCGTCAATTTGCCGCCCTGGTGCTCTGCAAAAACCAAAATATGATTAGCCATTTTAGGTGTCACGTATCAGGTGTCAGGTGCTAAGTTCCGGGTACTTGGGGTGGAGAAATTCCACACGCCAACCCCCAGCCGTTAACACCTACCTTGCCCGCTTTCCTCCTCGAATCCAAAATCGTAAATGCAAATTCAAAAAATTAGGACGGACTACTCGCCTTCCACCATGGGTCCTGTAACACCCTGATCGGATGACTCCACCGGGGCGGATTCTTCCGCTGGTGATTCCTCCGGTTGGGACTCTTCCACCTTTGAAGCCTTTGCCGCCTTTGAGGGTCTGGCAGCGCGCTTGGGCTTTGCCGGGGGCTGGGTGAAGGATTCCAGCGCCTCACACACGAGTTCGAGTGGAATCGACTTGTAATACTTGCCCGCTTCGAAGCGCTTGATTTGCTCGCGCCACAGCGGATTGGTGCGCGCCTGTTCCAGGGCTTTGTGGTCTCTCCAGAATACCAGCCACATGTATTCCGGCTTGCGAGCCTCGAAGATTTTGATGAAGTGCGCTCCCAGGCAGCCGTCGATCTTCTTCAGTGAAGGGAGCGTTACCTGGCGCCCGAACTTTTCGTAATCCCCAACGCGCTTCTTGCGAGCTCGCATTCTCCAGATGTGAATGAACATCGTCAGCCTCCTTAAGTTGTAGGGCCGAACGGCGTTCGGCCTCAGGGCGAGCGCCGCTCGCCCCTAAGATCAGATTACCCGCGCTTCGTTTTTGAGTTTGTCAACGAGGCGCGTGGCTATTTCTTTGGGGCTGCCTTGCAAGAACTCGGTTTGGGCAGCCTTTACCGGCGTATAAACTCTGGCGATGCGCTGGCGTGGAGCCAGATCCTCAGCGGTCAGGCCAAGGTCGGCGGCGCTCAGTTTCTGCACGGGCTTCTTCTTTGCCGCCATAATGCCTTTCAGCGTGGCATAACGCGGCTTGTTGATGCCCGATTGAATGGTGATGACGGCGGGCAATGGCAGGCCGATCCACTGGAACCAGCCGCCCTCCAATTCGCGCTTAACCCGCACTGCGCCGCCCTCCGCTTGAATCTCCATAATGATGGTGGAGTGCGGCAGTCCGAGAAATTCCGCCAGGACCACGCCGGTTTGCGCGGCCCCGAAATCATCGGACTGCAATCCGGTCAGAACAATGTCAGGCTTCTCTCGTTCGATTGCCTTGCCCAACGCGCGCGCGATGCCGAAAGCGTCGAGCGCGGCAAAGGCGGGGTCGTCAAGGTGCAGGGCGCGGTCAGCCCCCTTGGCCAGAGCTTCTTTAATGGCCTGCTGGGCGCGAGCCGGTCCAAGCGTGGCCAGCACCACTTCGCCACCATGCTTTTCCTTCAGGCGCAGGCCTTCTTCCAGAGCGTAAATATCCGGCTCATTGACTTCAAAGGTCAAATCGGCTTCCTGCACCCAGGTGCCGGCGGAATTAAGGCGCAACAGGGAATCACGAGCGGGTACTTGCTTGATGCAAACGACAATTTTCACGGCGACAGGTTTCTCCAATGAGGGAATTACAAATCTTGCGCGGCCAAGGGACGAATCCGGCGGGGGTCATTATATGCGAATTGTGGCAATCGCGCAGCCGTTAACATTCATTCGCACATTCATTCTCCTGACTTCGGACCTCGGACCTCGGACTTTCATTCTGTGCTACATTTTCCCTTCAGGAGGACGACGATGATCAATCAGCGGCTTGACGGCCGGGTGGCGGTGGTTACAGGAGCCAGCAAGGGATTGGGCAAGCAGATGGCGGAATCGTTGGCGGAGGCGGGCGCCACCGTGGCATTGGTAGCACGCAGCGGCGAATTGCTGGAGGGCGTTCGCGCGGAAATCGAGACCCACGGCGGCAAGGCTTTCGCCTTTGTTGCCGATATCAGCAAGGAGACCGACGTGGCGTCGGTCGCAAGTGAGATTCGCCGGCAGGTCGGCGTCCCCGACATCCTCATCAACAACGCGGGCATCAACATCCGCAAGCCGCTCGTCGAGTACACCCTGGAGGAGTGGCACCGTGTAATGTCCACCAACGTTGACGGCCCTTTTCTTTGCACTCGCGCCTTCGTACCCGGAATGATCGAAAAGAAATTCGGCCGCATCATCAACGTGGCCTCCACCATGGCTCACGTCTCGCTTCCGCACCGCACGGCATATAGCGGCAGCAAGTTCGCCGTGCTCGGCATCACCAAAGCTCTGGCGCTGGAGTTGGCCCCGCATAACATCACGGTCAACGCCATCAGCCCCGGTCCCTTCGCCACGGAAATGAATCTGCAGTTGCTGCAGAATCCCGTCCTCATGGCGGAGTTCAACGCCAAGATCCCGTTGGGCCGTTGGGGCAAAATGGAAGAAATTGGACCGCTGGCCGTGTTCCTAAGCTCCGATGCATCAGCCTTCATCACCGGCACCGACATCGTCATCGACGGCGGATGGACGGCGCAGTGAGGGCGTTCAATCTCGACTGCGCGCAGAGGCACGTCGGGTACGAGCGGGACTGCGAACCTCCTCAAATTGGTTGATGCGGACAATGCCATTGGGGAGGATGGCGCGGATATCCAGTTGTCCCCCCATGGCCTCGATGATTTTCCGAAGCGTGCTGATATACATGTCGGAACGGCGCTCCACCTTGGAAATGGCCGCCTGATTAACGTGCAGGAGTTCCGCCAAATGCTCCTGCGTCAGGTCGAGAGCTCCCCTTAGTTCGTCCAGAGCCATTTCCCGGATCATCTGGTCAGCCTTGTCCTCCGAGCGCGCCTGGGCCTCAGACGACATTTTTGCTTGCAGCGTCTTAAAGTTCTTTGCCATCGGTTAAGCCCTCCTCTTCCAGCGCAGCCATGTGCTCGTCATAAAGCCGGTCCGCGATGGGGACGAACGTCTCGTACCACCGGTTGTCGCCCGTCTTGTCTCCCCCGATCAGCAAAATTGCACAGCGTCGGGGGTCGAACGCGTAAAGCACGCGGTAGGGCCTTCCAGCGTGCTGAACAATTAGTTCCTTCATGTGGGGATGCTTCGAGCCCGCAATCACACCTGAATGTGGCCGCCGGAGCGCCGGTCCGAATCGCTGTAGAAGGATGACTTTGGCGCTCACGTCCACCTGCTCATCCTCCGAAAGGTGGTCCCACCACGCCTCGAACTTGTCAGTGTATTCGACCACCCATTCCATAAAGGGAATATAACCCATAAGGAATATTAACGTCAAGCGGCAAGGTTCTATCCTCAAATGCCAATGCAACCCCCAATTGACGCCCTTCCGGCGGGTTGCTAAGATGGCAGGGATCAGCATTTCGGAAGGAGCCAGACCGTGGACCGTCAGACCCGCCATCAATTGAAGCATGATGAATTCAAGGACTCGTTAGTCCAAATCGAAGAGTACTTTAAACAGCACTTCAAGGAAATTCTGACTGTGGTGGTCGTCGTAGTCGCGGTGGTGGGGCTTGCCGCCGGCCTGAAGTATTACAGCGACCGCCAGGAAGCCGCCGCCAACGCTGATTTGGGCGAAGCGTTGACGACCTTTCGCGCTTATGTGGGTCAACCCACTCCCGAACAAAACGAACCGGCCGGATCCACCTATGCCAGCGCGCAGGAGAAATACAAGAAATCTCTTGAGCAATTTAATGCCATCTTAAATAAATACTCCATGGTTCCACGGCCCAAGGCTGTGGCGATTGCGCGTTACCAGGCGGGCGTTTGCCAATCGCTCCTTGACGATCACTCGGGCGCGGTTTTGACCTTGACGGAAGCCAGCCAGGGTCACGACGCGGAAATTGCCTCGCTGGCAAAATTCGCGCTGGCCGGTGAGTTGATAAAGTCCGGTAAGACGCCGGAAGGCATCAAGCTTTATCAGGAGTTGGCCGACCACCCCACGATAAACGTACCCAAGGCAAGCGCGCTGCTGGCCATGGCGGACGCTTACCGCGGATCGCAGCCTGCCAAGGCGCGTCAGCTTTACGAACAGTTGCAAAAAGAGTTTGTCTCCAACCCCGCGGTGGAGCAGGCCGTCATGCAGCAGATGGCAACCCTCGCACCGTAGTGGACTGTTTCGCAACTGCCTTGACACTGTAGCGCCGCCCTCCTGGCGGCTTCGGCCTCGGACTGTAGCGGTCGTCACAGACCGTTAAGCCATGCTTGTATAGACTCTTTCGCCCGCCCTTCCAATCTTCTTGAGGTAAGTGATGGACCTAAAATCAACCAACCCTAAATACTGGATCATTGCACTCATAGCCCTTGCGGCCTGCGCCGCCTTCTTTCTGGGCGGCCTGCCGCAAGCGGTTTTTGTCGTCATTGCGCTGGGCAGCGTTGCGCTATTTTTCCAAACGGTCAATCGCCGGCTCTTTTCGGTGCTTCCCCGGCACGGCGATCTTCCTCATGACAACATCCCCAAGCGCCTTCGGCGGGTCTTTGTCGAAGTGATTTTGCAGTATCGCGTGGTGCGTGACCGTCCGCTTGTCGGCATTCTTCACGCCCTGGTTTTGTGGGGATTCTTCGCCTTTGGATGGGTCAGCGCCAAGCATATGCTGCTGGGGTTGCGGGGTCTTGACAAGGCCGTCCAGGAGCAGAGCTGGTATGGCACGTTCGTCGCCATATGGGCCGTCGCGGTGCTCGTGGGAATGCTCGGCTTGACGTTCCGCCGATTCGTTCTGCGGCCCAAGGCTCTGGGAAAACTCTCGCCCACCTCCGGCGCTGTGGCCTTCTTGATTTCCGCGCTGATGGTCACCTACATTTTGGGCTGGAGAGTCTTTCCCGCGGGCAGCGCCGATTGGAAAGTGAATTGGTGGCTCCACACCATTGCATTCTATGCGTTGCTGGTGGTGATCCCCCGTTCGAAACACCTGCACCTGGTGCTTGCCCCCATCACTATTTTCCTGCGCCCGGAGACTACCAGTTCCATGCGCGCGCTTCAGGAAGAGGGTGACGACCTGGGGATGATCCACTTTAAGGACCTGGGGCGCAAAGATGTCCTGGACGTCGATGCTTGCGTGGAATGCGGCCGCTGCACAGACGTCTGCCCCGCCAATCTTTCCGGAGGAACGCTGAGTCCCAAAGAAATTATCCTGGACCTGCGCCACGGCCTGCTTTCCGGCGGAGATGTGGTGGCGGGAACGGTGGAAGAGAAGAAAGAGGGCAAGGCCTTCATTACTGAGGACGACCTGTTCCAGTGCTTCTCCTGCGGGGCCTGCGAGTATGTCTGTCCGGTGGGCATCGAGCACGTGGGGAGAAAGATTCTCGACCTCCGGCGCGGACTGGCCAGCGAGGGCCGCATTTCGAACGACCGGGTCAATCAACTGTTTACCACCATGGAGCGGACTCCGCACAACCCCTGGGGCATCGCTCATGACACGCGGCAAAAGCTGATCGAGTCGAAGCAATTCCCGATTTTCGATGGCACGCAGGAATGGCTCTTCTGGCTGGGATGCGGGCTGAGCTTCGATCCGCACGGGCAGGCGGTGGCTCAGGCGATGCGGCAGATTCTGGACGCCGCCGGAATTTCCTGGGGCGTGCTGTCGCGCGAAACCTGCTGCGGCGAGCCGGCCCGGCGGGCGGGCAATGAATACCTTTTCATGGAGCTCTCCGGCAAGCTGGTGGAATCCTTTGAGGCCGCAAAGGTGAAGAAGATTGTCACCTGCTGCCCTCATTGCACCACCATGCTTGACAAGGATTACCGCCAAATCGCTGCCTACACGGAGCTTGGAATCGAAGTCGTACACCACACGGAATTCATCACAAAGGTGCTGCCCAAGCTCAAGCCTCAATCTTCGCTGGCGGCGAACGGTCGAGCGCCGCTCAGCCCCACGGCGGTCACCTACCATGATCCCTGCTATCTGGCGCGTGGACGCGGTATTACCGATGCCCCAAGGGAGATCCTCCATGCCGCGGGAGTCGCCGTAACCGAAGCCGCCCATCATGGCCAGAACACGCAATGCTGCGGAGCTGGTGGAGCGCAACTTTTTGTGGCCGATGACACTCGCGAACAGGGCAAAGTGCGCGTGAACCAGCGGCGCTTCACCGAGTTGATGGAAACCAAGGCCACCACGGTGGCGGTGGCATGCCCGTATTGCCCCATCATGCTGCGCGACGCCGCCAACGCCCAGAAGCGCGATGATGTCGAAATCCTGGACATTGCGGAAATCGTGGCTAGAAATCTTACGCCGAAGGCGGAGGATGGCACGCCATTAACCCCGGCTTGAGATCGGGAGTTCCGCATGCGCGCAACCGACTTTGAATTCCGTTACCGCTTTTGGTTTATCTGCCTCGCATATTTCGTGGGCTTTGGATGCTATAAGGTCGACCCCCTGAACGCAGTCGATGCGCTGGCGCAATGGATGTTCAGCGCGAGCGATCCTCATCTGGATTCCCTGGCTGCCCGACACGCCATTCAGGGCCTCTTCGTCCTCGCGGCGGTGCTGGTTACGGCCTCCGCCTGGATCCGCACGTGGGGAGGCGCCTATCTGCGTAGCGAGGTGGTGCACGATGCGGCGTTGCACACGGAAAAACTGGTGGCGGACGGGCCTTATCGCCACCTCCGCAATCCCCTTTATCTCGGCAATATGCTCCTGGCCGCGGGCATGGCATTCCTGGCAAGTCGAACCGGGGCGGTGGTCATCATCCTCGGAAGCCTGCTCGTGGTGATGCGTCTGATTGGACGTGAAGAATCAGCACTGGTGCATTCCCAAGGCGAATCCTATCGCGCTTTTCTGGCTGCGGTGCCGCGTCTTTGGCCGTCCCTCCGCCCCCGCCTGCCTGCCGGTGGCATGCACCCAAGATGGCTCCAGGCGTTTTTGGGGGAAGCACATTTGTGGATGTTTGCCGTGAATGGTTTCCTTTTTGCCTGGAAGCTGAATCTGCATTTGTATTACACCCTGCTGTGGGTCTCCGCGGGCGCGTATTTTCTGATGAGAGTGGGGCTGAATCGTATGCGCCGGCAGAACTCGCCGCCCCCTGCACCCGACCGGCCTTCCCCGCAATCATGAACGGTGAGGTCCGGCAGTCAGGTTATGTACTTTGTTCAGCGCAAACCAGACTCGCTTGCCCTTGCGGTTCACGTGTGGCAATCTTCTTTCAGGTGACGCTGCGCGGCAGTATGATAGCGGTCGCGGCAGTGGTCGCTCCTCCTTCATGACTGATCAGAGCGGGAAAACACGAGGGCTGGTGGAAGCAGATGGGCCGGTTCTGGCGGATAACCCCCAGCTCCGCCTGAAGGCCAATCCGCGTGACTTTACGCTTTGGCAGCGGGCCCAGATATTTGTGGCGACGTGGGTGGGTTACATCGCATTGCTGCTGGTCGGCCGCACATTACGCTGGGAAACTTTTGGCTGGGGCTACTGGGAATCCGCACGGCAGATGGGCAAGGGATTGGTTTACACCTGCTGGCACCGCCAAATCTTTGCCGGCACCTGGTTCTGGCGCAAGCGGGGCATTGTCGCCATGGCCAGCCAGAACTTCGACGGCGAGTACATTACCCGCATCCTGCAAAAGAACGGTTACGGCGTGGCGCGTGGTTCCAGCTCACGCGGCGGAGCGAAGGCTCTGGTGGAAATGATTCGCTGCCAGCGCCAGGGGCTGGACACCGTCTTCACCATCGACGGCCCGCGCGGCCCGCGCTTCGTGGCCAAACCAGGCTCCGTGCAGTTGGCAAAAGCCACCGGGGCGGGAATCCTCTGCTTTCACTCCGCCGTGCATCCCGCGTTTGTATTCAAGAAGAGCTGGGACCGCACGGAATTTCCCTTCCCGTTCAGCCGGGCCGCAATGTTCGTTGCGCCCCCCATCTTCGTGCCGCGTGACGCCGATCGCGCCGAGCAGGGACGCAAGCTCCAACAAGTACAGTCCACGCTGGACGAGCTGCGGATGCGCGCCGAGCGCTGGCAGAAGAGCTAGGGCACTGGCTCCGCCCTCCCCGAAGGGGTCGAATATCATGCAGAAAATATTTCTCTGGGAGTCTGCGAATATGCAGGGATCATTCAACCCCGGCGGGGGTGGTCAATTCCCGGGGGCACCGTTTCCGTGGGTTCACCCACGGCTAATGACCTTGGACCTCTTCGAGGTCCCAGCCCAAACCATGTCGGGATAACGCCAAATCAGCCTACCCGCCATGCGCCCCCTCAACAATTTGTTTCAGTTCATGATAGATGGCTTCCGCCTGAGTACGTGATTGTTCCAGACTCCCCGAACAATCGATCACAAAATCCGCGCGGCGGCGTTTTTCCTCACTCGGCATTTGCGCGTTGATGCGGCGCTCGACCTCTTCGCGGGAAAGGCCTGTCTTCGCCATCAAGCGTTCTAGTTGCTGTTCGGGACGGCACCACACCACCATCACCTTGCAAAATGTGCCAACGAGACCTGCCTCGAAAATCAGTGCCGCGTCCACAATCACCACTGAACCGGGGTGTAGCTTGTGCTGCTTGGATGCGAGTTCCTGCTGGCGGGCGATGATGCGTGGATGGACAATGGCGTTCAGCACGTGCAGTTGTAAGGGGTCGGCAAAAACTTTGGGGCCGAGTCTCTTCCGGTCGATCCGGCCGGCAGAGTCGAGAATCTCACTCCCAAAATGATTGAGGATTTCCGCGTAGGCGGCATGGCCGGGCGCGATCACCTCATGCCCGATGCGGTCGGCATCAATAATGTAGGCGCCCAGATCCTGGAAGTATTGCGCCACGGTACTTTTTCCGCAGGCGGTTCCTCCCGTAAGGCCGAAGGACGGTCCGAGGTCCGAAATCCGAGCTCCGAAGTCAACTGCCTGCAAGGGGAACTCCCGAGTAGTGGCTAGTGCCCAGACTGTCCACGCACGCCCAAGCGCCACTCTAAACCGTACTAGCGCGGCTTATTGACGAAAACGATAAAGGGAGAACAGCCTTAAGAACGTTTCACTCTGAGTTCACGGAGTGTTTTATCTTTGGAGTTACGGAACCACTTAATCACAGAGGGCACGGAGAACATCTCGGAACCTCGCTGTGGTCTCTGTGCGTTATCTCTGTGACCTCTGTGCGAAATTCTTCCCCCCCAATGACTCCAATAAACTCATGATAATCCGCACTAGCGACTCGCCACTAAGCACTAACCACTCTTCTTGTCCGCGCTGCCTTTATGGTATTCGACATCAGCATGATGATGGTCAACAGCCCAACGCCG
>CAYTMD010000147.1:0-13276 GCA_964438685.1 uncultured Acidobacteriota bacterium
CGTCGCGCCAGTAATAAAGCGGCTTCTCGCCGGCACGGTCGCGCGCCAGAAGCAATCGCTTGGCACGATGGTCCCAGAGAGCGATGGCGAACATCCCATTCAATTCGCGCAGACAGTCCGGACCCTGCTCTTCGTACAAATGAATGATGGCTTCGCCGTCAGAATGCGTTTTGAAATGATGACCGCGTTCCAGCAGTCCTTTGCACAGCTCGCGGTAGTTGTAGATTTCGCCGTTGAAAACCAGCGTGATGTCGCCGGCTTCGTTGGAGAGCGGCTGGTTGCCGGTTTCAAGGTCAATGATGCTCAACCGGCGAATGGCCAGCGCGAGGTGAGGCAATTGAAATTTGCCGCCACTGTCAGGTCCGCGATGGAAAATGCTGGCCGCCATCGGATCGATGCGGTCGCCATGCGCCAACGGTTGAAGCTGCAAATTGAGAATTCCGCAAATTCCACACATAGGAGAACAGGTTATAGGTTACAGGTTACAGGGAACAGAAAATTCTTCTTCCCTCGCCCCTTTGGGGAGGGGATGGTACCAGGATCCACCGTCTTGAATACAACACCAAAACTGGAATATTCCTCGTCCCTCGCCCCTTTGGGGGAGAGGGTGGACTGCATCCGGCGCTTTCACCAGCCGGGGCAGGACGGGTGAGGGGGTCAAAACCGTGCGGCCATATCCAAACCTGAGTGAACCAACTATCCCCCATAGAGCAGGGGTACTAAATTCAAATCACGGCCAGCTTTGTCTCATGGCTGAAAAGGCGCGATAACATGCGTCGGCTTGCTTTCCGGCCGCGCGGGATTGGCGGGCGGGACCTCCCAAATGGAAAAGTCTGTTTCATTCCAGAGCGGATCGAGGCGGCCCGCCGTTGCCCAAAGATTTTCCACCAAGGTGTTGGGGGTCATCACTAAAATCGGCTGCGCGTTGGATTTTGTAACGGCGCGAAATTCCGCGGGCGCCACCAGTACTCCCTTGCCGGGTTGCGCCAACCCCGCGCTCCGAGCCGCCGCCTGGTGCGCCACCTGGTAGTTGCTGGTCAATTCACCCCACTCAACGGAAACCAATCCCACCGGACGCCGCAGGTAAAAGGGCAGGCTGGTTCGATAATAATAGTAGCCGAATACAGGCAAGTCCCGCTCCGGGCTGGTTAGTATGGCCGCTGCCAGACGGCGGCTGGATGCGCCCTCGGCGACCAGCCGCAACGGGGTGTACCAGCGCAGCACCATGGTTGGAACAATCACCGTCGCCAGCGTAAATGTTGCCACCGCCAGGGTTCGTCCGCGCACCTGCGCCGCCAGCCTGCGCCCAAGAAATCCCAACGCCGCCAGGATCATTCCGGTGTAGAGCAGAGATGGCTGGACAAGTTCCAAAACATTGGAGTGGAGTTTCTTCGCCAATCGCACCTGATAGTGGGTATAAAGCCAGGAATGCGACGCGAAGGCCACCAGGACTCCCATTCCCAGCAAGAGGGCAAATCCGGCGGTTAGCCAATCCGGCGGACGCGACCGCGGTCCCTCGCCGACATCCCGCCACACCATGCCCATAAGAATGCTCAGCGGAACTACGGCAGGCAGGAAATAAGTGGGAAGCTTGGAGTGCGAAAGCGAGAAGAAGACGAAAACCCATGCCGCCCAACAAAGCAGAAAAATGATGGGCCGGTTTGCCTGCTGCCTAAATTCCCGCCAGCGCCGCAAGCGGTTATAACCTGCCAGCAGCAGGAAAAGACTCCAAGGAAAGAAGCCACCAAGGAACACGGGGATGTAGTAGAGAACCCCCCCACCCCGATGCGAGGCGCCGGTGGTAAATCGCTTCAGGCTCTCGTTCCAAAACGCGTAAAGGGGGAAATCCGGATTGCGCACAGAAACGGCAATGAACCACGGCAATGCCACGGCGATGAAAATCAGAAGGCCCCATCCCCAACGCAGCCGCAGCCATTCCCGCCAACTGCCCCTTGCCGCCTCATAGATCAGAATCGCGATCAGGGGAATTAAAATTCCAACGAAACCCTTGGTGATAACTGCCACGCCCATTGCCGCGAACATCAAGGCGTCGAACCACGGCGCGTGGAAATCGCTTTCCTCCACCAGCCAGAATGCCACGATGGCAACCGTCACCAGGAAAGTGAGGGTCATGTCAAAAATGACTTCGCGTGCAAGTATCAGGGCCAGGGGACATGCGGCAAACACCAACCCAGCCCGCAATCCCACGGAATTCCCAAACATGCGGCGCGCCAGGAACCATACCAGCAGCATGGTGGCCAGGGCCATCAGCGCTGACGGGAACCGCGCAGCGCCTTCCGAAACACCAAAGGTTTTGAGTGATGCTGCGACCATCCAAAAATAAACGGCGGGCTTATCGAGGTAGGCGAAGCCGTTGTAGTGAGGCGTAATCCAATCGCCTGACACCACCATCTCGCGCCCCACTTCCGCGTTCCGGCCCTCATCGGGTTCAATCAAAGGGAGGCGTCCCAAACCCGCAAAGAACAGCAAAGCCGCAGCAAAAATCAGCAGGCCGAGCGAGAGAGCGAGCGTCGTCCGGGAGTGGGGAAGGGTTTCCGTGGGTGTCACTGCTATCAGGTGATCCGAGGATCCGGTAATCGAGTGATCGGCGGCTTGGGTGGTCGCCCGATCAACCGATTACCCGGTCATCAGTCATTACCAGCCCCCTGACTTTTGAGATTACTTGCGGCGGGCGCTTCCACAACTTCCAGCACGCCCTCGTAGGCGATCCAGTTCTTCTTCATCCAGCGCACGGCCCACACGTCAGCAAGGCCCTTCCTCAATCTCCGCCAGGTATCATACTTGGTCTTCCCGGCCCGCCGGGGATGATGGCTTACCGGCACCTGCGTCACACGGTACCCGCGCATCTTCAAAAGGGTCGGAAGGAACCGGTGCATGCCGTTGTAAAGTTCCAGGTGATGGACGCACTCACGCCGGTAAGCCTTCAGGGTGCATCCGGTGTCCACAATATCGTCACCGGTCATCCAGTTGCGAAAGCCATTGGCGATGCGGGACGACCGGCGCTTCCACCAGGTATCCTGGCGTTGGGTTCGTATGCCGCAGACCACATCACTGTCAGAGAGCATTCGGGCAAGGCGGGGGATCTCCGCCGGGTCGTTTTGCAAATCGCCATCCAGCGTCACCACCGCGCTGCCCTTCGCCAAATGGAAGCCCGCCTCCATGGCAGCGGTTTGACCCAGATTGCGGCGGAAGTGCGCGATGCGAATTCGTGGATCACTGGTCTGGGCGCGCTTAAGAAGCTCCAGAGTGGTGTCAGTGCTGCCGTCATCAACCAGAAGAAATTCCACCTCCCCAGGCCAATCCTTCAGCGCGGCCTGTAATTGCTCAAGGAGCGGGGCAACATTCTCCTCCTCGTTGTAAACGGGAACGACCACACTTACCGATCCGCTTTCCACTTGCCTCCTCAGAAAGGGCGACGTCCATAGCGCCGTGCGGAACCCAGTTTCACACCGGCTTCACACAGGAGCTGGGGAATTGCGCCGCTTCGAGGTAATTTTAGCACGCTTAACACGCGCCCGGTAATTTCCCCAGAGTGATGCTGCAGCGGAGGTATGTGCATCCTATCTGCAGGACAATGAATCAAAAACAGGATAGATAGAAATTCCCGCGGGGAGACAGGCAATGCACAGATCACAACTACGACTGGCAATCTTTATGGTTATAGGCACGCTTCTCCTGGGAGCTTGCAACAGTTTCAAGCTGTTTCATTCCACCAATGACAAAACGATCACCACCAACATCCAGGCGAAGCTGTTCAGCGACCCCGTCTTGAAGACACGAGACATTCGCGTCGACACCCAAAATGGCATTGTCACGCTATCCGGAACGGTGGGGACAGACCTGGAAAGGTCGGCAGCGGAGCGGATTGCCGCACAGGAAGATGGAGTAAAGAGTGTTGTCAACACACTCAACGCCGTACCTCAATCGGCCGCAATTGAGCCCGCCGCGCCCGTCTCGGAAGGCATTCAGAGCACAGAGACTGCCCCGCCTCCTCAGCAAGTCGCGCCGCCTGCCGAGCCCCCGGCGCCACCGGAGCGACCGGCAGCGAAAACGAAGCGGCACGCAGAGCCTACTCACGCAGTAAGCAAAGAGGATAAAGCCACGGCGGAGTTGCACGCCTATACAAACTCCATCTCTCCTGAGGCTCCCGCCAACCCCAGCCCCGCGCCAACTGCTGTGCCCGCCCCTACCCCGCTGGCCGCGGGGCCTGCCGCACCAGCACCCCCTCCGCCGCCGCCCCCTGCTCCCAAACGGCAAGAGCATCTGACGATTCCCGCGGGGACCGTTGCCACCATCCGCATGATTGATAGCATTGATTCCAGCCGAAACCGGCCGGGCGAAGAGTTTACCGCCACACTGGATTCACCCATCGTGGTGGGCGACCGTATAGTGGCTTCGCGCGGCGCCGATGCCCGGGTGCGCCTGGTCGAAGCCAAAAGCGCGGGGCGCATGACGGGCCAATCCGAGCTGCAGCTTGAGCTTATCTCCTTGACTCTTAACGGCGTCTCTTATCCCACCCATAGCGGCTATTACGAACAACATGGGGGCTCGCGCGGAACGCGGACGGCAGAAACCGTGGGCGGTGGCGCAGTGCTGGGAGCTTTGATAGGCGGCATCCTTGGGCGCGGCAAGGGCGCGGCAATCGGGTCCGTCGCGGGCGCAGGTGCCGGAACCGCCACGCAGGCCTCTACCAAAGGGCAGCAAGTCAAAGTCCCTGCGGAAACAAAACTCGACTTTACCCTCAAGGATCCCGTTTCCGTCGCCATGGGCGCGAGTTAATAATAGCTACCCGTTCGCGGACCGAATCTTAACGCTCCATCATTCACCATTTGCGTTTCATTCTGAGCGCAATACACAGGGAAGAGGCATCGGCGCGGACCATTTACTTAAGATTGCCGTGACTTGCCCGATTATGCTTTTTTCCGGTTACAATGCGTACATGAACTTTGGTCGCAACACGACTAGGAATTCAGAGTGAAGGGATTACCCGTTGAATGCTGCGGGCTCGGGGCATTGATGGGAAGGAGCAAACGATGTGTGGAATTGTGGCGTATACAGGAGATCAGCCGGCCAAAGGAATCCTGATTGAGGGATTAAAACGTCTGGAGTACCGCGGTTACGATTCGAGCGGTATTTTCATTGCGAACGGCTCACCCTATCTGGCCCGGGCTGTCGGCAAAGTGGCAGAACTGGAACGCCAGGTGTGGAACTCCGCTCCCGAGGGCGTGGCGGGAATCGCCCACACCCGCTGGGCCACACACGGCAAGCCCAGTGTATTGAATGCCCACCCCCACGGTGATTGCACGGGCAAGCTCTTCCTCGTCCACAATGGCATCATTGAAAACTACCTGCTGCTGAAGAAGCGGCTGTTGGAAGCGGGTCATCAATTCAAGTCCGAGACCGACACGGAAGTCCTTACCCATCTCGTCGAGGCGCATTACGCAGGAGACCTTCGGGCTGCCGTCCAGAAGGCCCTGCTGCAAGTGCAGGGCACGTTCGGCATCGCCGTGATGCACATCTCTCAGCCGGAAACCGTTGTGGTGGCGCGGCGCGGCAGCCCCATCATTCTTGGCATTGGCAAGAAGGCCTCGCTGGCAGCGTCAGACGCCTCCGCCCTGGCCGAGCACACGGACCAGGTGGTTTTCCTTGAAGACAACGAAGTGGCATCGTTGACACCGGGGAAGTTCTCCATTACGACCCTCGATAACCGTTCCGTAAGCCGTGGCACCACCAATTTGGATTGGAATATTGAGTCCATGGACTGCGGTTCGTTTCCGCACTACATGTTGAAAGAAATCTTCGAGCAGCCGGAATCGGTGGAAAACGCTCTGCGCGGCCGGGTGAACCACTCCGAAGCCGTCGCCAAACTGGGCGGATTGGAATCCGTGCAGGATCGCCTGTTGAATGCTCGCCACTTGATTATCGTGAGCTGCGGCACCAGCTATTATGCCGGTCTGTATGGGCGTTACGTCTTCGAGACCCTGACCGATCTGACGGTGGAAACCGAATTGGCATCCGAGTTCCGCTACCGCAAATTGAACCTGCGGCAAGGGACGGTGGTGCTGGCCATCAGCCAGTCCGGCGAAACGGCCGACACTCTGGCGGCACTGCGCGAGGCCAAGCGCAAAGGCGCCCTGGTGTTAGGCCTTGTGAATGTGGTGGGCAGCACGATCGCTCGCGAAACCCATGCCGGAATATACTCCCACGCAGGCATCGAAGTGGGCGTGGCCTCAACCAAATCCTTTACATCGCAGCTCACCATCCTCACCCTGATGGCGCTGCTCATCGGGCGCAGCCGCGACCTTTCCTATGAGGAAGGCCATGAGATCATCCGTGCCCTGGAATTGGTGCCGGATCAGATCCGCGAAATCCTGAAGCAAGCAGGAAGAATCCGCGATCTTGCGGAAAAATATTGCCACTCCGACCACTTTTTCTTCGTCGGGCGCAAGTTCCAGTACCCTATTGCCCTGGAAGGCGCGCTGAAGCTGAAGGAAATCGCCTACATCCATTCGGAGGGTTATGCGGCGGGCGAAATGAAGCACGGACCCATTGCGCTGATCGATCCGAAGTTCCCCACCCTCGCGCTGGCCCTTGAAGACGGGTCCTATGAGCGCGTGGTCTCCAACATGCAGGAGATTCGTGCCCGCGAAGGAAAGATTATCGCCATCACCACCGAAGGCAACACCAAGCTCGGCAATCTGGTGGATGACGTCGTTTACATTCCGCGTACGCATGAAGCCGTGGCCCCGCTGCTGACCGTCGTGCCCCTGCAGCTCTTTGCCTACTACTGCGGTGTGCTCCTGGGCCGCGACGTCGATAAGCCCCGCAACCTCGCCAAGAGCGTGACCGTTGAGTGAAGCGCATCGGCGTTAAAACCTGATGTTTGAATGAAACCCCGGATGCCGCACCTAACCCGCGGAGGTAGAGTGGGCAGGCTGCCTACGCCACCTCCGCTTTCTCACTCTTAGGTCGCCCACCTTCGGAAGTATTTCCCTTTCTTTTATGTCGTTATTAGCGTACAAACTACCTTCTATTTTTGCGCCTATTTTTGGTTCTCATAGAGGTATCAACCGTGAAATCGCCTTCGACCTTTTGGAAGCCCCTTATTTTGAGTCTGTTTTTCCTGGCTACGCCGATGAGCGCGGCAGAGGTATGGAATGCGCCCGCTTTCTCCGTGGACCCGGCAACTCTTCGCCACGCGGCGGAAGCCATCAAGCCCGGAAAGCACGATGAGGCCACCGTCCTTCTGGATGATCTGCATTTCAGTTTCGATGGAACCGGCAAGCTGCTGGAGAATCGTCACTTGATCTACCGGATCGAGAATCAGCAGGGCGTGGAGGACTGGGCTGAGACCAGTGGCCAATGGGAGTCTTGGCATCAGGCCAAGCCTGAGATTAAAGCGCGCGTCATAACCACTGACGGCGCGGAACACTGGCTGGACCCCAAGACTTTGAGCGATGTTCCTGTGCATGAGAATGCACCGGACACCTACAGCGACGAGCGGAAGTATGGCGGCCCTCTCCCTGCGCTTGCTCCCGGGGCAATCGTGGAGGAGCAAGTGATTACCCGTGACACTGCACCGCTCTTCGCCGCGGGGACGGTGGAAAGGTGGAGGCTGGGGTGGAATGTTCCCGTGAACAAGATCCATATCGTTTTCGACCATCCGGAGTCTGTCCCCCTGCACTATCAATTGCACCTATTATCGGACGCAATCGTAACGAAGTCGCACCAGAACGCTGAGGAGACCATCACCATTGAGCAAGGCCCGTTACCAGCCTATACGGAACAGACGGAGAACGTGCCCGCAGACGTGGTGTTAGAACCCGAGATGGAGTTTTCGACGGCCACATCGTGGCAGCAGGTGGCATCCGAGTATGCTCGCTTATCCGACGACAAGCTGCGCCCCTCCGACGTTCAGGCACTCCTTAAGAAAATCAACCTCAAGGACGGAAGCCGCAACGACGTCATTCGCCGAATTGTTGCCGCGTTGCACAAAAACGTTCGCTATACGGGGGTGGAGTTTGGTGAGTCCAGTCTGATCCCGCAGTATCCTTCCGAAACGCTGAAGCGCAAATACGGTGATTGCAAAGACAAGGCCACGCTTTTGGTGGCGATGCTGCGAGGCGCGGGTATTCCTGCCAGCCTGGTCCTTCTCGATAGCGGGCCGGGGCGTGATATCAATACCAACCTTCCCGGCATGGGATTGTTTGATCATGCCATCGTATATGTTCCCGCCTCCGGTTCTGATTCAGAGCTGTGGGTGGATGCAACTGCCCAATACTCCCAGGTGGGCACGCTTCCCTGGATGGATTATGGGCGGTGGGCCCTGGTGATTGGGGCAAAGGCCGATCCGTTGAAGAAAATTCCTGATCTTACATCCTCGCAAAATGTTTACCGGGAATTGCGGGAGTTCACCCTTGTTGAGCACGGCAAGGCAACGATCGCGGAAACGGATGACGAGATCGGGCCCGCGGAAGCTGACTTTCGTGACACTTACGACAGCAACAGCAAGGAGGTGAGGAAGAAAGGTGAAAGCTACGTAAAGGATATGTACCTTGCAGACTCGCTCACTGCCCTCGAGCACGGCGATCTGTCGGATTTGGAAAAGCCTGGCTCCGTCAAGTTCGTCGCCACGGGGAGGCGTGGGAGTACCGACCTGACTCGTGCCCTGATGGCCATCCGCGTGGAGGCGCTTTTTGACCACCTCCCCAAGTACTTCAGGACGAAAGAAGACGAGCCCGCAGTCGGCGAGGATGCAGCGGAAAAGCAACCGCCGCGAACGGCCGATTGGTGGATCTGGCCCTATACCGCCGAATGGCATTACAAAGTCACCGCTCCGCTCGGCTTCAAACTGCGGGCGCTTCCATCGGATAAGAATGAAAAAATTGGAACGCTGAGTTTTACTCAGAAGTACTCGACGAATCCGGAGGGCACAATCGTGGAAGCCGTGCTGCGGGTTGAGAACCCCAACACGCGATTGACGGTGCAGCAAGCAAAGGACCTGCGCGACGCCGTGCTGAAAGTGCAGGATTCCGACCCGATTTTTATTACGTTCGATAACGTTGGGTATGCCCTCATTTCCGCCGGCAAGATCAAAGACGGGTTGGCCGCTTACCGGCAAATGGAAGCCCAGCATCCGAAGGAAGCCTTGCACAAGGTACAACTTGCGCAGGCGCTGCTCACCGCCGGGCTGGGGGAACAAGCACGCAGCGTCGCGCGGGAGGCCACCAATCTTGAGCCTAATTCCGCCCTGGCGTTCAGCACTTTGGGAATGGTCCTGAAACATGATCTGATTGGCCGCCTGGAGAAGAAAGGCATGGACCTGGATGGAGCGATCGCCGCCTATCGGAAGGCCATCGCTCTCGATCCCAAGGATAAAGAGATGCGCGCTAATCTTGCTCTCTTGCTTGAATTTGACGCTGATGGCACACGGTACGGCGAGAGGGCCGGTCTGAAAGATGCGGTGGAGGTGTTGCGTGGGTTGAAGAAACTTGATGATGAGTACAGCCACGCTTACGACGACAATGTTCTCTACGATCTTTGGTACGCCCACGACTACCAGGGGGTGATTGATTACGCCGCGACTCTGCCCACCAGCGATGTCCGCAAGGGTCTGACTCTGGCGGCCATTGCCCTGCAACAGGGCACAGAATCAGCCTTGAAAAAGTCACTTGAGATCACCACCGATAACCAGGGACGCGGCCAGGCACTGGTAAACGCTGGGGCGGTGTTGGTCCGCGTGCGGAAATACCCGGAGGGCGCTGCCATGTTGGCGGAGGGAGCACATGGGCAAAGCAATGAAAGCCAACTCATGCGAAGCGCGGCGCTCTTCAACAAAACCAAGCCGTATGAGGATTTGATCGTTGACCGGACAAGCCCCCGTGGCGTCGCCCAGCAACTTATGGGAGATATGTTAAGCGGAAAACTGACGCTCGAAGAGTTGAAGGCGCTCACCTACGACGACCCAAAGATCCCAAACGAGTCGATGGACCAGAAACAGTTTCAGCAAATGATGTCGACTCTTAAATTGCAAGTAAGCGGGGCAGGACTTCCGCTGATCACGTTGGCTGATCTCGCTACAGCAAATATGCATTATACGATCGATGGTGATGACTCGGTGGGATACAAAATCATCATCGAGAGCCCTGGCGCACCCGCACAGAACCTTTATGTGGTGAAGAACGGGGACCGCTACCAACTCGCCGCATATTCCGTTTCCGGCCCGGCTGACCTGGAAGACCTGGGCCCACTCGTGCTTCGAGCAATTGACCAGAATAATTTAGCCGCCGCCCGAAAATGGCTCGATCGGGCACGCGAAAAGATCTCGATCAACGGCGGTGACGATCCTCTCGGCGGAAACCCCTTTCCTTATTTCTGGACCAAGGGACAGGAATCGGATGTAGCGACCATCCGAACGGCCGCACTGGTGCTGCTTCGTTCCAAAGGCGTCAAAGGTTCCTACCTCGAAGCCCTGACGAAAGCCCGGCAGTCTGCCAAAACGGATATGGACCACAATCGGCTGACGATGGTGCTAGCTTATGCATACTCAGCCCAGGAACGATGGGCGGAAATGCTGCCTGTCGCCCAGGAATTAATGAAGGCCTTACCCACTTCGCTGCGGGCTTTCCAACTGGCGGCGACGGCCTACACGGGGCTGAAGCAGTATGATGATTGGGACAAGCTGGTCCAAGCCCGGATGCATCAGTATCCTGACGAATTGGCCTATGTGCGCTCCTCCGCGAACCTCGCGGCGTATCGAGGAGATTTTGCGAAGTCGCGGGAAATCCTGAAAGGCATTATTGACAAAGGGCAATCGCAAGAGAGCGACTTGAACTCGTACGCATGGAATGCGCTGTATCTGCCGGGTCCAATCGACCAGGATTCACTCGACGTGGCGGAGCGGGCGAATGAATTGACGAAGAATGCCAATTTCGCCATCCTGCACACCCTCGCCTGCCTTGAGGCCCAGGCAGGGAAACCCAATCAGGCGCGTGAGTTATTGCTGAAAGCGATGACTGCCCAGAATTTGGAAGAACCGAATGAGGCAGTCTGGTTCGGATTTGGCTTGATCGCGGAACAATACGGCGTGAACGATGCGGCGGAAAAAATGTTCAAACTGGTGGAAAAACCCAAGATTGATCAGCCGACTTCAACTTACGCGCTGGCCCAGCAACACCTCGCCGCGCTGCACAAGGTTGCGACCGAACCGGCGAAGACCGCTGCGCGATAACGGAGTATGCCGCCGTTTTCGAGTCGAGTGACGAGACACAAGCCGCAAGCGCAGACATGTCATTCAGGTCCGCGCTTCATGTTATTTGCTTTCCCAATTTGGATAAGGCAAGTTGAACAGGTGACCTCAGGACGCGAAGAAAGCAAAGGGCAACGTGCGAAAACACCGAATCGTCTTCGAGGATGCGGCAAAGCCCACGGACGGAAAAACACCGACCGTGATTACCCACTGACGTATAATGTGCATCCACGAAGGCTGACATGGGATTTTGGTATGAACGAAGTTTCCCATTAACCTCGGCAGCGTTTCGCGCTCGACGAGCGTTGAGGATTCGGCTAATATGCGCCCTAATAGACTACTGAAGTCAATCCAATTGAGAAATTTCCTCTCGTACGGCCCGGCCGCCCCCCCCATCGACCTGTTGCCTCTGAATGTTCTTATTGGACCGAACAGTTCGGGAAAGTCCAACCTGCTGGAGGCAGTGGACATACTTCGCGCCACCCCGTCGGACGTTACCCAGCCAATTCGCAACGGCGGAGGTGTGGAGGATTACCTCTGGAAAGGTTTGCCCGCAAAGCGAGTGCCGACATGCGAAATCGAGGCGACTGTCTATTACCCCGAGGGAAAGGGGCCACTCAAATATCGACTTGGATTCACAATGGTAGGGCAGCGGTTTGAGATTTTCGATGAGGCGATTGAGAACCCGTATCCGAGTCAGGGAGAGCCGGATGACTATTTCTATTATCGCTATCAATCGGGCCGTCCAGTCCTAAATGTCCGCACGAAGGCGGAAGCTCAGGCCGCGAGTAGCGAAGGCCGGGAAGAAAGGTCTCTCCGCCGGGAGGATGTAGCTGTTGGTCAGTCAATTTTGTCCCAGCGGAAGGACCCCGACCAATATCCGGAAATAACGTATCTGGGGAATCAGTTCGGCAAGGTCCGCCTTTATCGCGAGTGGAATCTGGGCCGAAACACAGAGCCACGCAAGCCCCAGAAGGTTGATCTCCCATCCGACTTTCTTTCGGAGAGTGCTGACAACCTTCCCCTGGTTCTGAACTATTTAGAGAGCCGTTCCGAGACGAGAAATGTGATCAACGAATACCTCAAAAAGTTTTACGAATCGGCGGAGGCCGTGACGTCCCGCTTGCACGGGGGAACCGTTCAACTCGTTGTTCACGAACAGGGTCTGAAAGAGATTCCTGCCACTCGGTTGTCGGACGGCACATTGAGATATCTGTGCCTTCTCGCCGTACTCTGCCACCCAGAGCCTCCTCCTCTAATATGCGTCGAAGAGCCGGAATTAGGATTGCACCCCGACATCCTGCCGACGGTAGCCGAGTTGCTTATACAAGCGTCCGAGCGCGGTCAATTGATCGTAACAACTCACTCTGACATCCTGGTTTCTGCTCTGACGGAAAAAGCCGATAGCGTGCTGATCTGTGAGCGCGATGCGGAGGGTAGCCGGCTGACGCGCTTGCAATCGGAGAAACTGAAAGACTGGCTCAACAAATACCCGCTGGGCGAGTTGTGGAGAATGGGAGAGTTGGGAGGAACGCGGTGGTGACCGAGATTCGAATTTATGCCGAGGGTGGGGGCGACTCGAAAGACACCAAGGCTTTCCTTCGACAAGGCTTCAGTGAATTTCTCAAGAGCTTGAACACAGAGGCCCGAGATAAGGGCATTCGTTGGCAAATCGTGATATGTGGCAGCAGGAATTCAGCATTCGACGCATTTCGGACGGCGCAAAAACAACATCCGGATGCCTTCAATGTCCTTTTGGTTGATTCAGAGGCGCCGGTTCACACCACACCTTGGGCTCATCTGCTCCTACGGGATGCGTGGTCTGTGAACGGCATTTCGGACGATTGCTGCCACCTGATGACACAGGCTATGGAGGCCTGGTTCATAGCGGATGTTGCCACAATATCCAAGTTCTATGGTGCCGGCTTCCGCTCGAACGGCATTCCGAGGAACCCCCAGCGATTCCGTAAGGTATGCCTCGGCTGGGGGCAGTGGGCCGATGGGGGA
>CAYTMD010000148.1:0-13252 GCA_964438685.1 uncultured Acidobacteriota bacterium
TTGTCGATGGACAGGGGCTTCTCAATGAAATCGAAGGCGCCGAGCTTGGTGGAACGCACGGCCGTCTCAATGGTGCCGTGCCCGGAAATCATGATGACCGTGGGAGGCGCTTCCAGGGCCTGGATTTTTTCCAGCACCTGGATGCCGTCCAGGCCGGGCAGCCAGATGTCGAGCAGGACGACGTCAAACTTGTTGGTGGGCAGAGTTTCCAGGCAAGCTTCGCCGCTGCCGACGGATTCCACGCGATAGCCTTCGTCCTGAAGCACGTCAGTGAGAGACTCGCGGATGCCGGGTTCATCATCGACGATGAGAATGGATTGTTTCATTTGATCCTTACTTACCAACGGCCTCTTCCGTACTCGCCACCATGGCGCGGTCCACTGGCAATTCAATCACAAATTTGGTCCCGGTGGGAAAATTCTCCTCCACGCGGATCGATCCGTGATGTTCCGCGATGATGCGATTGACAATCGCCAGGCCCAGGCCAGTCCCCGAGCGCTTGGTGGAGAAATAGGGAAGAAACAACCGTTCCTTGGCTTCGGAAGGGATTCCCGGTCCACTATCTTCCACGGTGATTTCCACCACATCGCGATCGGAAGCCAGCGCACTGCGCACCCAGATTTCCTTGCGCAGCGACTGCTCCAGCGCTTCCGCGGCATTATCGATCAGGTTCACCACCACGCGCTTCATCTGGTCCGGGTCAGCCTGCACAATCGGTAAATCGGCTGTGAACTCGTGTTGCAATACAATGCCCTTCAGGCGTCCCGCGAATACTTTCAGGGCGTCTTCCAGAATATCGTTAATCTGCGCCGGCGTGGGCTTGGAGGCAGGGAAGCGCGCGTAAGCGGTGAATTCATCCACCAGCGTTTTCAGCGTGCCAAGTTCGCGTCCAATCAACTTGGCGCTGTCGCCGACGGCTGAAAGCAGGTCGGGGGGAGGCGATTCCGTCTCCATCCGTTCCAGCAATCGCAGGATGCGTTCCGTGGAGAGTTGAATGGGGGTCAGTGGATTCTTGATTTCGTGGGCGATGCGGCGGGCCACCTCCTGCCATGCCGCCGAACGCTGGGAACGCAGGACTTCCGTAAGGTCTTCCAGTACCAACACGGAACCCACGCGTCCGTGACGGGCTTGCACGGAAGAGACGGTCAGTGCCATGAACGTGCGGCTTCCGCCTAGGTCGATGTCCGCCTGGTGAGTCACCACTCCCTGGCGCGCCGCACGCCGGAACATTCGGGCAATTTCACGTGCGTCCTCGGCGGAAAAAAGATCGGTCAGTACCCGGGGAGGCTGTGTACGAGGGTGCCTGAACATCCGCTCAGCAGTGGAGTTCAAGCGCGTAATCTGGCCCTGTGGATCGAAGGAAATGACCCCGCTGGGAATATTTTCCAGGATGGCTTCAATGGTGTTTCCGCGCTCTTCCAATTGGCGGTTGGCGCCCTGAAGGTTTAAGGATGCCTGCTCGATGGCGCTCCGGTTTTCCAGAAGCTGTTGGGTCATCTGATTGAAGGAATGAACCAGCACCCCCAGTTCGTCGTCCGCTCGCGCCGAGATTTGGAACCCCAGGTTGCCCTGTGCCACCTCGTGGGTCGCATTCGCCAGCGCCTGGATGGGTATGGTGACCTGCTTGGAAAAGAACATGGCGAACCATGTGGCGATGAAGAGAATCAGCAGGGTCAGCAACCCCAGCATGGAAACATACATGCGCTTTTCCGCTTTTCCGCTGTGGCTAAGTTCGTTGTACTTCTGGGTTTCTTTTTGAATCTCGGCGGAAATGCGGGTCAGCTTGGAAGGCAGGCGCATGATGCCGGCGACGGTGCCCAGGCGGTTGCCGGAGCTATCCAGAATGGGATCCAGGGAAATGAAAAGCTGATATTCGCCCGCGGACCAGTGCCCGTTTACGCCGTTGGGTGGCATCTTGCCGGTGAAGACTTGCGGGAAGTAGCGGGCGATCTCCGAAGGGTCGGGCCACGGATCGCCGGCCTGCGCCAACAGTTTCCCGGCAGGGTCGAAACACATGGCGGCCACGGTGCCGGGGTCCGCCGCCACCTCCTGCGTCACCAGGCGCGCCACCCGGTCCGTTTTGTGACTCTGAATGGCCTGGATCATCTCTTCGTTTTGCGCCAAATAGCTGGAAATGTGGTCGGCGCGCTGCGCAGCTTGCAGTTCGAGTTCGCGGACCAACTCTTCCGCGTCCTGGCGAATAACGTCCAAAGGCACGCTGAACCACTTGTTAATGGTTCGATTCAACAGGCCATAGGCAAAAATGAACAGGAAAATCACGGGGACCAGGGAAACGCCCAGGAAGGCCACCACCATCTTGGTTTTGAAGCGCGAGCCGAGTTGCTGCTGCCGCCGCTCAAAGTAGAGTCTCAGCAGAATCCGCAACAGGATCAGGGTAAAAATGACGAAGGCCAGGAAAATGATGGTGGACAGAACCAGCAGCAAAATGGCTTCTTCCGAATTGGCGGGGTGGATGAAATCCAGGTTCAGCGATGCCTGGCTCCATCCCAGGAAAGCCAGGATCGGGACGAGGATCAGCAGAACAATGAGAAAGATTTTCTGGCGACGGGCGGGATCGGGTTTCATGTTAGAAAGTCGGTAGTCGACATTCGATCGTTGATAGTTGATGGTTCATAGTCGAGAGTTGAAAGTTGATAGTCGATAGTTGAAAACTGAAGTTCGCAACTCGTAATTTGTAATTCACAATGCGTGCCGACTCTCGCGTTTTATCCTTCAATCCTAAATCGCAAGTTGAGAATCGGAACCCGCAGGATGCGCCGGTTTCTGACTATCAACTGTCAACTGTTGACTGTGGACTTCCGCCCCCAAGGGGCATTCCTCACAGTGCGCCACGTTGCGGTGGCAATAGCGTTTTGCGGCCTCCACCAGCAAGGCGTGATACTCATTGTACACGGCTTCGTCGGGCGGAAGATGCTGGTGTAGAAATTGTTGCGCGGAATGGTAATCCGCCGTGGGGGAAAGAAGGTTGTGGCGCGAGAGGATTCGGCGCGTGTAAGCGTCGGCAACAAACACCGGGTGGCGGCCGGAATAGAGCAGAATGGCGTCGGCGGTTTCCGGGCCAATCCCCTTCAGCGCCAGTAACTGCGCGCGGGCTTTGGCCGTCTCTTGGCCGAAAAGCGAGCGCAGCGAGCCTCCATGCACCTGCTCGATCCAAAGGGTAAAGTTGTGGAGGGCCAGGGCTTTTTGCCGGTAAAAACCCGCGGGCCGGATCATCTGCTCCAACTCGGCAATCGGGACCTGGCGCAGCCGGCGCCATCCCAGCGCTCCCGCCTTGCGAAGGTTCCTTATGGCGAATGAGGCATTCCGCCAAGTGGTGTTCTGGGTCAGGATAGCGCCCCAGATCACTTCCCAGCGGGTTCGAGCCGGCCACCATCCTTGCGGCCCGAAGTTTTCCAAAAGGGTTGCGTAGAAGCGGCGGAGAGTTTCACCCGGCGCCGCATCGCCCTGCTGGCCTGCTAAGTACATATTATCAATAGTTATACTCGCCCCCTGGCAAAGTCAAGGCGACTGCGGGAAAGGTAAGTGCGCTCTCGGGTCCAAGCCCATGGAGGTGAATGCGGGCCGGTCAAGGGGCAGGTTCTATTACTGGAACGATCCGTCCGTCGTGAACATGGGCAGGCTTGCTTTATCCGCACTCCAACGCAGAGTTGGGCTCGCTCTGCGCCAGCCCGCCGGGTCTACCTACTCGAAACATCCGGAGCGCACTACAGAACGCGGCGAATCAAGTGATAGACGACCAGAACCACGATGGAACCCACCACGGCCACCACCAGACTGTAGATGTTCAGACCCGTGACACCGTGAGCCCCGAAATGGCTGAAGAGCCAACCGCCCACCATGGCGCCAACAACTCCCAGGATGATATCGAGGAAAAAGCCTTCGCCGCTCTTGTTGACGATCTTGCTTCCGATAAACCCCGCGACCAGGCCGAGAATGATCCATGCGATGAATCCCATGCGAATCCCTCCTCCTGACTGGCTGTGAGCCGGAATTTCCGGTTTCAGTTTTCGACCGACCCATAACATACGCCCGGCGGCCTCTGAATGCAATCGCACGGGCGGGTTCGCAGTGTCGAGCCCTCGGCGTCCAAACAAAGCTCTCGTTCCACCCTTTAATGGATTGTAAAATCCTGCGGAAGGGAATTATTGCTGCCGGATGCAGCGACTCCAGGATCAGAACATCTGCGTGGTCCACAAATCGTGGATATGGACAACGCCCTGAAGTTTGCCCTCGGCGTCGACGACAAGCAAGGTGGTGATCTTGCGCCCCTCCATAATGCTGAGCGCCTTGGTGGCCAATTCTTTGGCGTGGATGGTCGCGGGCGAGCGCGTCATGCATTCGTGGGCGGTTAAGCTTAACGCGCGATTGCCTTCTCTCTCCAGCACGCGGCGCAAGTCACCATCGGAGATGATCCCGAGCAGGCGGCCATCCTTCTCCACCACTGCGGTATGGCCCAAACCCTTGCGGCTCATTTCATAGATGACTTCGGGCATGGGAGCGTCAGGGCCCACAGTGGGGGCTTGGTCCCCGGTGTGCATGACGTTTTCCACCCGCCGCAATCGCATTCCCAGCCCGCCACCGGGATGGAGAGTTGCGTAATCCTCTTCGTTGAAGCCGCGCTTTCTCAGTACCGCCATGGCGAGCGCGTCCCCCATGGCAATCATGGCCGTGGTGGAAGCGGTGGGGGCCAGCCCCAGCGGGCATGCCTCCCGGTTAACGCTTACGTCAATTACCGCGTCACTGGCCTGTGCCAACGACGATGCGCGATTGCCCACCAGGGAAATGAGCTGGATATCCAGCCGCTTGACGGTATCGAGAAGGCGCAACAATTCATCGGTCTCGCCGCTGTAGGAGAGCGCCAGCAGAACGTCCTGGCGGACCAGCCGTCCCAGGTCGCCGTGCAGCGCCTCGGCAGGGTGCAGGAAAAATGAGGGTGTGCCGGTACTCGATAGCGTGGCGGAAATCTTTTGCCCCACCAGCCCGGATTTTCCCATCCCTGCCACCACGACACGGCCTTTGCAATTCATCAGAAGGTCCACCGCACGCACGAACTCCTGGTCCAGGCGGCCGATCAGGTCTTTCAGTGTCCTTGCTTCGATTTCCAATACCTTGCGTGCGGTTTCAAGACTCATAAGTGGTTCCATTCGAACTTGAGATTATTGCACAGCTCAGCCATCTTGAGTTGCGGTAGTTTAATGCGAAAGTGGTCCCGGGGCGGGGGATGTACCTCCAATGCTGTTCACTCAAGCTGACTGGTCCTAACTTGACCCCCTCACCCCCGGCCCCTCTCCCCCAAGGGGGCGAGGGGAGAGGTAATTTGAATTTACTTCCCTCGCCCCCTTGGGGGAGAGGGTGGACCGCAACCGGCGCTTTCACCAGCCGGGGCGGGACGGGTGAGGGGGTCCCCCAGTATCCGATTACCACCTCATGCCTGGAAATCCATTAAGTAAACAGTGCTGGGGCTAATGCTGCATTTTTGCCCGAACCAAGATCATGGCGACAGGCTCGCTCATGTCAATCATCTCCCAACCGGCAATTACCTCCCTGCACCCAAAGTGTCATCAGGCGAGGAATTGCCTGTTGACCCGCTGCTCAAGAAGTGTTAATCAAGACGCGATTAATATCGCGGTGCTATTGCTTGGGCGTCAGGTTTACCGTACCAGTAAATCCCTAACAGCTTACACCCGGTACTTAAAAAGCTAGGTTTCCCAGGAGAGGTTCCCATGCGTTATCGTGCCGTCCGATGGTTGGTCCTTGCGGGTTTGATTTGCACACTTTCGCTGGTGGCGGGGAAGATGACCGGGCAGTCCGCAGCGCCCTGGCCGCCGGATGCCTCCCAACACAAATTGTACATGGTCGGAAATGCGCATATTGATATTCCGTGGCTCTGGCCATGGTCGGAAGCGATGGCCGTGGGCCTCAGCACGTTTCGCGCGGCGCTTGACCGCATGAATGAATTTCCGGATTTCAAATTCACCGCAAGTTCAGCCCAGTTGTATGAGTGGGCCGCGGCCGCCGACCCTGGGATGATGGCGGAGATTCGCAAACGCGTGGACGAAGGCCGATGGGACGTCGTCGGCGGATGGTGGGTTGAGCCTGACGTCAACGTCCCCAATGGCGAGTCGTTGATTCGCCAGGGGCTTTATGCCGAACGCGTCTTCCAGCATCTGCTGGGGCGGACGACGCACGTGGGTTACAACCCCGACTCATTTGGCCATCCCGGCACGCTGCCCCAAATTCTGAAGCTCCAGGGGATGCACGCCTACGTGTTCATGCGCCCGGGCATCCATGAAAAGGAGTTGCCCGCCGATGTGTTCTGATGGCAGGGCGCGGACGGAACCCGCATTCTGACCTATCGAATTCCCGGCAGCTACGGGATAACGCGCGATATCGAAAAGGCCATGCACGACTATACCAAGCTTCAGGAACCCACCAACAGCATGATGGTCTTCTACGGCGCGGGGGATCATGGAGGGGGCCCCGCCAAGGATACCATTCACACAATTTTGGAGGCGCAGAAGCAACCAGGCGCGCCCAAGATCATTTTCAGCACACCTGACCATTACTTCGACGATTTGGCCAAAGATACGTCCGACGTTTCGAATCCCGAATCCCGTACCCCGAATCCCGGGTCCCGTTTTCCTGTGGTGGACGACGATTTGCAGCATCACTCGGTGGGCTGCTACACCGCGGTGTCCGCCATCAAGAAGGACAATCGCACCACAGAAATGGCCTTGATGACCGGTGAGAAGATGGCTGCGTTGGCCAACGTGCTGGCGGGCCTTCCCTATCCCAAGAGCGATTTCGACACTTCCTGGAAGAAAGTTCTGCTGATGCAGTTCCACGACAGCATGGCGGGGACGGCGCTTCCGGAGCACTATGCTGTTGCGCACAATGCCTATGGGTTCGCCAGGGAAGTGGCGGACCAGGCCATTTACCGCGCGGCAGAGAAGATCGCCTGGCAGATTCCCACCGCGGACCCGGCCTCGGAATATCTGGTGGTTTTCAACCCCCACGCTTGGGCGGCAAACCTGAATGTTCAATATGATCTGGACTGGGGCCCTAAGGATCTCGCCACTACGCTGAGCAATTCGCGCCTGGAAGATGAGCATGGAAATGCCGTTCCCCATCAGTGGGTCGCGGGGCAGACGGTGGCGGGCAACCGCAGGGGGTTGGTGTTTCAGGCGCCGGTGCCCGCTTTCGGCTACCGGCAATTCCGTGTGCGTAAGCTTGAACCTGTTGCTGCTCCCACATCCAATGTGCAAGCCACCGAGAAGGGTCTGGAAAACGAACATCTCCGCGTAACCTTTGCTGACGATGGCACAATCTCCATGTTTGACAAAGATGCGGGAGTGGAGACTTTTCATGAAGGTGCAGGCGGGGCGCGCGCCGTGGTCATTGACGATCCCAGCGACACCTGGAGCCATGATGTTCGCTCCTACACAAAAGAAATCGGCGCCTTCGGAAACGCCAGTTTCCGCGTGCTGGAGAACGGTCCGGTGCGGGCCACCCTGCGCGTGCGGACGGGCTATGGCGATTCCCACATGCGTACGGACTGGGTGCTTTACGCCGGGGCGCGCACACTCGAAGCGAACGTGTCACTCGATTGGCACGAGCACCAGAAGATTCTGAAATTCTCTTTTCCCGTGAATGTGCAGAATCCCGTGCCTACTTATGAAATCGCTTATGGCTTCAAAGTGCGCAAGGCGAATGGCGATGAAGATCCGGGCCAGCGCTGGCTTGATCTATCCGGCGACCAGAAGGGCAAGGCGTACGGCCTGACGGTGCTGAATGACGCCAAGTATGGCTACAGCGTGCAGGACAGCGACCTGCGGGTTTCCATTGTTCGCGGCGCCGCCTACGCGCAGCACCAACCCCGCAAGATCGATCCCAACGGCGAATACATTTGGCAGGACCAGGGCATCCAGACCTTCCGTATGGTGCTGGCTCCTCACACGGGCACTTGGCAGGATGCGGGCGTTGTTCGCATGGCGGAGGAAATGACCGCGCCGGTGCCGGTTCTCTACCAGGGAATCCACCGGGGCACACGTCCCCAGGCCGCTTCCTTCCTCTCGGTGGATGTGCCCAACATCGTTGTGTCAGACGTCAAGCAAGCCGAGGATGGAAACGATCTCATCATCAGGTGTTACGAAACCGCGGGAAGGGCAACCAAGGCTTCACTGGATTTGGGCTTGGTGCACCGCCGCTGGACCGGCGAGTTTCATCCGTTGGAAATCAAAACCCTCCGCGTGCCCCTGACACAGGCCGGGAAGATCCGCGAGGTTAATGCACTGGAACAATAAAAGGGAATCCGTGGGCCGGGGCTGCGGACGTTTCTTTTTCCTTGACACTTGGCAGGAAAATAGGCTACCATATCGGCACGAGGATTGGCCCAGGTCCGCGGCGGGTTGCACCGGCCAGTTCGCTTGACCGACGCTCGAAGTTAGAGAGAACTTTATGCAGCCTTTTTCCACCTTGAATCCCTCCGAAATCGTCTGCGACATTGTGCCGCGTTTTCGCACTCAGTCTACCACTCACCAAAGCTGGTATCTTACTGAAAATAAAGGATGAAGTTAGGCGATTTTCGCACGCCAAAGCTGGTACGCCACTGATTATAAAGCCAGTTACAGAATCTATGGAAAACGGGATGCCGCCATGACAAAGAGTCCTATGGAAGAGCGCCAAAAGCCACCCGACAGGCGGCGGTTACGGCGTCAAAGTGATGGATCCAAGTATGCCAATATTCGCCTTTCAATTTAGCCTCGCAACATTCGCCTATCGCTCACAGCGTCTTTACGGTAGAATCATCCTCCCTCGCGCTCGGCCCGCCGGAACGTTTGGCCCGAACTGAAAGGTTTAATCCATGAATTCAAAGCAACGTGTACACGCAGCCTTGCGGCGCGAGCCCGTCGACCGGCTCCCCGTCTTTATGTGGTTTCATCCGAAGACAGCCAAGCGATTCGCCAAGCTCCTGGATATACCCGTCTCCCGTGTGGCTGAGGCCATGGGAGATGACGTGCGGCAAACCTGGGTGAACAACAACTATGCCATGGAAGGTATTGTTCATGAGAACGAGGGCGAGTCGCACGTGGACATCTGGGGCGTGGAATGGACCCTGCAGTACGGCTTCAACCAGATCACCCACTTCCCACTGCAAAACGCCAGCCGGGATGAGGTCCTGCGCTATCAATTCCCCATCGATCATCTGGAGGAATTGATGCGGCTGATGCTGCCGGTCATGGCGCATCAGAAGGACTACTTCATTGGCTGCGACGTTTCTCCCTGCGTTTACGAAATGTATTGGCGGCTGCGTGGCATTGAAATGGCGTTGCTGGATATGGTTGAAGCCCCGGAATTCGCCAACGAAATGCTGAAGCGCTGCGCCGACTTCTCCCTGGAACTTTCTCAGGCCGCCCTGGCGCGTTATGAACTGGACTGGCTGTGGACGGGCGACGACGTCAGCTCGCAGTTTTCCATGCTGATGAGTCCCGCCACCTGGCGCAAGCTGGTCAAGCCCCACCTGGCGCGTATCGCGGCGGTGGGGAAGGCCAAGGGATTGTGGGTGGCCCACCATTGCTGCGGCGCTCTGCGGCCCATCATCCCGGACCTGATTGAAATTGGAATTGATGTGCTCAATCCCATTCAGTGCAATTGCCCGGGGATGGACGCCCTGGAACTGAAGGCGGAATTCGGCAAGCAGATGTCATTCATGGGCGGTGTGGATACTCAGGGCCTCCTTCCCACCGGCACTGTTGATGAGGTGCGGCGAGCATCGGCCCGGCTGATTGAAGGTATGACGCGCGACGGCGGCGGCTACATTCTGGCGGCGTCGCACTCGATCCCTCCCGAAACTCCGGATGAAAACGTATTCGCCATGTACCAGGAGGCGGGGATCAGCAAGGAAGAAATTTTCGACCGCGCGGCGCAAATCCGGCTGGCAGTGGCGGCCCAAGCCGGAGGATCTCATGCAGCTTGATCGAAGAGAATTCATAACCCTGGTGGGAGCCTCGGTGGCCTCATCCTCAACGCAATTGTTCAGTGGTGTGGACGGCAACATGGGTGCCCCCGTAACCCTTGAGCGCAACGGTTGGCGCTTGCAGGTGACGCCGGTTGGCGAAATTGTTTCTTTCACCGATGGGAAGTTGGAACTGGTCAATCGCCGTCTGGGAGACAACCGTCCGCGCCTGCTGGTGAGCGGGAGACGGCAGTACAACTGCGAGCGGCCGAGCGTGGCGCGGCGAGAGGGCGACAGCCTGATTTTCCAATATGATTTCGCCGGCCACGAAGCGTTCACGGTCCACTATGAATTGGAACTTCAGGAACTGGCGCCCGGACTAGTGACGTTGAAGCAGAAGATAGGCATTCAAGCGGCCCCTAAGATCGATGCCACCGTGGAATTGATGCTTCCGCGGAACATCCAACTGCCTTTTGAAAACCGCAACGTATTCCTCCCCATGAAGAATGGAATCGGCCGGCGAAAGACCATCCAGGGTTTTGAAAGCGAGAACGAGTACGTTTATCCCATGACGGGGCAGTACGTCTCCGTTGGGAAGCCGCAATTGCTTGCCATTCCGATGGTGGACGAGTATGCGGATCAAACCGACCTGCGTTTGACGCACAGTTCAGACCCGTATTTCACGTCGTACTTCTCCCTCGCGCATGGGGAGAAGGCGGGAAAGTTTAACTGTCAATATCCGGGACAAGTCGGGGTGGAGAAGGAAGAGCGGGTGGTGTACACGGGCCTCCACCGCGGGGATGAGAAGACGGCCATGGCGGTGTTCTACGCCATGTCGCTTCCCGATGTTCGCCCGGGCCCGGACTGGCTGCACGATGTGGCGATGGTGGATTACGACTACATGAGCAAGAACGGACAGGGATGGTTCCGTGATATCGATGCGCTGGCGGCTCGGATTGCACCGGTAGACCGCAATAAGATATTTCTTGCCCTGCACGGTTGGTATGACTACGTGGGACGATACGCTTTTGACTGGCGCCGGGGCGTGCTTGATAAAACCTGGACGGCATTCCCCAGCGCCTTGGAACCGCGGGTTCAGGCGCTCTCGGACGGCCCTGTTCCCGAAAACGGCTACGGGTGGCCAAAAGCTTCAGTAAAGGCTCTTCGACCGGTGCCGATGTCGCTTGCAGAAATGCATCGGCGCATCCGTTACGCCAAATACAAGGGTTTCAGGGTGGGGCTCTATTACAGCGATGGCTTGAACGCCTGCGATTCCATCAAAGAAATTTATGATCCCAGCAAGGTGCTTCACTGGGGAGGTTGGGAAGGGCCTGACACCACTGGCAAGGTTTACGCCCAGAACCCGCTGCACCCCGAGGTGCGGGAGTTTTACCATCGATACATCCACGCCTTATTGGATGAGTACGGAAAGGAGGTGGATGGCTTCATTTGGGATGAGACATTTGTCATCTCGAACGGGCTCAGCCCGTCCGCCCTGCCCGGCTACCCGAGCCGAGGGATGATGACCCTAGTAAAAGAAGTGGCCGCAGCCGTGGCCGACTACAGTCCCCAACTGGCGTTGCTCGCCTCCGATGACATTGGGGCTAAGTTTCAATATGACTTGGCAGCGCCTTATTGCCTTGTTGCACATGGCACTTACCAGGACAGTGGCTGCTCTCCCGTGGGTTGGTCGTATGGGCTGTTTCCGAACTACCGCAATATCCTCTGGTCCTGCAACTGGGCGCCGGTAACGCGCTTCGAGTACACCCGCTACGCCGTGGAGACGTTCAAGGTGCCGGTTGCCATCGGGAATGGGGCCGACGGCGACGACATCGGCTTTGGCGATATGAATACCGAGCAGCAGAAAAAGATCCTCAACCTCTTCGACAAACGCAAACGGGAGCGAATGGACATCGGATGGATCACCGAGGAACCGTGGCAGCCGAAGTATCAGGGCAGGGAAGTCGACTTCAAGTGGAGCCTGTGAGAATCGGTTCATCGGGCCATTGGTTCATCGGGTCATTGAAACTCGAAAATCGAAAATCGAAACTCGAAACTCGAAAATCGAAATTGGAAATTCGCAGTGCCAAGAGCCCACGATTTTTGAGTTGTGACCTGCGAGTTTCAGATGCGGGTTTTCAATGACCCGATGGCCCGATGGCCGGATCCCCCGATGACTTGGTTCAACCCAGGATCGCCATGGCCTGCGCCACGGTGGCGCCTTCATGGACGATCGCCTGGCAGGCGCGGACCATCCGCTCCGGGTGCGGGTGCTGATAGATATTGCGCCCGTAAACAATGCCGGAAGCGCCTTGTTGGATCAATGTGTGGGTCCGAGTAAGGACCTCCTGATCGGGGACCCTTGCTCCACCCCGTGGCAACAGTGGGCGGGGCGCGGCAGCCTCCACTACCAGGTGGTATTCGTGGACGTTTTCGGCGATGTCGGCTTTAACGATATCCGCGCCCAGTTCCACCGCTTGCCGGGCCAGCGCCACGGTCCTTTGGATGTCGGAATTGAGCTTGTACCCGCCTTTGTCATCCGGGATCATCAGCATGGGTTCCACCATCAGCGGCATGCCGAAGCGCTCGCACTGAGGCTTGAGGCGAATTACGTTTTCCACGCACTGCCCATGCAGGTCGGGTTGGTCGGGCGCCCAAAACAGGTTGACAACGATGGCGGCTGCGTCCAGGGCCACCGCCTGCTCCACTGCGTTTTCCATCAATTTGCAGGAAACCACCTTCGGCGTCGGCGTAAGGTAGAAGTTCGTAGCATCCATTCGCAACACCAACGCCGGCTTGGGTTTCTGGGGTAGATACTGAAGCCAATGGGCCTGTCCCCCGGTTACGAGGATCCCGTCAGGGTTCGCCGCCGCGACAGTCCCGATCACCTTTTCCATGTTTTCGATGCCGGAAAGAAAACTGGCCACATTCGCTATTCCGTGGTCCAACGCCACTTGCAAACACTTGCCGCTCTGCGTAAAGAGACGGTTCATCCTGGGATTTACAGACATTCGCATGACTCCTTTAAGATTGATGATTTTATTCTAGCCGGGATTTCTTATCCGGCCAAGTTTTCTGGTCTCTCGTTGAGCGATTGGAACGAGTGCTTCGAAAGAATACGGCGGGGTTGGGGATCAGAATAAGAGTCGCGGACCTCTTAGGTGGAGACCTACCGTTTCCTTTGCCTACACTGCAACACGCGATGTGCGGGCAGGAAGGTGCTAACCCAACTTTCGCAGCTCAGAGGTTTTTCGGGGGAGATTGGGCGGGGGGACG